>NZ_LT707064.1:5423900-5757050 GCF_900156465.1 Pseudomonas sp. 7SR1
TCCTTTTCCTGACTGACCGGTGGATGCAAGATGACGTTAGCGTTGCTGCTCGCCCTGTTTCCCATCGCACTGTTGATAGCCCTGGGGGCCTGGCTCAGGCAATCGGGCTTCCTGGCCGACAGTTTCTGGCCGCAGGCCGAACGCCTGGGTTACTACGTCTTGTTGCCATCGCTGTTCGTCCATGGCCTTGCCACCGCTCAACTGAGCGAGGTGCCGGTACGCGAGATGTTCGTGGCGCTGGTGGTGTCGACTGTCACGGTAGCGATGCTGCTGGCGGGTTCGAGGCGCCTGTTCCAAGGCACTGACGCGGCCTTTACCTCGGTGTTCCAGGGTGGCGTGCGCTTCAACAACTATGTCGGGGTCTCTGCGGCGGCAGGTTTGTTCGGCACCTCGGGCATTGCCTTGGCGGCGGTGGCGAATGCGGCGATCGTACCGACGGTGAATATCCTCTGCGTACTGATCTTCGCCCGTTTTGGCCCAGGCGGACGGCTACCGCTGAAGCGGGTGGCCAGGCAGTTGGCGACGAACCCGCTGATACTGGCGTGCGCGGCGGGCATCCTTCTGCAAGGCACCGGTACGGGGCTCCCGCCGGGAGCGGACGCCGTGCTCAAGGCGCTCGGCCAGGCCTCGCTGCCGCTGGGCCTGCTGTGTGTCGGGGCCGCCCTGGAACTGAAAACGGCCCGGGCCTGGCTCAAGCCCATCGGCATGTCCTCGTTCACCAAATTCATCATCATGCCGGCCGTGACCCTGATCGCGTGCCGCCTGGTTGGCCTGCAGGGCGACGCAGCGATTGCCGTGTTGCTGTTCCAGTCGCTGCCGACCGCCTCCTCGTCCTACATCATGGCCCGGCAAATGGGCGGTGATGCCCCATTGATGGCCGGCATCATCGCCGGCCAGACACTGATCGCCGCCCTTGCCCTGCCGGTCGCGGTGCTCACCCTTTCGCCCTGGGTGACAGGCAACGGCTGACTTCGCAACAGGTTTCATGACTCCCCTCCGAAATCCGGCGGCGCTGCTAGGCTGGATTTACCGGTACTCACAAAAACAATAGTCTGGGGAGAAATTCATGTTCACGACAGTCCGTCGATTCAGCCGTTGCATCTGCATTGCCGCAGCCCTTGGCGTCACCACGCTCGCCACACCGGCCCTTGCGCTGGACACCGTCAAGTTCATGGCCCCTGGCTCCGTGGGCGGGGGCTACGACCAGACCGCACGGATTCTCGGCAAGGCCCTGGTCGAGGCCAAAAGCGCCAAATCCGTCACCTTCGAAAACAAGGGGGGCGCCGGTGGCACCCTGGGCCTGGCGCAGTTCGCCAACGGCAGCAAGGGTGACCCCAACGCCCTGCTGGTGGTGGGCGCGATCATGGTCACGGCCGTGGAGCAGAACAAGCCCCAGATCACCCTCAAGGATGTGACCCCCATCGCCCGGCTGTTCACGGAGTACAACGTGCTTGCCGTCCGCCAGGACTCGCCCTACAAAAACCTCGCAGACCTGCTCAAGGACTTCAAGGCCAACCCTTCCAGCATCAAGTGGGGCGGCGGCTCCAAGGGCTCCATCGACCACATCGGCATCGCGGAACTGGCCGGCAAGATGGACGTCCCGGTCAACCAGGTGAACTACGTCGCCTACGCCGGTGGCGGCGAAGTGGTTGCCGCCACCCTGGGCGGACATATCACGGTGATCACCGGCGGGTACGCCGAGCTGGCCAAGTACGTGCAGTCCAAGCAGTTCCGCTTGCTGGCCATTGGCGCCCCCAACCGCGTAGAAGGCATCGATGCCCCCACCCTCAAGGAGAACGGCTATGACGTGGTCATCGGTAACTGGCGCGGTGTCTACGGCGCGGCAAACCTGACGCCGGCACAGCGCCAGGAAGTGACCGACGCGGTCATGGCCGCCACCCACAGCAATATCTGGCAGGAGAACATCAAGGCCAACGCCTGGACCCAGAGCATTCTGACCGGCGACGAATTCGGCAAATTCGTCGATGAGGAGCATGCCCGCCTGCGCGCCATGCTGGTCAAGGTCGGGCTGCTCTGACATGGCTCGTCCGAACGGGATTGTGCCTGCTCAACTGGCAATCGGCCTCGGCGTGATTGCCATTGGCTCGGTCCTGGCCATCGGCGCCTTGCGATTTCCCCCCGAAATGGGCTTCGTCATCCTCGGGGCCCACGTCTATCCCTGCGCCGTCGCCGCCTTCCTGGGCGGCGTGGGGGTGCTGCTGAGCTACCAGGCGATCACCGGGGGCTTTCGTGACCTGTCGACAGACAGCAAGGCCAGCGGTGCGCGGGTCGGCGCAAAGCCGGGAGCGGCCTGGGTGACCGCCGGCATCCTGGCCATCGCACTGCTCATCGATGTCATCGGCTTCGTACTGGCCGCCGCCCTGCTGTTCGCCTGCGCCGCCCGTGGGTTCGGCAGCCGGCATCCCTTGCGCGACCTGGCCATCGGCATCGCCCTGACCTTGCCGATCTACTGGCTGTTCAACACCGGGCTGGGGGTCGCGCTGCCTCCCCTCGTCAATGCCTGGATCTGACCTGAGTCGAAGGAGATAACGCCGTGGATATTCTCTTGAGCCTGGCCTCAGGTTTCGCTTCGGCGCTGGACCCGGTCAACCTGGCATGGGGTTTCGTCGGCTGCCTGCTGGGCACGGCCATCGGCGTGCTGCCAGGTATCGGACCGGCGCTGACGGTGGCCCTGCTGTTGCCGATTACCGCCAAGGTCGACCCTACCGGGGCCTTGATCATGTTCGCCGGGATCTACTACGGCGCCCAGTTCGGCGGCTCGACCACCTCCATCCTGCTCAATACCCCGGGGGAGTCGTCCTCCATGATCACCGCCCTGGAGGGCAACCTCATGGCCCGCAACGGGCGCGCGGGGCCCGCCCTGGCCACGGCCGCCATCGGCTCGTTCTTCGCCGGGACCGTCGCCACCGTGTTGCTGACCCTGTTCGCCCCCGTCGTGGCAACCCTGGCGCTGAGATTCGGGCCGGCGGAGTATTTCGCCATCCTGGTGCTGTCGTTCACCACGGTATCGGCGGTCCTGGGTGCGTCGATGCTGCGAGGTTTCGCGTCGCTGGGCATCGGCCTGACCATCGGCCTGATCGGCCTGGACTCGACCTCGGGCATCGCCCGCTACACCCTGGGTGTGCCCGAACTGGTCGATGGCATCGAAGTGGTCCTGGTGGCGGTTGGCCTGTTCGCCGTGGCCGAAGCCTTGTACAGCCTGCTCTATCAACAGGAAGAGTCCGCAGGGCGGCACCGCATGACATCGTTGTGGATGACCCGGGCCGACTGGAAACGCTCCGTCCCCGCCTGGATCAGGGGAACCCTGATCGGCTTTCCCTTTGGTTCCATCCCGGCCGGGGGCGCGGAAATCCCTACCTTCCTGTCCTATTCGGCGGAACGCAAGTTGAGCAAGCATCCGCAGGATTTCGCCGCCAGCAAGGGCCAGGGCGCCATCGAGGGCGTGGCCGGCCCCGAAGCGGCCAACAACGCCAGCGCCACGGGTTCGCTGGTTCCCCTGCTGACGCTGGGCATCCCCACCTCGGCCACCGCGGCGATATTGCTGGCAGCGTTCCAGAACTACAACCTGCAGCCGGGCCCGATGCTGTTCCAGACGTCCGGTGAGCTGGTCTGGACGCTGGTGGCGTCGCTGTACATCGGCAACCTGATCCTGCTGGTGCTCAACCTTCCCCTGGTGGGGCTGTGGGTCAAGCTGTTGCAGATTCCCCGGCCTTATCTCAACGCGGGCATCCTGGTATTCGCCTCCATCGGCGTGTACGGCATGCGTCATTCCTCGTTCGACCTGCTGCTGATGCTGGCGATCGGTTGGGGCGGGGTGCTGATGCGGCGTTTCGATTTTCCCGTGGCGCCGGTCATCGTCGGCATGCTGCTGGGGCCGATGGCCGAGAAACAACTGCGCAACGCGCTGTCCATCAGCCAGGGCGACTGGACGGTGTTCCTGACTCAACCCATTTCGGCCACCTTCCTTGCCCTGACCCTGTTGGTACTGGCGGTACCTCACCTGCTGCACATGCGCGGCATCCGCTTGCATGAGGACGACTGAGATGTCGTGTCGATTCGCGAATCCGCATCGTCCGGGCAGTCTGCTCAGAACAGCCCCATCTGCCCGCCCACCAGGGTCATGAAGTCATCCCCCACGAACGGCAGGATCGCATCCGCCACCGGTTGCAGTTGCTTGGTCACGTAGTGGTCGTAATCGATGGGCGCGCTACGGGTCTCCAGGGGCTCGGGACCGGCAACGGTGATGACATAGCTGATCCAGCCGCCGCTCTGGTATTGCCGCGGACGGCCCTGGCGCTCGTTATACTCGTCGGCGATGCGGGCGGCCCGAACGTGGGGCGGGACATTGCGCTCGTAGTCGTCCAGGGGGCGGCGCAGGCGCTTGCGGTAGACCAGCCGGTCATCGAACGCCCCGGCCAGCGTGCGCTGGACATAATCGCGCACGTAGTCCTGATACGGCTTGCGGTGGAAAATCCGCTCGTACAACTCTTGCTGGAATTGCCGGGCCAGGGGCGACCAGTCGGTGCGCACGGCCTCCAGCCCCTTGTAGACGATCTCGTCGCTGCCGTCGGCGCGGGTCACCAGACCGGCGTAGCGTTTCTTGCTGCCCTCCTCGGCCCCGCGGATCGTGGGCATGAGGAAACGCTTGAAATGGGTTTCGAACTGCAGCTCCAGCGCACTCTCCAGGCCGAACGTCTCACGCACATGCGCTTGCCACCACTGGTTGACGTAGGCCACCAGTTCCCGGCCGATGCTGGTCGCCTCCTCCTGATCGTGGGCACGGCGCAGCCAGACGAAGGTGGAATCGGTATCACCGTAGATCACCACATGCCCTCGGGCTTCGATCAACTGCCGGGTCTGCTGCATGATCTGGTGGCCGCGCAAGGTAATGGACGAGGCCAGCCGCGGATCGAAGAAGCGACAGCCACTGGAACCGAGCACCCCGTAGAAAGCGTTCATGATGATCTTCAAGGCCTGGGACAACGGCGCGTTGTGTTCGCGCTTGGCGGTTTCCCGGCCTTCGGCGACCCGCGCCACGATGGACGGCAGGCAATGGCGGGTGCGCGAGAACCGGGCGCCGCGAAAGCCCGGGACCGACTCGCTATCGTCGGGGTGGCGCAGGCCTTCGATCAAGCCCACCGGGTCGATGAGGAAGGTGCGGATGATCGACGGATACAGGCTCTTGTAGTCCAGCACCAGGACCGACTCATAGAGTCCCGGCTGGGAATCCATCACGAAGCCGCCCGGACTGGCCTCGGGCGGACGCTGGCCAAGATTCGGCGCAACGAACCCCTGGCGGTGCATCAGCGGCATGTACAAGTGCGTGAAGGCCGCCACCGAACCGCCGCTGCGATCCGCCGGCAGGCCGGTGACGCTGGCGCGCTCCAGCAGGAACTTGAGCAGTTCGGTCCTGGCGAAAATCCGCGTCACCAGCTCGCAGTCCTTGAGGTTGTAGCGGGCCAGGGCCGGTTTGTCCTCGGCGAACATGCGATTGATCTCGTCCATGCGCTGATAGGGGTTATCGATGGACTTGCCCTCCCCCAACAGCGTCTGGGCGACATTTTCCAGGCTGAACGAGGGGAAACTCCAGGTCGCCGAACGCAGGGACTCGATGCCGTCGATGATCAGTCGTCCGGCCGCCGAGGCAAAGAAGTGATTGTTGCGCGCACCGTGTTCGCGCCATTGCATCTCTTCCCCGCCTCGCCCCAGGCGCAACGGCACGGCCAGCCGCCGGGCATGCTCATGCAACACACGAAGATCGAACTGCACCAGGTTCCAGCCGATGATCGCGTCGGGGTCGAAGCGAGCGAACCAGTCATTGAGCCTCTTGAGCAGCAGCGTGCGGGACTCGCAGTATTCAAGCTGGAAGTCCACGCCACTGTCATCGCCATTGGGCGGGCCGAGCATGTACACCTGTCGTTCGCCGCAGCCTTGCAGCGCGATGGAATAGAGCTCGCCCTGGGCGGTGGTTTCGATGTCCAGGGACACCAGGCGCAAGGTGGGACGGTATTGCGCGGCCGGCTTCATCTGCGCATCGAGCAGCAGGCCGTCGGCACTCGGCGTGCCGCCGAACCAGACCGGCGCGGTGATGAAGCGCTCCATCAGGTAGCGCTCCGGCGGCCGGATGTCGGCCTCGAACACCTCCACGCCGGCACGACGCAGGGTGGTATCGAGCCGCATCAACTGGGCGTGTTGCCGGCAATACAGGCCCAGCACCGGGCGATGCTCGAAATCCAGCAGATCGAGGGGGCGCAATTCGACGTCCTTCTCTCCCTGCAGCAGCGCTTGCGCCTGCCCCCCCTGGACCTGCGGCACGAACGCCACCGACGGCTGCATCGCCAGGCGCACGCGTCGGGGGCCGGCGTCGGTCGCCAGCCAGAACTCGACTTCGGTGCCGGCCGGGGTATCGCGCCAATGCCGGGTCAGGACGAAGCCCTGCTGTAAATCCACCGCTGCAACCTCGAATCATGCGTGTAGCCGGATTCTACCTGTGGCGAGGGGATTTATCCCCTCGCCACAATGGTGGAAGGACAGGCGAATTCACCGGCCATGACGCTTTTGGACGATTGGCCGCCGCTTTATCGCTTGCTCTGCGTCGTTGGGTCTACGATTCTTTAAGCACTGAACGAAAAGTGCCCGCGCAACTTTTCCGACCCCCACTACCCGCACAAGAACAACACCCGAGGCCCGCCATGAAAACCGTCGCACAGTTGCTCCGGATGAAAGACGAGAAGAACCAGCAAGTACACACCGTCTCCCCGGACGACATGGTGTTGCAGGCCCTGATGCGCATGGCCGAAAAGAATGTCGGCGCCTTGCTGGTGGTGAAGAACGACGAAGTGCTGGGCATCATCAGCGAGCGCGACTATGCGCGCAAAATGGTCCTGCATGGCCGCTCATCGGTGGGCACCCGGGTGAGCGAGATCATGGTGTCGCCCGTGATCACCATCGACCCGCACCAGAACGTCGAGACCTGCCTGAGCATCATGACCGAGAAGCACCTGCGGCACTTGCCGGTGGTGGAGGATGGCAAGCTCGTCGGCCTGCTCTCCATCGGCGACCTGGTCAAGGAAGCCATTGCCGAACAGGCCGATCTGATTCGCCAGCTGGAACAGTACATTCGCGGCGAATGACTTCGGCCTTGCGGGTTGCTCGTGCTCGATGACCATCTATAGTCTAGAGAATTTCTGCCGAGCATCCCGATGGCCGATACCCAGCGATTGATCATCTGCGAACATTGCGATGCGGTATACGAGCCGGTGGTGCTCGTCGCGCACCAGAAAGCCTCGTGCGTGCGATGTGGCGCGGTGATCCAGCGCTACAACAGCCTGACCGTCGAAAAACGCCTGGCCTTGAGCATCACGGCGGCGGTGCTGTGGGCGTTCGCCAACATCTATCCGGTGATGAGCATCCGTCTCCAGGGCCTGAGCAACAGCGCCACCCTGTGGGACTCCATCGTAGCCCTGAGCCAGGGACCGATTGCCTTCATCGCCCTGGTGACGGCGGTGGCGATCATCGTCGCCCCGGCCTTCCAGTTGGCGCTTTTGCTCTGGGTACTGGGCTACGCCCATGCCAATCGACGGGCGCCCGGTTTCAACCTGTGCATGCGCGGCCTGGAAACCTTGCGGCCATGGAGCATGCTCGAGGTCTGCCTGCTGGGTGCGCTGGTGGCGGTGATCAAGCTCGCCGGGATACTGGATGTGTTACCCGGCATCGGCCTGTTCGCCCTGGCGGCCCTGAGCCTGTTGATCATCCGGATCGCCGGTCGCGATGTCCGCGACCTGTGGGACAGCCTGTGAACGGCGCACCACGTCAGACACCGCCCATGGCGGCCGACCTGAACCTGTGCCTGTGCCACGGCTGCGGCCTGGCCTGCGACATGAGCGACGAGCCCGAGCGCTGCCCGCGTTGCGATGCCGTCCTGCATCGACGCAAACCCGACGCCCTCACCCGCACCTGGGCCTATATGCTGGCAGCGATGGTGTTCTATATTCCGGCCAACATGCTGCCGGTGATGAATACCCGGATGCTCGGGGACGGTGCCGACAGCACGATCATCAGCGGTGTCATCGAGTTCTGGCACAGCGGTGCCTGGGACATTGCCCTGATCATCTTCATTGCCAGCATCGCCGTGCCGGGTATCAAGTTCGTGGTGCTCACGCTGCTGCTGGTCACCGTGCAACGACGCAGCGACTGGGCCCAGGTGCAGCGGGCCAAGCTGTACCGCCTGGTGGAAGTCATCGGCTACTGGTCCATGCTCGATGTGCTGGTGGTGGCGTTGGTGGCCGCGCTGGTGAAGTTCCAGGCCTTGAGCGATATCGAACCGCGACCGGGGATCCTGTTCTTCGGCCTCGTGGTGCTGTTTACCATGCTGTCGGCCATGAGTTTCGACCCGCGGCTGATCTGGGATACCCCATCGAACGAGGAGGCCATGGATGAAGTCGCAAGTCACTGACGGACAGACGCCGGCACCGGGCCGCGGCCATGTCACCACCCGACGCTGGTCGGTGTCGCTGGTCTGGATCGTGCCGATCATCGCAGTGCTGGTGGGGGTATCGCTGGTGGTCCATAACTGGCTGCAGGAAGGCCCGACCATCACCATCACCTTCAAGACCGGCGAAGGCCTGACCGCCAACAAGACCCCGGTGAAATACCGCAACGTGGTCATCGGCCAGGTCACCGATGTGCAACTGAGCGAAGACCAGAAAAATGTCACCGCCACGGTCAAGCTCAACAAGACAGCCGAGACCTTCACCCACGAAGACTCGGTGTTCTGGGTCGTACGGCCGCGGATCGGTGCGGGCGGCATTTCCGGGATAGACACCTTGCTGTCCGGGGATTTCATCGGGGCCGACGCGGGTCATTCGAAAGTGCGCGCCAAGTCGTTCATCGGTCTGGAGGCACCGCCACCGATCACCTACGGCGAACCGGGCAAGCGTTTCACCCTGCACTCCCAGGACCTCGGTTCCCTGGACATCGGCTCGCCGGTGTACCTGCGCAAGATCCCGGTGGGCCAGGTGGTGTCCTACGCCCTGGACGCCGAAGGCAAGGGCGTCGACATCGAGGTGTTCATCAATGCGCCGAACGACGCCTACGTCACCGAAAACACCCGGTTCTGGAATGTCAGCGGCGTTGACCTGAACGTGGGCGCCAACGGCTTCGCCGTCAGGACTGAGTCGCTCTCGGCATTGCTGGTAGGAGGCATCGCCTTCAGGGCTCCCGAATACAGCCCCAACGATACGCCGGCCGCCGAAAACAAGAACTTCGAGCTGTTCGCCGACCAGCAAAGCGCCCTGGCGCCGCCCAGTGGCAAGCCACAATACCTGGCCCTGCGCTTCGACCAGGCGCTGCGCGGCCTGCGGGTCAACGCGCCGGTCGAATTCCTTGGCGTGGAGGTTGGCCGGGTGGTCGCCATCAACCTGGATTTCGACGAGAAGCAGCGCAGCTTTCCCATCAATGTCGGCGTGGTGATCTATCCCCAGCGCCTGGGCAAAGCCCACGAGAAGCTGCTCAAGGCACTCAATCACAACCCCGAGGACGAAGCCGCATCAGCCCGCCTGATGGGCAGCTTCGTCGAACGAGGGCTGCGCGCCCAGGCCCGCAGCGGCAATTTGCTGACCGGGCAGTTGTACATCTCGCTGGATTTCTACCCCAAGGCCGAAAAAGTCGCGTTCGACCCTTCCGCCCGTCCGATCCGCATTCCCACCATCCCCGGCAGCCTGCAGCAATTGCAGGAACAACTGCAGTCGGTGGTCGAACGGATCGACAAGTTGCCGCTGGAAAGCATCGCCAGCAACCTGGATGGCAACCTGGTGGAACTGCGCAAAGGCCTGGCCCAGTTCAACAGCAAGACCTTGCCAAGCGTGCAGAACACCTTGCAGGACGTGAGCAAGACCCTGCAATCGGCCAACTCCACCCTGGCCGAGGATTCGCCGCAACGCGAGCAACTGACCCAGACCCTGGACGACCTGGGGCGCATGTCACGTTCGCTGCGTGAACTGTCCGACTACCTGAGCCGCCACCCCGAATCGCTGCTGCGCGGCCGTCCCAAGGATGCCCCGGCGCAGAACCTCAGGTTGCCGGTGAACGAATGACTACAGGAGCCCGCCCCATGCCGTCGATGCTGAAACTCACCGTGGTTGCCGTGGCGCTGCTGCTCGGTGCCTGTCGCAGCGACCCGGTTCATTACCACACGCTGAGCCCGGCCCAGCCGATGAGCCAACGGCACGCCCAGGTGGATATCCGCCTCGAACAGGTCAGCGTTCCGCCCCAGGTGGATCGCACCCAGATGGTCATTCGCCAGGGCAACAGCGGGCTGGCGATCCTGGAAACCGAATGGTGGGGGGCCAGCCTGGCGGACGAGTTGCGCAGCAGCCTGGAGGAACAGTTGAGCAACCCTGGCGCGCCCAAGGGACTGCTGCGGGTGGACGTGCAACGCTTCGATTCGATTCCTGGCCAATACGCCCGAATGGATGTGCAATGGCGCTTGCGCAGCCCAGGCAACGAGAACCCTGCGCTCATCTGCCGCAGCTCCCTGCAGACCCCTGCGGGAAACACCATCGACGATCTGGTGATTGCCCACCAGAACAACGTCCGCCAATTCGTCGACCTGGTCGTGCGGGCGGTGAACCTCCAAGCCTGCCCATGAGCGGATGAAGCGCCTGGTTCCCGGGCCGCAAGCCTGCTTTCTTACGGCCAGTGCAACGACAGTACCGGCGCAATGCGCGGATGCTGGTCGATGCGCTCAAGTACCCCATGGAACTCAGGTCGCATGTCGCGCATGGCCTCCCGCGTTCCGACCCACTTGGTGATGACTGCGGCAAGAATGTCCAGTGCCCCCGGCTCGGCACCGCTGAAGTACGGCTGCGCCGCAAACTGGTCGGCAAACAGCGCCCAGTTGCGATACAGGCGTTGGCGGGTGCCCGTCACCAATTGCTGCCGGGTCGCCTCGTCCGCTTCGGTGAGCCAACGCTGCGGGAAATCGATGATGCCAATGGGCGTGTAGCAATTGGCGGCGATATAGACCAGGCCCCGTATGGCTTGAGCACGCGCCATCGGCTCCTGGGGCAGCAGCTTCGAGTCCGCAAAGGTCAGCCCCAGGTGAATCAGAATCGCCGCAGCCTCGGTCAGCACCGAGCCATCCGGCAATTGCAGGGTGGGCACCTGTTTCTGTGGGTTCAACGCCTCGAGTCGCTTTGTCGCCTCGTTGTCTTCGGTCGAATAGGCATCGATCCGCCGATAAGGCACGCCACACAGGTTCAACGCGACTTCCACGGCCGAGGAACCGGATTGTCTGTGGCCGAATAACTGATACATGAGCCTGCCTCCTGGAAGGGTTCAGTCGATAGAGCATTCCGGGTCACGGGATGTTCCACCTCGCGGACGACCTGCCTATCCACCCGCCAGGTATCACCGCCATCGATGTTCACCATCATGTCAATGAAGTTCTCTTGATGATTGCCCGGCGCAACAATGGCTCCACACCAACCCACTGCACCCCCGGAGCACACCATCATGAAACGCCAAGTCATCCTCAGCCTCGCTTTTTCGGTCCTGGCAGCCAACGCATTCGCCGCCTCTTCCCACCCGATCGTTGCCGAAGGCGGCTCTGATCGACTGATTGAAAACCGCGTCGCCGAAGGTGGTTCCGACCGCCTGATCGAGAACCGCGTCGCCGAAGGTGGCTCCGACCGCCTGATCGAGAACCGCGTCGCCGAAGGTGGCTCCGACCGCCTGATCGAAAACCGCGTCGCCGAAGGTGGCTCCGACCGCCTGATCGAGAACCGCGTCGCCGAAGGTGGCTCCGACCGCCTGATCGAGAACCGCGTCGCCGAAGGTGGCTCCGACCGCCTGATCGAGAACCGCGTCGCCGAAGGTGGCTCCGACCGCCTGATCGAAAACCGCGTCGCCGAAGGTGGCTCCGACCGCCTGATCGAAAACCGCGTCGCCGAAGGTGGCTCCGACCGCCTGATCGAAAACCGCGTCGCCGAAGGTGGCTCCGACCGCCTGATCGAAAACCGCGTCGCCGAAGGTGGCTCCGACCGCCTGATCGAAAACCGCGTCGCCGAAGGTGGCTCCGACCGCCTGATCGAGAACCGCGTATGACTTGTCGGTTCCCCGTAATGCCCGTCAGTGTCTCAATGGAAGCCCGGTCCGATCACCGGGCTTTTTCATGGATTCACACTAGCGCGCCATGCACCGCCGGTAACGCTCATCCACCCGCTTGGCGAACCACGCCGTGGTCAGCTTGCGCGTGATCTTCGGGCTCTTGAGTACGATGCCCGGCAGGACCGCCCGGGGCAGCGGTTTACCCTCGGCCTTCTCGGCCAGCTCGAACACCCTCTTGTAAAGCTGGCTGTCTTCGAACGCCAGACTGTCGCCCAGCTCCAGTTGATCGCGGATCGTCGGATTGCGCATCCCCAACGACTTTGCGAGTGTGCGCACGGCCAGCTCCGTGCTGCCAGGCATGATCGAATCATGCAGGATCAGGTCACCGTCGAGCGCCAGGGGTATGCCCGAAGCACGACTCACCGCGTGCTGGAACGCCGCGTTGCGGCTGGCATACCAACCGGCATTGAAGTCGGCGAACCGATACAGCGGCTCGGTGTAGCTCACCGGGTACCCCAGCAGATGGGCGATACCGAAATACATCCCGCCACGACGGCTGAACACTTCCCGACGAATCGAGCCTTCCACCGCGTAGGGATAATCCCGGGCATTGGCCTGGGCGAAGGCGATACTGACCTGCATCGGCCCACCGGTGTGTACCGGGTTGAATCCATCGAACAGCGTCTTGCCCAGCGGCACCATGCCGATGAAATCATCGAAAATCCCGCTCAGCTCCTTTTCATTGCGCGCCCCATTGAGCCGGTCGCTGTAGCTTTTGCCGTTGGGCGAGCGCACCTGGAGCGCGGCGCTGACCAGCACCCCCGGGATGTGCAGCTTCGCCGCGCGACGGTCGATTTCCTGCCGGGCTATCTTGCCCAACCCTGGCACCGGCGGCTCGGCCTGGAAAGTGGACTCTTGTTCGGTCACCGCCAGCACCGCGCAGATATTCTGCCTGGTGGGAGCGATCCGCTGCGCCGCGAACGCAACGTAGATGTCCGTGGCCCAACCTTCGCGATCCGCGAGCCGGGCCGGCAACAACCGCACGATCTGTGCCTTGACCTCGGCGGGCTGACGTTCAGGTTCCTGCGGCTGGCGACTGCCGCAACCGGCCAGGGCCAACGCTGCGCAAAGACCGATCAACCAACGATTGAATTGCATAAGGCTCCAACGGATTCATGATACCGACGACGGTTCGACATCCTTGGGAGTGAGCTTTTGCGCGAAAGTGCCCTATCGTTCGACACCGGCCCCCCATGGGCCGCCGACCTCACGCAAGAGCCCGCGCCAACCGGCTTGCCGATGTTCATCACTGTACCGCTCACAAGGTCAACGACCCTTCGATGCAGGTCACCACCGCGCCGCCGATCCAGACCTCCTCACCCACCTGTTCCACATGGATCCGGCCGGCCCGGCCCATGGTCAACCCCTGGCTGACCACATAGGACGAAGGTGCCAGCCCCTTTCCCAGCATCCACTGGGCAAGGCCGGCGTTCAGGCTGCCGGTGGCCGGGTCCTCCGGCATGCCGTCGCCGGCGATGAAACCACGCACTTCGAATTGCGCAGCGTCGCCGTCCACGGCCCGGTCCCAAGGCGCGATGACCCCCACGGCCAGGTCCAGCAATTGGTGGTAATCCGGCTTGAGCGCCAAGACCTGTCGTCGGTCCTTGAGCATCAGGGCCAGCCAACCGGCGCCATTGTCGACCCACTGCGCGTCGACAATGGCGTCGGCCGTCAAGCCAAGCCCGTTGCGCACCCGCTCGAGCATATCGGCGTCCAGCGGGCCGGACCTGAGCAAGGGCGGCGCCAGGAACGCCAGGCCGTGTTCACTGCGGCGAATCCTGACCAGGCCGACGCCGCACTCTTGCAGGATCTCCTGCCCTTTCGGTACGCCTCCGGCCTGCAGCCAGGCATGGCAACTGCCCAGGGTCGGATGGCCGGCAAAGGGCAATTCGGTGGAGGTGCTGAAGATACGCAACCGGTAATCCGCCGCCGGATGCCGTGGAGCCAGCACAAAGGTGGTTTCGCTGAGGTTGGTCCAGTTGGCAAAGGCGATCATCTGCTCATCGCTGAGTCCATCGCCCCCCAGCACCACGGCCAGCGGGTTGCCCTTGAGCGGCACTTCGCTGAAGACATCCAGCTGCTTGAAATCGAATCGGCGCGTCATCGAGAGGGTCACTCCGGGATCTTCAGGCCGCGCACCACGGCCGGCCGCGCCAGGAAGCGCTCCAGTACCCGCGTTACATTGGGGAAATTCCGGATCCCCACCAGGTCGCCGGCCTCATAGAACCCGATCAGGTTACGCACCCATGGAAACGTCGCGATGTCGGCGATGGTGTAGCGCTCGCCCATGATCCAGTCCCGCCCTTGCAGGCGACCGTCGAGCACCTTGAGCAGGCGCTTGCTTTCCTCGACATAACGGTCGCGAGGCCGCTTGTCCTCATAGTCCTTGCCGGCGAACTTGTTGAAGAAACCCAACTGGCCGAACATCGGCCCGATCCCGCCCATCTGGAACATCAGCCACTGGATCGTCTCATAGCGTGCGGCCGATTCGTGGGCCAGCAACTGGCCACTTTTGTCCGCCAGGTAAATCAGGATCGCCCCGGACTCGAACAACGCCAAGGGCTGGTCTCCCGGCCCATGGGGGTCGAGGATCGCCGGGATCTTGTTGTTGGGGTTCAGAGAAAGGAACTCCGCGGACAACTGATCGTTGTTGCCAAAGTCCACCTTGTGGGGTTCGTAGGGCAGGCCGATCTCCTCCAGCATGATGGAGACCTTGACGCCGTTGGGGGTGGGCAGGGAATAGAGCTGGATCCACTCCGGGTACTGGGGGGGCCATTTCCGGGTGATGGGGAATGGGGTCAGGTTGGGCATGGGGCGCTCCGCAACGAATGGCAAATGCTGGAGCATAATTCAGGATGGTTCGGCAGGCATCAGCGAATCGTTCCTTGGTCGACTCCCTCAGTCGCGGGCCAGATGGGCGCGTCATGGGAATCACATCGGTTCTTCTTATATCCGCAACATCCTGTCGCTAACGTTTGCCCCAATCTCAAGGAAGATGCCGCGGCGCTATCGAACCAAAGGGTTCGAGGAGACTCTGAGCAATGCCCGGAGGATTCGAAGCGGGTATGTACGACAGGGAAAAACAACGCAGGCCCCAGGCTTCTGCGTTGCCAGGGTTTGTCAGCCCGGTTCGCAACCCGATTCGAGACAGCCCAGGACCATGATCCGATGACCCGTCCCTCGCGTTTCGCCCGGCATTTCAAACGCCGCCCATGGCTGCTGTTGCCGACACTGCTGGTCACCTGCGGCCTGGCGCTGTCGCTGGAGTCCAGCGTCAGCAGCGCCCAGCCGGCCGATGGGGTCCAGACCCTGGTATTCCTGCGCCACGCCGAGAAGCCCGCTGGCGGCCTGGGCCAACTCAACTGCCAGGGTCTCAATCGCGCCATTGACCTGGCGACTCTGTTGCCGGAAAGGTTCGGCGAGGCCGACTACGTGTTCGCCGCCAATCCCACCCGCAACGTCGAAGAAGGTGAGCTGGATCATTCCTATAGCTACATTCGGCCGCTGATGACCATCAGCCCCAGCGCCATCAAGCTCGGGCTACCCGTCAACATCGACTATTCGGCCAACGACACCAGTGACCTGGCGAGCGAGCTGATGGCCGACAAATACCACAACGCAACGATCTACACCGCCTGGTCCCATGGCTATCTGCCGGAACTGATCAACAAGGTGGCCGCCAAGGCCATGGGCAGGAAGCACACCATTACCGACGACTGGGCGTCAGGGGACTTCGATTCGTTGTACGTGCTGACCCTGACCTGGCACAACGGCAAGGCGAGCCTGTCCAGCCGCAGCTACAAGCAGGGCCTGGATAACGGGCAGAAGACCTGTCCCACCTGACCTGCCGGCATTTCCTGCAAACCGGGCCGATCACGAAATGGGCGCGCTGAGGTATGATGCGCCCACTTTCCAACTCACCGGACTCTCTTCATGTCTCCAATCTCTGCCGCCCCCGACCGGAGCTGGTCGTTCTGGTGGAAACCCGCCCTGTTCCTGCTGGTGGCCTGCGTCGGCCTCTACTACGTCAAGTGGTCGCCTTATTACCTGAAGGCGTTCGTCGCCGCCGACAGCCACAACATCGGCAACTCCATCCTCAACGACGCCCAGACCGCGCCACTGATGGCCGCCCTCGCCTACGCCAAGGTGTATTTCCTGGCCATCTGGAAAGCGGCGGTACTGGCGGTGATCCTCGGTTCCCTGCTGCAGGTCTTGATTCCCCGTGACTGGCTGTTGCGCCTGTTCGGCCAGGCCGGCTTCGCCTCGACCTTGCGCGGCGGGCTGTTCGCCCTGCCCGGCATGATGTGCTCATGCTGCGCCGCACCGGTAGCGGCCAGCATGCGCCGGCAGAACGTCTCGGTGGGCGCGGCGCTGGCTTTCTGGATCGGCAACCCGGTGCTCAACCCTGCCACCCTGGTCTTCATGGGCTTCGTGCTGGGCTGGGGCTTCACGGCCCTGCGCCTCGTGGCGGGCATCGTCCTGGTGTTTGGCGTGTCGATGGTGGCCCAGCGCATCGCACGGCCTGAAGTCCTGCCCGAAGCCGCCGTGGAAGCGGTGGCCGAGGCCCGCACGATCGATGCCCAACCCTTCATGCTCCGCTGGGCCCGGACCCTGTGGCAGTTGTTCTGGAGCACCATTCCGATCTATGTGCTGGCGGTGCTGGTATTGGGCGCGGCGCGGGTCTGGCTGTTCCCCCATGTCGACGGCGCCATGGCCGACAGCCTGGTGTGGCTGGTACCGCTGGCCATTGTCGGCACCTTGTTCGTGATCCCGACCGCGGCGGAAATCCCTATCGTCCAGACGATGATGTCCCTGGGCATGGGCACCGGCCCGGCCGTGGCATTGCTGATGACCCTGCCGAGCATCAGCCTGCCGTCGCTGCTGATGCTGCGCAAGGACTTCGACGCCCGCGTGCTGGTGACTGTGGCGCTGCTGACCATACTGGTGGGCATTGTCTTCGGGCTGATCGGGGCGGTGTTGCTCTAACCGGCCCCGCACTGCACTGCGCAATGACTGTGAGGGCCGGTTTGCCTGCCCTCACAGTCGTTCCGGGAGAGGGTTGTCATTCATGCCGGATGGCTTGAACGCATCCTCCGCCGAGCTCAGCCCTGGCGGGACGCCCGCTCACGCAGATACTCCAGCACCGCCGCCTGCTCCCCGGAAAACTCGATCCGCCCGCCCTTCTTCTCCCGCTGGAACACGTACATCGGGTCGTAGTACTCACGCAGCAAGCCTTCGATCCAGCCGCGATGCAGGTCGACGGCACCGCTATCGGCCTGCTCGGCCAGGGCTGCTTCCATGATCGCCATCAAGCGACGATGGCGATCGCCACCCAGGCGCTTGTGGATGTTGTCCAGGCTCGCCAGCAAGCGCTCGGAAAACAACGCAAACCCTTCTTCGCCATGCACGGCGACAAACTCGGCGCTCAAGTCGACGACGTAATCGCGCAGGATCCGCTCGACCCGCCGCTCCACGCTGTCTTCGAGCCAGACCATGGGAACCTGCTGCATGCGCTGGTACAAAGGCAGCGGCAAGGCACAACTGCCCACCATGCGGCTTTCATCTTCCACCACGAACTGGCCAATACCGGCGGCACGTTTTTTCAGCACATCCACCGCCAGGCGGTTCTCGAAATCGATGTTCGAAGGCTGTCCGGTAGCCCGTTTGCCGAAGCTGGAACCCCGGTGATTGGCGTAGCCTTCCAGGTCCAGGCCGTTGCCCAGCTGGTTCAGCACTTCGGTCTTGCCGGTGCCGGTCATGCCCCCCAGCAATACCAGGTCGCATTCGGCAACCGCCTGCTCGACGGTGTCCAGCAGGAAGGTACGCATGGCCTTGTAGCCACCGCCGACCCTGGGATACTCGATACCCGCTTCGTCCTTGAGCCATTGCTGGACGATCTGCGAGCGCAACCCACCACGAAAGCAGTACAGCAGGCCGTCCGGGTGAGCCCGGGCGAACGCCGCCCAGGCCTCGATGCGTTGCGCCTTGATCTCGCCGCTGACCAATTGATGCCCCAGCACAATGGCCGCCTGCTGGCCCTGCTGCTTGTAGCAGGTACCGACACGCTGGCGTTCGTTGTCCGTCATCAGCGGCAGATTGACCACGCCGGGGAACGCGCCCTTGTGGAATTCGATGGGCGCGCGGGTATCCATCATTGGCCGGTCGTTGAGGAAGATATCGCGGTAATCGGTAATGTCACTGGACATCAGGACACCTCGACCGCGTTTGTCTGTCGTTCCACCAGTTCCCCAATCGGCTCCAGTGCCAGGCCCAGCTCTGCGGCCATGGCCAGGAAGGACTCGTTCCCCTCCGGGGTGACGGCGATCAGCAATCCGCCGCTGGTCTGCGGATCGCACAAGACTCGCTTGTGCAACTCCTGGAGTCGACCGATCTTGCTGGCGTAACTGTCATAGTTGCGCAGCGTGCCACCTGGCACGCAGCCCTGGTCCAGGTAGTATTCGACGCCTGGCAGACGCGGTACCGCGTCATAGCGGATGCGCGCCGTCAGCCCGCTGCCGTCAGCCATTTCCACCAGATGTCCGAGCAGGCCGAAACCGGTGACGTCGGTCATCGCCATGACGCCGTCGAGCTTGCCGAAGCGGCTGCCGGGCTTGTTGAGGGTGCACATCCAGTCACGGGCCAGGCCCACGTCGGCGGCCCGCAACTTGCCCTTCTTTTCCGCCGTGGTGAGGATGCCGATGCCCAGGGGCTTGGTCAGGTAGAGCAGGCAGCCAGCGGTGGCGGTGTCGTTGCGCTTCATGTGGCGCTTGCTCACCAGGCCGGTGACGGCAAGGCCGAAGATCGGCTCGGGCGCGTCGATGGAATGACCGCCTGCCAATGGGATTCCCGCCTCGTCACAGACCGAACGACCGCCGCGAATCACTTCCCGGGCGATCTCCGGGGCCAGCACGTTGACTGGCCAGCCGAGAATGGCGATCGCCATCAACGGATCACCGCCCATGGCGTAGATATCGCTGATGGCATTGGTGGCGGCGATGCGGCCGAAATCGAACGGATCGTCGACAATCGGCATGAAAAAGTCGGTGGTCGATACCACCCCGCGCTCCTCGTCGATGGCGTAGACCGCTGCATCGTCCCGGGAGGCATTGCCGACCCACAGCCGGGGGTCGAGGTTCTGCGCGCCGCTGCCGGCCAGGATCACTTCCAGCACCTGGGGCGAAATCTTGCAACCGCAACCGGCGCCGTGGCTGTACTGGGTCAGGCGAATAGGCTCGCTCATGGGCATACCTCTTGTCAGTCAAGATGGGCGATTCTACAGCAACGCCGATGCTTCGGTGCTCACGCCGATGGCGCATCCATCGGGCCTTACCGATGGAATTTTCATCGATGCCCGGAATCACTTGAACATCAGTCGCGCATTCAGCCAGGAGATTGCGATGTCCCTGCCCCCTGCAACCGACCACGGCACACACCTGGACTACGGTCTGGACACCTTGTTTGGCCGCGAGACCAAGAGCGTTCATTGCCGTTTCGACGTCAAACGCCTCGATGACGCCGAGCCGCCATGGTTCGCATTGCGCGTGCAACCGCCCCTGCCCGAGGACCTGGAAAAGGCCCAGATCGTCGTGTTCAGTGCCGAAGGTCGAAAGATCAGCGGTATTGTCCGACGCACCGAACGCCTGGCCGATGACTGCCTGCAGCTGGATGTCGAACCTGACTGAAGCGGGCAGTCTCGCTGTAAAGACCCTGTCCGACGCTGGAGTCCGGAGCGACGCCCGTGGGATGATCGGCGTTCAAACACGCCTCCCTGCGGAGAGTTTCGATGTCGTTGCTGAATAAACACGCAAGCGCCCTGCTGCTGACGGTCCTGGCCAGCCTGATGGCATTGCCGGCCCACTCGGCCTCGCCCAAGGACCCTGGAGACCTGCCCGTGCGGAAGGTCTCGATGCTGGGCGGGAAATTTGCCTTCACCCTGCCCAAGGGATTCGCGGCGACACCGCTGCCCGCCGGGGAGGCCGCCCAGGGCACCGCCGGGGCCACGGGGACGATGTATAGCAATGCCACCAGCAAGACCGTAGTGATCACGGCCGAAAACACTATTCTCGACGGTGCGAACGTGAAGGACGACGATGGGCCATTCCTCGACAGGACCATGGCCGATTTCGCCGCCCAGCGCACCAAGGCCCTGCCCGATGCCAAGGTCCTGGGCGAAAAAAGCCTGACCCGCAAAGGCACCGGCCTCGGCCTGCGCCAGCTCGATACCAGTGCCACCCAGGGCGGCGGACCGACCCTGGATACCACCTTGCTGGCCGCCTCCGGCACACGCATGGCCGTGGTGCAGATCATCTCCCGGGCCAGGGACAAGGCCGGCCATGAGGCACTGGTCAAGCAGATCGTCGCCGGGAAATGAGTTATCGCCCTGGCCTCGACCAGCATCGAGGCCATGGGGACCGGGGCTTTCGTGCGATCGTCTCTGGAGCGAAGCGCCCCATGGCGCCAGGATTCAGCCAGGGGCGCTCAGGGATTGAGGCGCTCCAGCCAGGCCCGCAGGTCCTGCACCTCCAGGGCGCTGATCGTGTGGCCAACGCCTGGGTAGGCGTGGAATTCGGGCTCCAGGGCCAGGGTCTTGAGGAACGTGTCGGCCTCGGTACCGTCATGGTAGGGAATGATCGGGTCGGCCGTGCCATGGCCGATGAACACAGCCAATGCCCGTCGCGACTCATCGGGGGTCAATTCGGCCCGCAATCCGGAAAGCACCCTGCCGCCCATCGCGGCAATGCCGCCGACGGCCTCGGGATGCCGCAGGGCGACTTCGTAGCTCATCATAGCGCCCTGGCTGAAGCCCACCAGGTAGACTTTGCTGGCGTCGGTGCGATACTTGGCCCGAGCCTTGGCGATGAAATCCAGCAGCATCTGGCCGCTGGCCTTCAAGTCCGACGAATCGCCCTCGTAGGCGCCCTCGCCCTTCTTCGCAAACCACTGGTAGTGGCCAGGTTCCATGACTTTCGGAGCGCGGACCGAGAGGTAGTTGTAGTCCCCGGGCAACTCGTCCTTGAGCTCGAACAAGTCCTGTTCGTTGCTGCCGGAACCGTGCAGGAAGATCACCAGAGGCCGATCCCTGGCCTGTTCATCGACATGAGCCAGGTAATTGAGGGGCAGGTCCGTGTGCAACGAGGGTTGCGCCTGGACCATGGCAGGCAGCAGCAACAACAGGGCGAGGGCTTTGAGCATCGATCTTCCTCCATCGTTTCGATAGCCGCGCGGCAACGACCGCGCGGTGAGGTAGACAGCACTTATCAGTCGTTGATCAGTTTGCCGGTGCGAATCGGTTCAAGCCCGGCCACCTTCGCCTGCCAGATACCCGGTTGGGTATAGCGTCCACGGTCCAGGGCGAACAGCACGCCACAGGTACCGGCCCGTACCGTGGAAACCCGATCAGTCAACGGATCGACCACCTCGAACAACGGATCGCCCCGCTCCACCCATTCACCGGCCTCCCGCAGGAAGCTCACCACACCGTGGTGTGGCGCGAACAGGTACTCGGTGCCTTCGAACGGAAACCCTTCGCAGCACTGCTCCGGCGCGGGCGGCCAGTCGCCACCGATGAAGCCTTGCTCAGCCAGGAAACCGAGAATGGCTTCGCAATTGGCCCGCGCCTGCTCCACTCGGGTATCGCCCATGCCGCCCAGTTCCAGCGTGGTTGCCAGGTTGGCCGCCGGAATCGCGGCTTCGGGATACGCCTTGGCCAGGCGCAGCCAGGGGGTCGAACAGGACTCGTCGAACGAGCTGCCACCGGAATCCTCGCACAACAGCGCCACCCCGGCCTTCAACCGGGCCGCCAGCGAGCGCCATTGCGGCCAGTGTTGCGGCAAGGCGTAGAGGTGAATCGCCGCCTCGAAATCGCAATGCAGGTCCAGGGTGATATCGGCGTCGCAGGCATGGCGCAACAACAGGCGATGCAACGCCTCGAGTTGCGAAGGAGGCGTCGGCAGTTCATCCAGGACTTGCAACATGGTCTGGCGGATCAGAGTGATGTTGGCAGCCGGATCGTCGCCCAGGCGATCACCGATGCGTTGTGCCACCGGGGCACTGAGCTCCACGAAGGAGCGATTGAAATTCTTGCCGCTGCCCAACTCGAAACGGCCCATGTGGGCGCTTTGCAGATGCTGGTCCAGGCCTATGGGGTTGGCCGCCGGCACCAGCTCGACCACGCCCTTGAGCAGCCCCTGGGCCTCGAATTCGTTGAGCCGTTGCTTCAGCTCCCAGGCCGTACGCATGCCGGGCAGCTCGTCGGCGTGCAGGCTGGCCTGGATGTAGGCCTTGCGCGGACCATGGCCATAACGAAACACACTGAGCCGGCGCTCGGTGCCCAGGTGGCTCCAAGGCAGGGTATGGTCGATGCGTTGCATGAAATCTCCAGAAAGGTGGCTCACCGGTCGACGGTGGCCACCTTGGTGTCTCTACGATTAATGGCCGTACACATCGAAGGCGAAGTACTTGTCCTGCACCTTCTTGTATGTGCCGTTGGCACGGATCTCGGTGATGGCGGCGTTGAATTTCTCGGCCAGGGCCTTGTCCCCCTTGCGCACCGCAATACCGGCACCGCCACCGAAGTACTTGGGATCCTCGTAGGTCGGGCCCACGAAGGCGAAGCCTTTGCCGGCATCGGTCTTCAGGAAACCTTCGTCGAGGTTGACCGAGTCGGCCAGCATGGCGTCGAGGCGCCCGGCCACCATGTCCAGGTTGGCTTCCTGCTGGGAGGTGTAGCGCACCAGGTTGATGCCCGCGGGCACCAGCACGTCAGTGGCGAAACGATCATGGGTGCTGGCGCGCAGCACACCGACTTTCTTGCCCTTGAGCTCGGTCAGCGGGTCCTTGACCTCGGAGCCTTCCTTCATCACGAAGCGCGCCGGGGTATGGTAGTACTTGATGGTGAAGTCGACATTCTTCTTGCGGTCGTCGGTGATGGTCATCGACGACAGCACCGCGTCGATCTTCTTAACCTTGAGCGCCGGGATCAGGCCGTCGAACTCCTGCTCGACCCAGATGCACTTGACCTTCATCTGCTCGCACAACGCATCGCCGATATCCACATCGAAGCCCGCCAGCTTGCCGTCGGCCGTCTTCATCGAAAAGGGTGGGTAGCCGGCTTCGATCCCGAGTCGGATCGGCTTGGCGTCTTCGGCTACGGCCGACAAGGACAATACGGACAGTGCCAGGGCACCGAACATCGCTAGCTTCTTCATTCTTTCTCCTGCGTGCGCTGATTTTATTTTTTGACGGAATTGGCAGTTTCGACGGCATGGCCGGCCACAGCATCAGGTCGGCAAAAACCGAAGAGGCCGGCAGTCTAGAGGGGCACACAGGCGGGGAATTATGTCGAAGCGACAAATAATTACAGAAAGCCCCGGACCTGTTGGAAGGCCCCGGGGTTTACGAAACAACCTACAGGCGCCCTGGCAAGGAAATGGCTCCCTCACCATGGCTCCCAGCGTCAGCAATCGCAGCCAATCGCCGTTTCCGCCACCCGCTCCACCGAACCGGTCAGGCGGAAACCTTCATCGAGCCAGCCCATGATGCCGCCGATCATTTCCTTGACCGGATAGCCCAGGGTCGCCAGGCGGACCGCTGCCTTGTTGGCGCCGTTGCAATGCGGGCCCGCGCAATACACCACGAACAATGTGTCTTGCGGATACGCCGCCAGCGCCTGGGCAGTGATGGAACGAGTCGGAAGGTTGATCGCCCCGGGTACATGCCCGCGCTCGAAGGCCAGGGGGCCACGTACATCCACCAGCACAAAATCCACCTTGCCGGCCTGCTGGCTGGCATGCACGTCGGAACAATCCGTTTCGAAGGTCAGGCGACGGCTGAAATGCTGCAGGGCAACGTCGGATGGGGCAGCAGGCACTTCACTAACCAGGCTGGTCATCGCAGGTACTCCAGTAGAGGGCTTAGAGAGACTTTATCCGCCTGCAGCTTACCGCTACAGTGGCGTACAAGACACTCTGTGGGAATTTTCCGCCAAATGCATCCCAATCCCGGTCTGGTGGCCATCCTTGCCTACGACGGCCTCTGCACATTTGAATTCGGCATTGCCATCGAGATCTTCGGCCTGGGCAGGCCCGAGTTCGATTTTCCCTGGTACGAACACCGGATCGTTGCCGTCGATGACGGTCCGATGCGGGCCCTGGGCGGCTTCCAGGTCCTGGCCGATGGCGGCATGGAGTTGCTCGAGGCAGCCCGGACCATCGTCGTGCCGGGTTGGCGCAGTCGCAGCGAGCCGCCGTCCGAGGCGTTGCTCGACGCCTTGCGCAAGGCACATGCACGAGGCGCGCGCCTGCTGTCGATCTGCTCCGGGGTGTTCGTACTGGCGGCGGCGGGATTGCTGGACGGATTGGGCGCCACGACCCACTGGCGCTACACCGATGAACTGGCCGAGAGTTTTCCCGCCGTCCTGGTGGACCCGGACGTGCTGTACGTGGATTCGGGCCAGGTCATCACCTCGGCGGGCAGCGCGGCCGGCATCGATGCCTGCCTGCACCTGGTGGCACGGGATTTCGGCGCCCAGATCGCCAATGCGGTGGCGCGCCGCCTGGTCATGTCCCCCCAACGCACCGGCGGCCAGGCACAGTTCATCCCCTCGCCGGTCAGCCGCACGCCGCGCGGCGACCTGTCGGGCATCATGCAGTGGGCCCGCGAGCGCCTCCACGAACCCTTGGGCGTACGCGAACTGGCCAGCCAGGCGGCCATGAGCGAGCGGACCTTCCTGCGCCACTTCACCCAGGCCTGCGGCCAGTCACCCAAGGCGTGGTTGCAACATGAACGCCTGGCACGAGCCCGCGAATTGCTGGAAAGCACCGAAGACACCACCGACAACATCGCACAGCTGTGCGGCTACCGCTCGGTGGAGAGTTTTCGCGTGGCGTTTCGCAGCGTCGTCGGAGTGGCGCCTTCGGTCTACCGGGAGCGGTTCGGGCGCGGATGAACGTCCGGGCCTGGCCATGTAACCGCTGTCCCTGCCCTTCGTGACGAGTGCCGACCCGCTGGGCCCGGCACGTCGGCGACAGGATGATTGCGGCTGTTGGAGGCTGCGGCAGATTGTGCCGTGACTCGCCATCAACACGATCTTTCCTGCGATTGCATGAGGCAAGAACGAGACAGTTGCGCAGCGTAGCGCAGGCCCTGGGGGATGATTTCGAGCCGTGCCTTGCCACTGATAGCCATCGTATAGCTGCCATCGAGGCGACGGGTCAGTGCGAAGTCCGGCATGTAGATCACCTCACCGATATTCGGAGCCGGGCGGGTACGCAGCGCGGGGAAAGCCTTCCTGCCGATGTTCATGAAGCGTCTGGGCGCCATGGATGTCGGCATCGGCAAATCCTTCCACGGTCCGGAAGGACTGGCGGCTGGGGCTCGGATAAACCCACGGCGTTCGAGCACATTCGTGTCCTCGATCCCGAGGCCAGGCCGGACGCCGTCGCCGAGATCCTCAAGCGAGTCAGGATGCGCTTCCCGGCCCTGGCGGACATTGAAGTGGCGGAGACCTGGGGAGGCTACGTGGACGGGTTTTCGGGTTTCTACCTGGCGGCGGGCTGTTCCGGCATTGCCGCGCCGGTGACGACTGTCCCGTCCGACACAAGCCTGCTGGCCAAGATGAGCGCGGCGCGGTGGATGGCTCAGGCGGATCCAGGCCTATCGGTCGGTTTCGCCCTCGGGCAGGGACTTTCCACGAACCCGCCTCAAGGTTTGCGCAGCAGGTAGGTATCCATGATCCAGCCATTGGCCTGCCGCGCAGCCTTGCGGGTGCGCTCGATATCGTCGGCCACCTCCCCCAGCCGACCGGCGATGAGGATTTCGTCCGGTGTGCCCACATAGGCGCCCCAATAGATGTACACGTCCGGATCGTTCACCTGGCGATACGCATCCTCGGCATCGAGCATCACCACCCTGCTGCTCGCCTGTCCCGCCTGCCCCGACGCCAACCGGCGTCCGGTGGTGATCTCCAGCGATCCGCCAATGCTGTTCAAGGGAACCTTGTGTCGCGCAGCCAGGGCCTGGACACTGGTGATCCCGGGAATGACCTCGAATTCGAAATCGCAACGCCCTGTATCGAGAATCGCCTGCAGGATACGAACCGTGCTGTCGTACAACCCCGGGTCGCCCCATACCAGGAACCCGCCACACTGCCCATCGGACAGTTCTTCGTCGATCAGTCTTTCGAAAGTCGCCTGCTTGGCACGGTTGAGTTGTTCGACACTGTCCAGGTAGTCCCGGTCGTCGCGTTGGCGTTCAGGACTGTAGGCTTCGACGAAACGATACGTGCGATCCACGATGTAACGCCTACAGATTTCATGCCGCAGATCCATCAGCTTTTGCTTGTCGGCCCCTTTGTCCATGAGAAAGAACACGTCGACCCGGTTCAGGGCTTTCACCGCCTGCATCGTCAGGTAATCCGGATCGCCGGCCCCGATGCCGATGACTGATAACTTCTTCATGCTCAGGACTCCTGCCCAGGGGTCAGGGTGCGTAATCGCCAGACCCCGTTGAAACGCAACTCCAGGGCGGACAACGGTTCGATGTCGATACGGTTGAACGCCGATGCCGGACAGTGCAGTACATTCACCAGGGCCGCGCGGATCACGAACGGATGGGTGACAGCCAGCAGGTGTCCCGGCTCCTCTTCCAGGCTGGCGAGCCAGTCTGCGACACGGCGACACAACCGAGTGACCGACTCACCGCCATGGGGCGCGGCATCGGGATCGTCCAGCCAGCCCTGCAGGCGTTCCGGCTCTGCCTTGAGCAACGCGTCGACCGACAGCCCGCGCCATCGACCCAGGTCACAGTCGGCCAGGGCCTCGACCACCCGGAACTGCGCCCCATACAGCGCGGCTGTCTGGCGGGCGCGCAGTTCCGGTGCGCAGAGCAGTTGCCGGACATGTTCATACCCGCTGCCCGCCTCCGGACGCCTGTCCAGCCAGGCGGCGTCCAGCGGCTCGTCGGTCGCGAAGCACCCGCGTTTCTGGGCGGCGGTGCGCCCATGGCAGATCAAGGTCAGGCGGGTGGCTTGCATGCAGGTTCTCACGCAATCGGGATAGTCGGGAAAGGCCATGCTGGGCCGTCTGTGTGTTCGGCACCTTATATGAAATCAAATATCCGAACCAAAAAGGCGTTATTTCGGACACGAAAAAAAGCTTTGGCTGACACTCCAGCTGAAACCAGCGCGAGGCCCCGTCCTACGGCGTTTTCGCACCATTTTCGAGCATTTTAAACGGAACGTAAAAACCGCTGGACATGTAGCTCCCGCTACATAAATACTATTTTCAGGACTTATGTAAGAAATCCAACACCCATCCACGCAAGGAGCACGGATGCCTCCCCTCAGAGACCTTATTACCGATCCCGGCCTGGTATTGACGCCGTCGGAACGCAAGGTCGTACGTGCCCTGCTCGATCATTATCCACGCAACGGCCTGGGCCCGATGTCGCGTCTGGCCGACCATGCCGGCGTGAGCGACCCGACCATCGTGCGGCTGGTGAAAAAACTCGGGTTCGGCGGTTATGCCGAATTCCAGGATGCGCTGCTGGTGGACATGGACCATCGCCTGCGCTCCCCCCGCACGCTGCTGCAACCCCGGGCCAAACTGCAACAGGGCGATACCTGGAGCCAGTACCTGGCGGCCAGCCACCAGATTCTGGTTGAAACCCAGGCTCTGACCCAACCCGAAGACGTACGCATCCTGGTGCAGTGGCTGCTGGACAGCCGGCATCAGGTGCATTGCTTCGGCGGACGCTTCAGCAGCTTCCTGGCCCACTACCTGCTCACTCACCTGCGCCTGCTTCGTGCCGGCTGTTTTTCCCTCGAGGATAACGCCCAGTTGCCTGACCGGCTGTTCGATGTGCAACGCCAGGACGTGGTGTTGATCTTCGATTATCGTCGCTACCAGGCCCAGGCCTTGCGCGTGGCCAGCGCGGCCAAGGAACGTCATGCCCGGGTCGTGCTGTTCAGCGATATCTACACTTCGCCCTTGCGCGAACTGGCCGACCTGATCATCAGCGCGCCGGTGGAGTCGTCGGTCTCGGCCTTCGACAGCCTCGTGCCGGCCCTGGCCCAGGTCGAGGCGCTGGTCGCCTGCCTGACCCTGCAGTGCCCGGCGCTGGCCGAACGCCTGGAAGGCATCGATGCCCTGCGCGCAGAGTTCAACACGCACCTGTTGGAGGAAAAATAAGGATGTTCTCGCTCCCCCACCGCTCACCCAGGGACCTGCCGTTCACCCGCGACCACACCGCCTTGCTGCTGGTGGATATGCAACGGGCCTGGCTGGAACCGCAATTCGATGCCCACCTGGACACCCCCGAGGCAGACTATTTCATCCGTCGCGCCCGCGAACGGGTGATTCCCAACCAGCAGCGTCTGCTCCAGGGGCTGCGGGCGGCGGGGCAGAACGTACTGCATACCCACATCGAAAGCCTCACCGCCGACGGTCGCGACCGCTCCCTGGACCACAAGTTATCGGACATGCACTTGCCCAAGGGCAGCCCCGAGGCACAGATCATCGCCGAGCTTGCCCCACTGGAAAACGAGATCGTCTTGCCCAAGACGTCTTCGGGCGTGTTCAACTCCACCAACATCGACTACGTACTGCGCAACCTGCAGACCCGGCACCTGATCGTCGCCGGCATCGTCACCGACCAGTGTGTCGACATGGCCGTACGCGACGCCGCCGACCGTGGCTACCTGGTCACCCTGGTGGAGGATGCCTGCGCCACCTACACCGAACAACGCCACCTGGCCTGCCTGAATGCGATCAAAGGCTACTGCTGGATCGCCGACACCGACACCGTGCTCGGCCGCTTGCAGGAGATGCAGCCGTGAGCCGTCTCGACCGCGCAGCGCCCCTGGCACAGCTTCCCGTCACCACGCTGGTCAGCACCGACCTGATCGGCGTGACCCGAGGCCGCTCGTTCCCCAGCGATGAGCTGCCCCACTACGTCACCGCAGGTTGCGGCTGGGTGCCGGCCAACAGTGCGCTGACCCCCCAGGACATCATCGCATCGGTCAATCCGTGGGGCGCTTATGGCGATCTGCGACTGATTCCGGACCTGCCTAGCCGGGTAACCGTCGACCAGGGGCCCGACGCCCAGGCGCCGGCGCTGGACTACATCCATTGCGACCTGCGGGAAACCGACGGTCGCCCCTGGTCCGCTTGCCCGCGCACGCTGTTGCGCGACGAAGTGGAACGCTACCGGGCCGAGCTCGGCCTGCAGGTACTGGCCGCGTTCGAACATGAATTCAGGCTGGACACCTCCCAGCCCCAACCCGATCGCCTGGCCTTCAGCCTCCAGGCCCAGCGCCAGCAGGCCGGGTTCGCCGGATGGTTGCTCGGCGCATTGCGGGCCGGTGGTGTCGAACCGGAGATGTTCCTGCCCGAATACGGCAAGCATCAGTACGAAATAACCTGCCGCCCCGCCCTTGGCGTCGCCGCGGCCGACCGCGCCGTGAACGTACGGGAGATTACCCGGGAAATCGCCCGGCAGATGGACCTGGCGGTGAGCTTCGCCCCCAAGACGTCGGCCGATGCCGTGTGCAACGGCGTGCACCTGCACCTGAGCCTGCAAGATCTGGACGGCGAGCCGGTGCTCCATGACGCTGCCAGCGCCAACGGTCTTTCCAGCCTCGGTCGACACTGGGCGGCCGGGGTGCTGCATTACCTGCCGGCCCTGTGCGCCTTGACCGCGCCGACCCCGGTGTCCTACGAACGCTTGCAACCGCACCACTGGAGCGCTTCCTACGCGTGCCTGGGACAGCGCAACCGCGAAGCGGCCCTGCGGATCTGCCCGACCGTCAGCCTGGGAGCCAGGCCGGTCGCCAACCAGTACAACCTGGAGTTCCGTGCCATGGACGCCACGGCCTCGCCGCACCTGGCGATGGCGGGGTTATTGATCGCCGGGAGGCTGGGTATCGAACAAGGGTTGGCACTCAATGCCGTCACCGAAGAAATACCCGACGATTTGACTGAGGAACAGCGCCGCAGTCGTGGCATTATCGCCCTGCCGACCGACCTGGCCCAGGCCCTGGATTGCCTGCGTAACAGCGGGGCGCTGCTCGAAGCCCTGCCCGGCCCGCTGGTCGAAACCTACTTCGCCTTGAAGGCCGAGGAGCTGGCCTTGACCCAGGCGCTGTCACCTGCCGAGCGTTGTGAGCACTATGCGCGAATCTATTGAGTGTGCCGAATCGGGCCTGTACACCGAGCCAGCCTACCGGTTGCTTCGGGAGAACGCCGAGCACCCACTGATCCTGGTGTGCGAACACGCCAGTCGGTTCATCCCCGGGGCGTTGAACGACCTGGGCCTGGATGAAACGGCCGCCCAGGAACACATTGCCTGGGACATTGGTGCCCTGGCACTGGCCGAATGCCTGTCCGAGACCCTCGGCGCAACCTTGCTGTCGGCCAACTATTCACGGCTGCTGATCGACCTGAACCGCCCGCTGCACGTGCCGGACAGCATTCCGGCCCAGAGCGAGATCTACCAGATTCCCGGCAACCAGTCCCTGGACGAGGCCACGCGTGCCTACCGCCAGCAGTGCCTGTTCCACCCGTTCCATGACCGGTTGCGCTCGTTGATCGACCAGCGCCTGGCCGACCAGCGACCGGTACGGGTGGTGGGCATCCACAGCTTCACCCCGGTGTTCTACGGTCAGCCCCGCAGTCTTGAAGCCGGCGTGCTGTTTGCAGAAGCGGCGGACTACGCCCAGCGCATCGTCGACGGGCTGAGCCGGCATTCGCTGCGGGTGGCGGGGAACCAGCCCTATCGGGTCAGCCCCTTGAGCGACATGACGGTTCCGGTGCATGGCGATGGACGCGGCCTGGATTCGGTGCTGATCGAGGTCCGCAACGATTTGCTGCGCAGCCCCGAAGAAGTACGGGCCTGGAGCGCCTGCCTGGCGCCGTTGCTGTAGAAAACAGCGGCAAGACATCCTGAAAATCCATGATCGGCTGAAAAGGAGAACGGCTTGTGAGTATCGAGGCATTTGGCTACAAACAGGAATTGAAACGCAGCCTGTCACTGACGGACCTGGTGGTGTACGGGATGATTTTCATGATCCCTATCGCGCCGTTCGGCGTGTACGGCTACGTGAACGCGGAGGCGCCGGGGATGGTGCCGCTGGCGTACATCATCGGCATGGTGGCGATGCTGTTCACCGCGCTGAGCTATGGCAGCATGGCCCGGGCCTTTCCGGTGGCCGGCTCCGTCTATTCCTACGCACAACGGGGTCTCAACCCACATGTAGGCTTTATCGCCGGCTGGCTGATGCTGCTGGACTACCTGCTGATTCCCCCGCTGCTGTATGTCTACGCCGCCATGGCGCTGAATCACCTGTACCCGGAGATTCCCAAGGTCGGCTTCATCCTGGCCTTCCTCGTGAGCGCGACCTTCGTCAACCTGCGAGGCATCACCTTCACCGCCCGGATGAACATCATCTTCCTGCTGGCGCAGCTGGTGGTGCTGGGGATTTTCCTGGCCTATGCCTGGAATGCCCTGCACGGTGGCGCGGGTAACGGCCAACTGACCCTGGCGCCGCTGTACAGTCCGGAGCATTTCAACTTCGCCCTGCTGATGCAGGCCGTGTCGATCGCCGTGCTGTCGTTCCTGGGGTTCGACGCCATTTCCACCCTGGCCGAAGAAATCAAGGGCGATCCGGGTCGCAGTGTCGGCAAGGCCGCGATGCTCACGCTGCTGGTCATGGGGGTGATTTTCGTGGTGCAGACCTGGATCGCCACGGACCTGGCGGCCGGCATGGGCTTCAAGTCCGCCGATACCGCTTTCTATGAAATCGCCGAACTGGCCGCCGGCAGCTGGCTGGCCACCATGACGGCCGTCGCCACCGCGCTGTCCTGGGGCGTGGCCGTGGCCATCACCTCCCAAGCCGCGGTGTCGCGCCTGTTGTTCGGCATGGCCCGGGACGGCAAGTTGCCCAAGGTGCTGGCCAAGGTCCATCCAAAACACAACACCCCGTACCTGAGCATCTACCTGGTGGCGGTGCTGTCGCTGCTGATCTGCTACCTGTTCATCAATGCCGTGGATACCCTGACCTCACTGGTCAACTTCGGCGCACTGAGTGGTTTCATGCTGCTGCATGTCACCGTGATCAACCATTACTGGCGTCGCCAGCGGTCCGGGCAAGTGGTCCGCCACCTGATCTGCCCACTGATCGGCTTCTGCATCGTCGCGGCCATCATGTACAACATGGGCGTGGACGCGCAAAAGCTCGGCCTGGTCTGGATCGCAGCGGGCGTCGTCTATCTGTGCCTGCTCAATAAATTCGGCGCCAGCACCGCCCTGCCCGATCCGGCAGGTCATTGAGGTTCAGCGATGATCGCAAGGGGTTGTCGGTCATCGCGCTGCGACAACACAACGGTTACGACGCGTGGACATCGACAGTGATCGTCAAGCCCGGTGCAGATCACCGGGCTCAGGAACAGGAGTGCAATCCATGCTGGCCTTACGTCCAGTTCAACCAAGCGATTTGCCGCAACTGCAGCAACTGGCCCGTGACAGTCTGGTGGGGGTGACGTCGCTTCCAGACGACATCGAGCGCCTGCGAGAAAAAATCCTCGACTCGTGCGCATCGTTCGAGGCTGATGTGCGAGCACCTGGCGGGGAAAACTATTTTTTCGTGTTGCAGGACCTGGTCTCCGGGCGCCTGGTGGGCTGTTCCGAAATCCTCGCCAGCACCGGTTGCAACGAACCGTTCTACAGCCTGCGCAACCGCCCGTTCTCCAGCGAGTCCCGGGAGTTGAACATCCAGCATGGCGTACCGGCACTGTCGCTGTGCCAGGATCTGCAGGGCCAGACGCTGCTGCGCGGTTTCCACATCGACGCCGACCGGGTGCGCACGGCGGAATCGGAGTTGCTGTCCAGGGCCCGCCTGATGTTCATCGCCGCGCATCCGCAACGCTTCGCCGAATCGGTCATCACCGAAATCGTCGGTTACAGCGACGATGACGGCCAGTCGCCATTCTGGGATGCAATCGGCCAGCACTTCTTCGACCTGCCCTACGTCGAAGCCGAACGGTTGTGCGGCCTGCAAAGCCGATCCTTCCTCGCCGAATTGATGCCCCAGTACCCGCTCTATGTGCCGATGCTGCCGCCCGAGGCCCAGGCCTGCATCGGTCGGGTTCATCCCGATGGCCAGGAAGCCTTCGACATCCTGGCGCGCGAAGGCTTCGAGACCAACAGCTATGTAGACCTGTTCGACGGCGGGCCAACCCTGCACGCCCGTATCGCCAACATCCGCTCCATCGCCCGAAGTCGCATGGTCCAGACCTGGAAGAGCTCGCAGATTGACGCCCGGGGCCGCTACCTGGTGAGCAACGACCGCCTTGCAGACTATCGCGCCATCGTGGCCGAGCTGGATGTCGCCGCCGAGGGGCCCGTGGCCCTGACGCCCGACATGCTCGCCGCGCTGGACATCGACGAAGGCGAACGGATCCGGGTGATCACCCTATGAACGTCACGGGAAGTCCTGTCCTGGTCCTGCGCCCAGGCCGACACGACGAAGGAGCCGCATCATGATTGTCCGCCCGGTCGCCATTACCGACCTGCCGTCCTTGCTGGAACTGGCGCGCTGCGCCGGGCCGGGGTTCACCAGCCTGCCGGCCAACGAGGAACGCCTGGCCCACCGCGTACGCTGGGCCCAGCGCACCTTTGCCGGGCAGGTCGAGCGCGCCGACGCCGACTACCTGTTCGTGCTGGAGGACGACGACCGCCAAGTGGTTGGCATCAGCGCCCTGACCGGTGCCGTCGGGCTGCGGGAGCCGTGGTACAACTATCGGGTCGGGGTCACCGTCAGCTCGGCCCCGGAACTGGGCATCCAGCGGCAGATCCCCACCCTGTTTCTCAACAACGAGATGACCGGGCAATCGGAAATCTGCTCCCTGTTCCTGCACCCCGCCCAGCGTCACGGCCATAACGGGCGCCTGCTGTCCCTGGCGCGCCTGTTGTTCGTCGCCGAATTCTCCCAGCTGTTCGGCGAGAAACTCATCGCCGAGCTGCGAGGCCATGCCGACGAGAACGGTTGCTCGCCATTCTGGGACAGCCTGGGACGACACTTCTTCAAGAAAGACTTCAGCTATGCCGATCAGTTGTCCGGCATGGGCAACAAGTCTTTCATTGCCGAGTTGATGCCGCGCCAGCCGCTGTATACCTGCATGCTCACCGAACAGGCACAGGCCGCCATTGGCCGTGCCCATCCGAACACTGAACCGGCCCTGAAGATTCTCGGCGCCGAGGGCTTCAGCCATAAGGGCTACATCGATATCTTCGACGGGGGCCCGGTGATCGAGGCGCCAGTGTCGAAGATCCGCAGCGTGCGTGACAGCCAGTCACTGGCCCTGGCCATCGGCACGCTGGACGAACAGGCACCGGTCTGGCTGATCCACAACCGGCGCCTGGCGAACTGCCGCGTCACCAGCGCCCGGGCCCATCAGCACGGCCACAGCCTGCTGGTCGATCGCCTTACCGTCAAACGCCTGCAGATGCAGCCGGGCGATACGGTGCGCGCCGTGCCGCTGCTCGGTCAGGGACGCCAGGCTGCGGCGGCTTAGCGCGGGCCTGCAACGCTCGCGGCGCAAAACACAAGACATATCACCGTGCAGCGGGATCGTTGTATCTTTCCATCAGCCATCGCCCGCGAACTCACCGTACTTGCACGCAAGGCATAGCCCATGCGCATTCGTCATCCTCCTTGCGCTTGCCACGTGATAGCCTTTGGCTCCTTCGGCGTTGACACTTTTGCTCAAGCCCTTCCATTCCATTGGTGGAACTCATATGTCCAGGCTTTCCCATCAAGATTTACGCCGTAGCTTTCGTCAACTGCTGGCTTCCCGGACCTGCTATCACACCGCCTCGGTGTTCGACCCGATGTCGGCGCGCATCGCCGCCGACCTGGGTTTCGAAGTAGGGATCCTGGGAGGATCGGTCGCGTCGTTGCAAGTATTGGGGGCGCCGGACTTCGCGCTGATCACCCTGAGCGAATTCGCCGAACAGGCCACCCGCATCGGTCGCGTGGCCCAATTGCCGGTCATCGCCGATGCCGACCATGGCTATGGCAACGCCCTGAACGTGATGCGCACCATCATCGAGCTCGAGCGTGCCGGGGTGGCCGCCCTGACCATCGAGGACACGCTGCTGCCGGCCCAGTTCGGGCGCAAGTCCACGGACCTGATCAGCGTCGCCGAGGGCGTCGGCAAGATCCGCGCGGCGCTGGAGGCCCGCGTCGATCCGGAAATGGCGATCATCGCCCGCACCAACGCCGGCATCCTGCCGGTCCAGGAAGTCATCAGCCGTACCCAGCAATATGAACGTGCCGGGGCGGACGGGATCTGCATGGTGGGTGTCCAGGACTTCGATCACCTGGAAAAGATCAGCGAGAACCTGAATGTGCCGCTGATGCTCGTCACCTACGGCAATCCGCTCCTGCGGGACGACAAGCGCCTGGCCGAGCTGGGCGTGCGGGTTACCATCGATGGCCACGGCGCCTACTTCGCCGCGATCAAGGCCACGTACGACAGCCTTCGCGAGCAGCGGCAGATCTTCACCCAGGCATCGGACCTCAGCGCCACCGAACTGACCCACACCTACACCCAGCCCGAGGAATATATCCGTTGGGCCGAGGAGTACATGAGCGTCAAGGAGTAAGAAAACGCACTGTCCGGGAAGCGGCCATCGCAAGCTCGCTCCCACAGTAGGTTTGCGGTGCGACACCTGTCTCGCCCCCCACACTCCTTGTGGGAACGAGCTTGCTCGCGATGGCGGTGGTTCAGCTTGCATGCGTGCCGGATGTAGCAACGCCATCGCGAGCACGTTCGCACCCACAGGGGATCTGTGATGAGCGCGATGGCGTTGCCAGGGTGAAGCAGGCCTTCAGCGCCCGCTGCGCAACATCTCCTTGGGCACGTATTTGCCGATCTCGAACTTGCCGATGGCCGCGCGGTGGACTTCATCGGGGCCGTCCGCCAGGCGCAGGGTCCGTTGCATGGCGTACATGTAGGCCAGCGGGAAATCGCCGGAAACCCCCGCGCCGCCGTGGATCTGGATCGCACGGTCGATGACCTTCAGGGCGACGTTGGGCGCAACCACCTTGATCTGGGCGATTTCGCTCTTCGCTACTTTGTTGCCGACCGTGTCCATCATGTAGGCCGCCTTCAAGGTCAGCAGGCGAGCCATGTCGATTTCCATCCGCGAGTCGGCGATCTTGTCGATGTTGCCGCCCAGGCGTGCCAACGGCTTGCCGAAGGCGGTACGGCTGACGGCACGCTTGCACATCAATTCCAGTGCCCGCTCGGCCATGCCGATGGACCGCATGCAATGGTGGATGCGCCCGGGGCCGAGGCGCCCCTGGGCAATTTCAAAGCCTCGTCCTTCACCCAACAGGACGTTTTCGTATGGTACCCGCACGTTGTCGAACAGCACTTCGGCATGGCCGTGGGGGGCGTCGTCGTAACCGAACACCGGCAAAGGCCGGACGATCTTGACCCCGGGGGTATCCACCGGCACCAGGATCATCGAATGCTGGGCGTGGCGCGGCGCATCGGGGTTGCTCAGGCCCATGAAGATCAGGATTTTGCAGCGCGGGTCGCAGGCGCCCGAGGTCCACCACTTCTTGCCGTTGATCACCCACTGGTCGCCGTCGCGCTCGGCCCGGGCAGCCATGTTGGTCGCGTCCGAAGAGGCCACATCCGGCTCGGTCATGGCGAAGGCCGACCGGATCTCACCCCGCAGCAGCGGTTCCAGCCAGCGCTGCTTCTGCTCTTCATTGGCGTAACGCACCAGGACTTCCATGTTGCCGGTGTCCGGCGCCGAGCAGTTGAACGGTTCCGGCCCCAGCAGCGAGCGCCCCATGATCTCTGCCAGTGGCGCGTATTCCAGGTTGGTCAGGCCGGCGCCCAGCTCGGACTCGGGCAGGAACAGGTTCCACAGGCCTTCTGCCTTGGCCTTGGCCTTGAGCTCTTCCATGATGGCCGTGGGTTGCCAGCGGTCGCCCTCGGCCACTTGTCGTTCGAACACTGCTTCGGCCGGGTAGACGTAGGCATCCATGAACGCCGTGACGCGTTCACGCAGTTCCTGAACCTTGGGGGAATAGGCAAAATCCATGGGCAGCACCTTCTTGGCAGAGGTTGTTTTAGGTCATGAAATCGATGCTAGTTCAGCTACGAAAATTTACCTAACCTATTCTCGGCGTGTATTAACATTCATCACCGATATATGTTTCACTGATTCGCATCGCCTTCCGGCACCTCACCAAGTCCAAGAACAAGAGTGCAGCGCAATGAATCTGAGCAAGGTCGACCTCAACCTTTTCATCGTCTTCGATGCGATCTACACCGAAGCCAACCTGACCCGCGCCGGGCAGATCGTCGGCATCACCCAGCCGGCAGTGTCCAACGCCCTGGCGCGCCTGCGGGAAACCTTCAACGACCCGCTGTTCGTGCGTACCGCCCAGGGCATGGTGCCCACGCCCATGGCCCAGAACATCATCGGCCCGGTGCGCAATGCCCTGTCGCTGCTGCGGGTGTCGGTACAGGAAAGCCGGATCTTCAACCCGCTCCAGGCGGTCAAGACCTACCGCATCAGCATGACCGACCTGACCGAAGGGGTGATCCTGCCGCCGTTGTTCCAGCGCCTGCGCCGCCTGGCGCCCACGGTGGCCATCGAAAGTTTCCTGTCCAAGCGCCGGGAAACCACCAAGGAACTGGCCGCCGGCCGCCTCGACTTTGCCGTGGACGCGCCGCTCAACACCGACCCTCAAGTGCGTCACGTCAAGCTGATGGAAGACCGTTATGTGTGCGCCATGCGCAAAGGCCACCCCTTGGCGAGCAAGGAAAAACTCAGCCTCGATGACTACCTGGCCCAGACCCACGTGCATATTTCCAGCCGACGCAACGGCCTGGGCTATGTGGACCTGGCCCTCGGCAAGATGGGTATCCAGCGCAAGATTGCCCTGCGCTCCCAGCATTACCTGATGGCCTCGCAGGTGCTGCAACAGACCGACATGGTCATGACCGTCCCCGAACGCTTTGCGCGTCGCCATGACCTGCACGCCTTCCTGCTACCGGTCAACGACGTGCCGCCGGTGGAAACCCACCTCTACTGGCATGAAAGCACCGACCAGGACCCGGCCAACCGCTGGATGCGCGAACAGATGATCGAGCTCTGCCAGCAGGTGACGGCGCACGAGAAGAAGCTCGACAAAGTCTGAAGGATCAAATGGTGGGAGTGCGCAAGCCCGCTCCCACCGATTCATGCTCCAACGTAGCGCAGCCCCCATGCTTGACGTGAACGTCAACCTGCCGTTAGCTTAGCGCCAGCACCTTTCGTTTCGAGCGCGTCCATGAGCAGCCAGACCTACAGCATCTCCGATCTTGCCCGGGAGCTTGATATCACGACCCGGGCAATCCGCTTCTATGAAGAACAGGGCCTGCTGAGCCCTGAGCGACGAGGCCAGGAACGCATCTATTCACCACGGGACAAGGTCAGCCTCAAGCTCATTCTGCGCGGCAAGCGCATCGGGTTTTCCCTGGCCGAATGCCGCGAACTGATCGAACTCTACGACCCTTCCAGCGGTAACCAGAAGCAGTTGAACAGCATGCTGGCGAAAATCGCCGAGCGCCGGGAACAACTCGAACAGCAACTGCTGGACATCGAGCAGATGAAGCTGGAACTCGATACGGCCGAGGAACGCTGCATCCAGGCACTGGAGCAAACGCTCAAGGGACAGGAAGCTGTCCAGTAACGACCCAATAACGACGCCAGCCCCTTTGGGAGCGGGCGCATCCACTACCACAGGTCAATCTCCATGTCCCTTCCCTCCTTTGTACGCTTGATCGAAGTCGGTCCCCGTGACGGCCTGCAGAATGAAGCCCACCCCATCAGTGTCGCCGACAAGGTACGCCTGGTGGATGCCCTCAGTGCCGCTGGCCTGGGTTACATCGAGGTCGGCAGCTTTGTCTCGCCCAAGTGGGTGCCCCAGATGGCCGGCTCCGCCGAAGTGTTCGCGCAAATCCAGCGCAAGCCCGGCGTGACCTATGGCGCCCTGGCACCGAACCTGCGGGGTTTCGAAGACGCTCTGGCGGCCGGCGTGAAGGAAGTGGCGGTGTTCGCGGCTGCGTCCGAGGCGTTCTCGCAGCGCAACATCAACTGCTCCATCAAGCAAAGCCTGGAACGCTTCGCGCCGATCATGGAGGCCGCCGGGCAAAACGGCGTCAGCGTGCGGGGCTACGTGTCCTGTGTGCTGGGCTGCCCGTATGAAGGCGCGGTCAAGCCCGAGCAGGTGGCATGGGTCGCCCGGGAGCTGTATGCGATGGGCTGTTACGAAGTGTCCCTGGGAGACACCATCGGCACCGGTACCGCGGGCGCCACACGCAAGATGTTCGAGGTGGTCGGTGAGCAGGTGCCTCGCGCCAGGCTCGCCGGGCATTTCCACGACACTTACGGTCAGGCCATGGCCAACGTCTACGCCAGCCTGCTGGAAGGCATCGCGGTGTTCGACAGCTCCATTGCCGGCCTCGGTGGCTGCCCCTACGCCAAGGGCGCCAGCGGTAACGTCGCCACCGAGGACGTGCTGTATCTGCTCAATGGCCTGGGCATTGAAACCGGCGTCGACCTGGACGCCTTGATCGCCGCGGGCCGACAGATCTGCAGCGTGCTCGGTCGTTCGACCGGCTCACGGGTCGCCAAGGCCCTCAGTGCACAGTGAAGGTGTTACCGCCCCCCTTTGGGGGACAGCCAAACGAGTAACACGGAAACAATTTGTCAGATCTACACTGCCGCGTTTTTCCCATGAAAATCTTAAACCATTGATCTAAAAGGATTTTCAAAAGTTGGCACGGCACCTGCTTTCTCTCTGGCATAACAAGAATAAAAAAGCGGCAAACCTAATAAAAACAAGACGAAACGACTCTGACATAACAAAAACAACACGGCAGAGACGCAGCTAACAGATTTTTTTGGAGAAGGTGTGCTTTTCAGGGTGCTTCCAGAAGCAACCCGCAACCGGGCAGAGAACAATAAGACTACCCTCAGGTAGGACCCGAATCGGTTGGATCGCTAAGCGAAAAAGCAGATCAGCGCTCAAAAAAATACGTTTGCTCTTGATCCCGGATGGGGATCGCCCAAAACAGCGGTAAAGGGTCACGGTCACCAAAAACAACAACAGGCCGCCCCTCAATAATAAAAAGAGCACGCGACGACAAAATTAAAGGGGAGCTTCGGCTCCCCTTTGTGCTTTGCATCTTCCCTATCTTCCCTATCTTCCCTATCTTCCCTATCTTCCCTATCTTCCCTATCTTCCCTATCTTCCCTATCTTCCCTATCTTCCCTATCTTCCCGCCAGATTGCCCGCGATAGCGGAGTGTCAGACAACCCGGTTGTCGACAGATGCACTGCCATCGCAAGCAAGCTCGCTTCCAACGTGTTGCCCTAGCTCGACTCCCCGCGCAGCTCCTCGATGCTGATCTCGCGCATGCGGAATTTCTGGATCTTGCCGGTCACGGTCATGGGGAATTCCTCGACGAACCTGAAATGACGCGGCACCTTGAAATGGGCGACCCGCTCCTTGCACCAGTCCTGCAACGCCTCGCCGGTGGCACTGTGGCCAGGATGGAACTTGATCCAGGCAACGATTTCTTCACCATAGCGTGGACAAGGGATGCCTATCACCTGCACATCCGCCACGGCCGGGTGGGTGAAGAAGAGCTCTTCCAGCTCGCGGGGGTAAACATTCTCCCCGCCACGGATGATCATGTCCTTGTTACGCCCGACAATGCAGACGTACCCCTGCGCGTCCATGGTGGCCAGGTCGCCGGTGTGTATCCAGCCGTCCCGGTCGATGGCCTCGGCGGTTCCCTGGGGATTGTTCCAGTAGCCGAGCATCACGCTGTAACCACGGGTACACAATTGGCCAATGCTGCCACGGGGCACGATATCGCCGGCGTCGTCGATGATCTTGCTTTCCAGCTGCGGCTGGGTCCGACCCACGGTGGCCACGCGTAGCTCCAGCTCGTCTGAAGGACCGGTCTGCAGCGATACCGGACTGGTTTCCGTCATGCCGTAGGCGATCTGGACTTCGGCCATGTGCATCTCGCCGATGACCCGCCGCATCACTTCGATCGGGCAGGTCGCCCCGGCCATGATGCCGGTGCGCAGGCTGGACAGGTCGAATTCGCCGCGCTGCGGCTGGTCCAGCATGGCGATGAACATGGTCGGTACGCCATACAGCGCGGTGGCCTTTTCCTCGGCCACGGTGCGAAGGGTCAACAGCGGGTCGAAGGCATCGTTGGGGTAGATCATCGTGCTGCCATGGGTCATGCAGCCCAGGTTGCCCATGACCATGCCGAAGCAATGATAGAGCGGCACCGGGATCACCAGCCTGTCGGCGACGCTCAGGCCGAGGCTTTCGCCGACCATGTAGCCATTGTTGAGAATGTTGAAATGACTGAGGGTTGCGCCCTTGGGGAAACCGGTGGTGCCGGAGGTGTATTGGATATTCACCGGTTGATCGAAATGCAGGCTGGCCTGGCGCTCGGCCAATTGACCGGGGGTCACCGCCGCGCCCAGGCCCGACAGTTGCGACCAGGGCAGGAAACCGGAGGGCGGCCGGGCATCGAGGCTGATCACACCTCGCAGATCCGGCAGGCGTTCGCTGCGCAGCTGGCCGATCGATTGCTCTGCCAGCTCAGGCACGAGGGTCTGCAGCATGGCGTGGTAGTCGGAGCGCTTGAACGCCCCGGCGCACACCAGCCACTGGCAGCCGGATTGCTTGAGCACATACTCCAGCTCACCGCTGCGATAGGCAGGATTGATGTTGACCAGGATCACGCCGATTTTCGCGCTGGCGAATTGGCTGATGCACCACTGTGCGCAATTGGGCGCCCAGACACCTAGACGGTCGCCAGCGTTCAGACCCAGCGCCAGCAAGGCCCTGGCATGCAAATCAACCGCGTCGGCCAGTTGCCGCCAGGTGTAGCGCAGCGACTGATGGCGAACCACCAACGCTTCGCCATCGGGATAGCGGGATGCGGTCTCGTCGAAAGCCTGGCCGATGGTCTGCGCCAGCAGGGCCTCGGCCTGGGAACCACGGGTGTAGCTGAGCTGCGAATGTGAACCGGGTTGATCCATGACGCCCCCTCTTGTCTTTATTAGTGGGTGAAGCGATGTCCCTTGCTGCACAAGCCCTCTTACTCTCGCTCAAGTTGACGTTAACGTAAAGGGTGATTGACAGTCGCCCATCCCAGGCTTACGTTAACGTAAAGGTGAGAGCACTCCCCCGCTCTCCGCACCCTATAAAAAAGCCAAAGGTGTCCCATGAGCTACCCTTCCCTGAATTTTGCCCTCGGCGAAACCATCGACATGCTGCGCGACCAGGTGCAGGCCTTCGTCAGGGCCGAGCTGGCACCGCGAGCGGCGCAGATCGATATCGATAACCTGTTTCCCGCCGACATGTGGCGCAAGTTCGGCGACATGGGTCTGTTGGGCATCACCGTGCCGGAAGCCTACGGTGGCGCCGGCCTGGGTTACCTGGCTCATGTCGTGGCGATGGAAGAGATCAGCCGCGGCTCGGCCTCGGTCGCCCTCTCCTACGGCGCCCACTCCAACCTCTGTGTGAACCAGATCAACCGTAACGGCAATCACGAACAGAAAACCCGCTACCTGCCCAAACTGATCAGCGGCGAACACGTCGGCGCCCTGGCCATGAGCGAACCCAATGCCGGCTCCGACGTGGTGTCCATGAAACTGCGGGCCGACAAACGTGGCGACCGCTATGTGCTCAACGGCAGCAAGACCTGGATCACCAACGGTCCCGATGCCAACACATATGTGATCTACGCCAAGACCGACCTGGAAAAGGGTGCCCACGGCATCACCGCGTTCATCGTCGAGCGCGACTGGAAAGGCTTCAGCCGCAGCAACAAGTTCGACAAGCTCGGCATGCGCGGCTCCAACACGTGCGAGCTTTTTTTCGATGACGTCGAAGTGCCGGAAGAAAACATCCTCGGTGCGCTCAACGGCGGGGTGAAGGTCCTGATGAGCGGCCTCGACTATGAACGCGTGGTGTTGTCAGGCGGCCCCACCGGGATCATGCAGGCGTGCATGGACCTGGTCGTCCCCTACATCCACGACCGCAAGCAGTTCGGCCAGAGCATCGGCGAATTCCAGTTGATCCAGGGCAAGGTGGCCGACATGTACACCCAGCTCAACGCCAGCCGTGCCTACCTCTATGCGGTGGCCCAGGCCTGCGAGCGCGGCGAAACCACTCGCAAGGACGCTGCCGGGGTCATCCTCTATACCGCCGAACGCGCCACGCAAATGGCCCTTGAGGCCATCCAAATCCTGGGCGGCAACGGCTATATCAATGAATTCCCCGCCGGACGCCTGTTGCGTGACGCCAAGCTGTACGAGATCGGCGCCGGCACCAGTGAGATTCGTAGGATGCTGATCGGTCGCGAACTGTTCAACGAAACGAAATGAAATTTCACAAGCTGCAAGCGACAAGCCTTGAGCTGCAAGCGTTCGTGCTCTGGCTTGAAGCTTGAAGCTTGAAGCTGCTACGGAGTAGCCATGATCCTGCATACCCAGCTCAATCCGCGCTCGCCGGAATTCATTGCCAATCGCGACGCCATGCTCGGGCAAGTCGAGGCCCTGCGCGCCCTGCTCGCTCAGGTCCAGCAAGGCGGCGGCGCCAAGGCCCAGGAACGCCATACGTCACGGGGTAAACTGCTGCCTCGCGAACGCATCAATCGGTTGCTGGACCCCGGTTCACCGTTCCTGGAGATCAGCCCGCTCGCCGCCCATGGGGTGTACGGGGAAGATGTGCCCGCCGCCGGTGTGATCGCCGGAATCGGTCGGGTGGAAGGCGTCGAATGCATGATTGTCGCCAACGACGCGACCGTCAAAGGCGGCTCTTATTACCCATTGACAGTCAAGAAACACCTGCGGGCGCAGGCCATCGCCCAGCAGAACCGCCTGCCCTGCATCTACCTGGTGGACTCCGGCGGCGCCAACCTGCCGCGTCAGGACGAAGTGTTTCCGGATCGCGAACATTTCGGACGGATTTTCTTCAACCAGGCCAACATGAGCGCCCAGGGTATCCCGCAGATCGCGGTGGTAATGGGCTCCTGCACCGCCGGGGGGGCCTACGTGCCAGCGATGGCTGACGAGGCGATCATGGTCCGCGAACAGGCGACCATCTTCCTGGCCGGCCCACCGTTGGTAAAAGCCGCCACGGGCGAAGTGGTCAGCGCCGAAGACCTGGGCGGTGCCGATGTGCACTGCAAGGTCTCCGGCGTGGCCGACCATTATGCCGATAACGATGAACACGCCCTGGCACTGGCTCGCCGCAGCGTCGCCAACCTGAACTGGCGCAAGCTGGGCGACATGCACACACACACGTCGATCGCCCCGCTGTATGCCAGCGACGAACTGTACGGGGTGGTGCCGGCCGATGCCAAACAGCCTTTCGATGTCCGGGAAGTCATCGCGCGCCTGGTGGACGGCTCGGTGTTCGACGAGTTCAAGGCGTTGTTCGGTACCACCCTGGTGTGCGGCTTTGCCCATCTGCACGGCTACCCGGTGGCGATCCTGGCCAATAACGGCATCCTGTTTGCCGAGGCCGCGCAAAAAGGCGCCCACTTCATCGAGCTGGCCTGCCAGCGCGGCATTCCCTTGCTGTTCCTGCAGAACATCACCGGCTTCATGGTCGGACAAAAGTACGAAGCCGGCGGCATTGCCAAGCACGGCGCGAAACTGGTCACCGCGGTGGCTTGCGCCCGGGTGCCGAAATTCACCGTGATCATCGGCGGCAGCTTCGGCGCCGGTAACTACGGCATGTGCGGGCGTGCCTACGATCCCCGATTCCTGTGGATGTGGCCGAACGCGCGGATCGGCGTGATGGGGGCCGAGCAGGCAGCCGGTGTGCTGGTGCAGGTCAAGCGGGAGCAGGCCGAGCGCAGCGGCCATCCGTTCAGCGCCGCCCAGGAAGCCGAAATCAAGCAACCGATCCTCGACCAGTACGAAGAACAGGGTCACCCCTATTATTCCAGTGCGCGGCTGTGGGACGACGGTGTCATCGACCCGGCCCAGACCCGCGACGTGCTGGGCCTGGCCTTGTCCGCATCATTGAATGCCCCCATCGAACCGAGCCGCTTCGGCGTGTTCCGGATGTAACCGGGAAAATGTCCATGGATAACTTCAACACCCTCGAACTGCTCACCGACTCGCGCGGCGTCGCCACCTTGTGGCTGAGCCGCGAGTCGAAGAACAACGCATTCAACGCCGAAATGATCCGCGAGCTGATCCTGGCCCTCGACCAGGTCGGCAGCGACCCGGGCCTGCGCTTTTTGCTGATCCGTGGCCGAGGCAAGCACTTCAGCGCTGGCGCCGACCTAGCCTGGATGCAACAGTCGGCCGAGCTCGACTACCACACCAACCTCGACGATGCCCGGGAGCTGTCGGAGTTGATGTACAACCTTGCCAAGTTGAAGATTCCTACGCTGGCGGTCGTCCAGGGCGCGGCGTTCGGCGGTGCCCTGGGCTTGATCAGCGCCTGCGACATGGCCATCGGGGCCGATGACGCGCAGTTCTGCCTGTCGGAAGTGCGCATCGGCCTGGCACCGGCCGTGATCAGCCCGTTCGTGGTGCAAGCCGTTGGCGAACGAGCCGCGCGACGCTACGCCCTCACGGCAGAACGCTTCGGCGGACAACGTGCGAAAGAGATAGGCTTGCTATCGGAAAGCTACCCATCCGAGACCCTGGACGAGCAGGTGGACCGCTGGATCGACAACCTGTTGCTCAACAGCCCGGCAGCCATGCGCGCCAGCAAGGAGCTGCTGCGCGAAGTCGGCAACGGGGCCCTCACCCCGGCCTTGCGGCGCTATACCGAAAATGCAATCGCCCGTATCCGCGTCAGCCCCGAAGGCCAGGAAGGTCTGCGGGCCTTTCTGCAAAAGCGCGCGCCAAACTGGCAAGCCGAGCCGAACCCGACCGCCTCGAAACGTAAGGAGCCGCGTCAATGAGCGTCCCAGTCCTCACTACGCTGCTGGTGGCCAATCGCGGGGAAATCGCCTGCCGCGTGATGCGCACCGCCAAGGCCATGGGGCTGACCACCGTGGCCGTCCACAGCGCAACCGATCGCGACGCTCGCCACAGCCGTGAAGCCGACATCCGTGTCGACCTGGGAGGCAGCAAGGCCGCCGACAGCTATCTGCAGATCGACAAATTGATTGCCGCGGCCCAGGCCAGCGGCGCCCAGGCTATTCATCCGGGCTACGGCTTCCTTTCCGAGAACGCAGGGTTCGCCCGGGCCGTGGAAAACGCCGGGCTGATGTTCCTCGGCCCGCCCGCCTCGGCCATCGATGCCATGGGCAGCAAATCCGCGGCCAAGGCCCTGATGGAAACCGCCGGCGTGCCGTTGGTCCCCGGCTACCATGGCGAAGCCCAGGACCTGGAAACCTTTCGCGATGCCGCCGAACGCATCGGCTACCCGGTGCTGCTCAAGGCCACCGCCGGCGGTGGCGGCAAAGGCATGAAAGTCGTCGAGGACGTCAGCCAACTGGCCGAAGCCCTGGCATCGGCGCAGCGGGAAGCGCAATCGTCCTTCGGCGACTCGCGGATGCTGGTGGAGAAATACCTGCTCAAGCCTCGTCATGTGGAAATCCAGGTATTCGCCGACCGGCATGGCAACTGCCTGTACCTCAATGAACGGGATTGCTCGATCCAGCGCCGACACCAGAAGGTGGTGGAAGAAGCCCCCGCTCCCGGCCTGACCCCGCAACTGCGGCGGGCCATGGGCGAAGCCGCCGTGCGTGCGGCCCAGGCGATCGGCTATGTCGGCGCGGGCACCGTGGAGTTCCTGCTGGATTCGCGGGGCGAGTTTTTCTTCATGGAGATGAACACCCGCCTGCAGGTCGAGCACCCGGTCACCGAAGCGATCACTGGGCTGGATCTGGTGGCCTGGCAGATTCGCGTCGCTCAGGGCGAGGCGCTGCCGATCACCCAGGAGCAGGTCCCGTTGCGGGGCCACGCGATCGAAGTACGGCTGTACGCCGAGGATCCGGCCAACGATTTCCTGCCGGCCACCGGGCGCCTGGCCCTTTATCGCGAGTCGAAGGCAGCACCGGGGCGCCGCGTCGACAGTGGCGTAGAGGAAGGCGACGAAATTTCGCCATTCTACGATCCGATGTTGGGCAAGCTGATCGCCTGGGGCGAAGACCGGGAACAGGCGCGGTTGCGGCTCTTGAGCATGCTCGACGAGTTTGCCATCGGTGGCCTGAAGACCAATATCGGTTTCCTGCGGCGCATCCTGGCTCATCCCGCCTTCGCCGCAGCGGAGCTGGATACCGGATTTATCCCACGTTATCAGGCGCAGTTATTGCCGGAACCCGGCGAACTGGATGACGGCTTCTGGCTCGCCGCAGCCCAGGGACTGGCCTTGAGCCTGGTGCCGCGCAGACGATCCGATGACAGCGGCTCGCCCTGGTCCGAGACCACCGGCCTGCGCCTGGGATTGCCAAGGGAAACGACCCTGCATCTGAGCTGCGAAGGCCAGGATCGAGCGATGACGCTGGACGTCCAGGCTGGATCCGTCGAGCTTCGTGGCGAACAACTGATCATCGAGCACGACGGTATGCGCCGCAGTCACCGAGCCATACGCCAAGGTGACAGCCTGTATCTGCAATGGAAAGGCGACCTGCATCGAGTGGACCTGTACGACCCTCTGGCCGCCGCGGAGGCTAGCCACAGCCACCAGGGCGGCCTGACCGCCCCCATGAACGGCAGCATCGTCCGAGTGCTGGTCAGCCCTGGCCAGGCCGTGGAAGCAGGCACGCAACTGGTGGTGCTGGAAGCCATGAAGATGGAACACAGCATTCGTGCGCCAAAGGCCGGTGTGATCAAGGCGTTGTTTTGCCAGGAAGGCGAAATGGTCAGCGAGGGCAACGCGCTGGTGGCGTTCGAGGAATAGGCATCGGCCCATCCAGGGCCGATCCGGTTCAGAATCTGATGGTGGCCTGCACGACCACACCGATGACGCGGCATTGCTCGGTGTACAGGCTTTTCGGGTAGGTTGGGTTGAGGGGTACCAGGTAACGCTGGCCGCTCTCTTCGATCAGCTTGCGGAAGGTCGCATCGCTGCAGCCGGGTAACTGGGCGACCACCAGCTTGCCCGGCACCGCTTCGATGGCCGGGTCCACCAGGATCGACATGCCTTCGGGGATGCTCAGTCCGGTCGGCGCGGTCATCGCATCGCCCACCACCACCAGCCAGAATGCGTCCCCTTGGGCGTGGTAATCCGTCAGCTCATAGCGCGCCTGGCCGTAGTCGCCAGGCTCCCCGTCGCGAACTTCGCCCATCTGGTGCCAGTCACTCACCGGGTAGCGGAAGTACGGGTTGTACTTCTGCGCCAGGGCCATGCCTTCCGCGGTCGAGGTGTCCGGTTCGCGGATCACCATCGCCACTTCGAGGAACTCCATGCCCAATTCCTGCAGGACCCGGTTCATGTCTTCGACACTGGGCTGCCGACGCTTGGTCAGCCAATGGCCGACGCCGCCCTGAGACATTCCCAAACGTTCTGCGAGCACCACTTGCGTGACGCGCAGCTCCTTCATCTTGGCCTTGACCAACTCTATCCATTTATCCATGAGCGGCACGATACGTGGATGGCTCCGACCGTCAAAACACATATTGTAGTATTTAAATTGCCGTCACAATTACGATCGGTACTATTCTGGATCGAGGATTCCATTCCCCCAAGGAGAACCTCGATACCATGGACATACCCAGCAAAGACGAACCCGGCCGTCCCCTCGACAGCGCTTTCCCCTCGCTACAGGATTGCCCAGCCGCCCAACGGGCGTTGGACTATTACTTGAAACCAGGTGTTACGCAGACCCAGGAGCATCGCTTCTTCGACGTCAATCGCAATGTCAGCGCGGAGGAAGCCCTGGTACACGCCAGCGACCTGCTGCGCTGTGCAGCGGCCACCGCCCACGAGTCTGCCAACCGGCTGGAAGGATCGAGCCGTGACCTGGCCTTTTCGGTGGTGCATATGATTGATCTGGTCAAGGTAATGCTCGACCGGTCACTGGATGGTTACCCCAGCCGTCAGGCGTCCTGACCGGGATGGCGCCACGAGCGCGGCGACAGGAAAATTTTTTCCAATGAACGCAATAAAATCATTTGACTTGCAAATGATAATGATTATTATTGCATCAGCTGGTCGCGAGATCAGTCGATAGACCAGAAGACCTTGGTCGGACTTCTGGAATATCTCCTCATCAGGCTAATCACGGTTTTTGACCCGGCTTTTTGCCGGGTCTTTTTTTGCCGATTTTCGGCTTATGGCTTCAGGCTAATGAAGTCTTTTCGGGTGTCGCTGATTCGATGCCGGCGATGATAGCAAATGAATATTGGTTGACAAGCATCACCCGCCACAGCGGTAAGAACTATCGACAGGCAGCACTTGAGAATCAATTGCAGACTCTCTAAGCTGCTTTTGCGTCCAGGGAGGACGCCCCCTCCTCGCGTGCTGTAAATCGTCCCGGTTTTTCCTTTCTTGTGTAAAGTAACGGCCATAAAAATCCTTTCGGGAATCGTGACCGTGGCTAAATCCTCTTTTGATATCACTGCCAATTTCGACAGCGGCAATATCGAGGTCGTGGACATCAGCAACCCGCTGCAGTCGTTGCTGAAAATCAGGCCCGACACCCGCAGCGCTCATTTCCAATGGTTCCACTTCAAGGCCAGCGGTCTGCACGTCGGCCAGGAGTATTCCTTTCGCCTGCTCAACGCCAGTCAATCGTCCTACAACAACGCATGGACGGGTTATCAGGCCGTCGCCTCCTACGATCACGTCAACTGGTTCCGCATCCCGACCCAGTTTGAAGGCGACGCCCTGCGCTTCCACCTGGAAGCCGAGCAATCCCACGCCTGGTTCGCCTATTTCGAGCCCTACAGCCGAGGCCGGCACGACTGGCTGATCGAGCAGGCGCAGCACAAGGCCGGCACCGAACTACTGGCTGTTGGCAAGAGCATCGAAGGCCGTGATATCCAGCTGCTGCGCAAGGGCAGCGGGGCCGAAGGCCGTCGCAAGATCTGGATGATCGCCCAGCAGCACCCTGGCGAGCACATGGCCGAATGGTTCATGGAAGGCGTGATCGAACGCCTCCAGGACAAGGACGATGCACAACTGAACCGGCTGTTGGCCAAGGCTGATCTCTACCTGGTCCCGAACATGAACCCGGACGGTGCGTTCCACGGCCATCTGCGGACCAACGCCATGGGCCAGGACCTCAACCGCGCCTGGCAGAACGCCAGCCCGGAAGTCAGTCCCGAGGTGTTTTTCGTACAGCAGCAGATGGAAAAATACGGTGTCGACCTGTTTCTCGATGCCCATGGCGATGAGGCCATTCCCCATGTCTTCACCGCCGGCTGCGAAGGTAATCCGGGCTACACGCCACGTATTGCAAGACTCGAAGAGCATTTCCGCAGCCACCTCAAGCACCAGACCAAGGACTTCCAGACCACCCACGGCTATACCCGCGACGAGCCCGGCCAGGCCAACATGACCTTGGCCTGCAATGCGGTGGGGCAGAAATACGACTGCCTTTCCCTGACCCTGGAGATGCCCTTCAAGGACCACGACGACCATCCGAACCCGCACACGGGCTGGTCCGGCAAGCGTTCGATGCAGCTGGGCAAGGATGTCCTGAGCACCATTGCGGACATGGTCGACGAGCTGCGCTGAGGGGCCGCTCCAGCACCTTCGCAATCCACAGGCGCCGTCGAAACCGACGGCGCCCCGGGAAACGGCCTCAGCGCCGGCCGGATCCGCGCAACATGCTGTCCAACACCTCATCCCGACGGACCCAACCGTGAAACAATGCCGCCGCCAGGTGCACCAACACGGTCAGGAACAGCAGGTACGCCAAGTAGCCATGGGCCTTGCGTAACAGCGCAAAGGTCTGCGCATCCGCCGGCAGGATGGACGGCAAGCGCAGCGAGTCGCTGAGCATCACCGGATCCCCCGCCGCCGAGATCATGCCCCAGCCCAGCAACGGCAAACCCAGCATCAGCGCATACAGCAGCCCATGCGAAGCTCTGGCCGCCAGTGCCTGCCAGCCCGGCAGGTCGGCCGGAAGCGGCGGCTGCCGGGTAGTAAAGCGCACCACCAGGCGCAGGATCACCAGCAGCAGGATCGCGATGCCCAGCGGCTTGTGCAATTGCAAAAGCCACTCATGACGCTCGGACACCGAAGCCACCATGCCCGCGCCAATGAACAGCATGGCAATGACCATCAAGGCCATCAGCCAGTGAAGCAGCCGGGCCAGTGGTGCGAAGTGACGGGGAGCGTTCATGGGCGGTTCTCCTGGGTGGCGGGCAGTTGGCTCACTTCACTGGTGCGTCGCAGGTAGGAACTGGCGTATGCGGCGGACCGCGCCGCCAGCAACGGGTCTTCGGAACCTTCGATGCCACTGGGCAGGATCAGCGGGTCATAGTTGATGTCGCGGCACTCACCGTTGTCTTGCGCCTGGGTGCGCTCCAGCACCAGCGTACCGGCATTGAGCACCTTGCGGTCCGCGGGCCAGGCCTTGCTGGCGTCGTTGATCGGATCGCCCGGATTGGCCAGGGTGATCTGCAGTTGCCAGCGCAGGGGGCCGTTGGCAAGACGCTTGCTCAGGTCCCGTTCCAGGAAGTCGGCGCCCTGGGGCGGCGTGGCGTCGGCGGCATCCTGGCTCATCGGCACCACGCCCCAGCGCACCGCCTGGCGTTGCCCTGCCGTGTTGACCAGGTAGAACGCATTGATGCCGTTATAGGTTTCGGTAGCGTAGCTGGCCGACGGTCTCGCGGTCTTGATCCATTGCAGGAACGGCACCGCTTCCGGATGCGCGGCGAAAAACGCCGGCACCGCCGCCGGATTGGGTTTTCCCGTAGCCGGATCGGGCGATTGGGCCTGTTGGAACTGGTAGAACGCCTCGGGCGTGCCCACCGGGAATACCGGCATGCTGTTCATGCCGGTGCGCCATTGCTGGCCGTCGGCCTGGGTGAAACGCAACGCCAGGCTGCGGATCGGCACACTGCCGTCCGGTGCGTACGGGTTGCCGCTGGGCAAGGCGAAACGTCCGACGACCGGCGTGCGCGGCTGCGCGAACACCTGGGCACGGGAATAGGCTCGCGCCTCGCCGCTACTTTCGAAATAGCCCGCGACACAAACCCCTTTGGAGTGGTTGCGACGAAAGCCGGGATGCATACCGTTGTTCTTTTCCAGCACATTGACCAGCGCCTTGGGCGTCAGGCGCTGTGGATCGAGAGCGCCATTGACATAGACAAACGCCCCAGCCAGTGCGGCCACGATAACGGCGATGCCACTCAGGCGCAGTGTCAGGCTGGCGGCACTCAACGGCGGCCGGCTCGATGAGCGGGGGGAGGAAGGGTCAACCATGACGAAGCTCCAGGGCCCAGGGCCATTTGCAGAAGGACCTGTCAGACGAAGACCCGAAAGGTTTATTCCCACGCCTCGTATTTATTTTTCCGGCGCTGGAATAATCTGGTTCACGGGGCGTCTTGCCTGTCTCGGCGCACTGGCTGCCCAACTGAAGCCACACTCCATGAATGAACTCGATGAACAGTTGCGCGTGCTCATCCCCCGGCTACGGCGCTTTGCCGTGTCGCTGACGCGCAACCCCAGCAATGCCGACGACCTGGTGCAGATGTGCCTGGAACGGGCGCTGGCCAAGTGGAACGACAAGCGTGCCGAAGGCGATTTGCGGGCCTGGCTGTTTGCGATCCTGTATCGGCAGTTTGTCGATGCCCATCGCCGGTCCCGGCGCTATGCGCGCATGCTGGAGTTCTTTACCGGACGCGACGACGCCCAGCCTTCGGCCGAGCGCAGCGTGATCGCCCAGTCGTCTCTGCAGGCGTTCGACCAACTCACCACCGAACAACGGGCGCTGCTGCTATGGGTGTCGGTCGAAGGCTTGAGCTACCAGCAAGTCGCCGACATCCTCGGCGTACCAACCGGCACCGTGATGTCACGCCTGTCCCGCGCCCGCCAGGCCCTGCGCCAACTCAGCGATGGCGAAATTACCCGCCCCCCCCTGCGGATACTCAAATGATCAGCATGCCCCCCACCGACAACGACCTGCACGCCTATGTCGATCGACAACTGAGCGAGGCCGACCAGCGCCTGATGGAAACGTACCTGGCGCACCACCCCGACGTTGCCGCGCGGGTCCGAGCCTGGCAAAGGGACGCGCAACACCTGCGCACGGCCCTGGGCGTCGCCCTGGGACAACCGCCCAATCCGGACCTTGATCCGGCGATGATCCGACAGCGTCTCAAGCAGCGCTCCCGCCGCTACCTGGCCAGCGCAGCGGCCTTGCTGCTGGCTCTGGGCATGGGCGGCGTCACTGGCTGGCAGGCCCGGGAAATGACGCTGCTCAGCACGGCAGCCCCCATGGCCGACGCCATGCAGGCATACCGGTTATTTGCCCAGCAGGGCATTCTTCCGGCCGACTACCAGGCCGGCGACGAGCGTGGCATGCAAGGCTGGCTCGACCGCTACTTCACCCAAGCCAATCCCTTGCCCGACCTGTCCGGCGCCGGCTTCAAGCCAGTCAGCGGGCGCTTGCTCAGCACCGAGCAAGGCGCGGCGGCCATGGTGGTCTATCAAGACCCGAGCGGCCAGAAGATCAGCTTCTACGTACGGCCACCAGGCCCGAGAAACTTCCTGCTGCCCCGCGGCAGTCGTCGCGACGGCGAGCTGCAGGCCGAGTACTGGTCCGGGCCGGGCTACAACTATGCGATGGTCATCCCCAGCGATCTGCCGGCGGCGCAGAAGCTCAGGCAGACCCTGGACTTCTGACGCCTCGACCGGCTCCGAAAGCGTCCACAAAAGGGGATCGTCCAGGATTGCCTACCCTTGCCCGAACACCTGTGAAGGCCTGCGCAACAAAGGGTCGAACGGATTGATCCGCGGACCGATCAAGGCCGCCTCGCGCTTGAGCATTTCCACCACCGTCGGCAGGCGGTCCGGTCCCAGCCGGTCGCTGATCGTCGCCACGCTCAAGGCCGCCACGGCCCGGCCGTCACGATCGAGGATCGGCACGGCCACCCCCGCCATCCCTTGCAATACGCCGGTGTTACGTCCGGCATACCCCAGGGTGCGCACGTTCTCTACCTCCGAGCGCAGGAAGACTTCGTCGTACAGGTGGAAATCCTTCAGCCGCGGCAGGTTATAGCGAATGACCGTGTCGCGTTCTTCGGCCGGCAGGAACGCCAGGATCGCCAGGCTGCCCTGCCCCACCCCAAGCGCCACCCGCCCGCCGATATCACCGGTGAAGGTGCGGATCGGAAACGGCCCTTCACTGCGGTCCAGGCAGATCGCATCGAAACCGCAGCGCGCCAGCAGGAACAACGAGTCCCCCAGTGAGGCCGAAAGTCGCAACATCGCCGGCCGCGCCAGCTCGCGCAGGTTGCCGGTGTTGCCGGCGCGGGCGGCCAGGGCGAAGAAGTCCAGGCTCAGGCGGTAACGCTTGCTGCGTGCGTCCTGCTCGACCATGCCCTCGTCCATCAGGCTGCGCAGCAGGCGATGGGTCGTGGGCTGGGACAGACCGACGCGCTGGGCCAGTTGCGTGACCCGTTCGCCACCGTCAGCGGTATCGCCCAGGCTGCGTAACACGGCAAACAGCCTGGAAACCATGCCGACCCCGGCCTCGCCTTTCTCATCATTCCGCTCAGTGGAATTTTTCATTCATATTCTCTGCATTTAATTTATTCACCGAATGAAATCGAAAATAGTCATCGTCTCAGTGAAATAGTCCATTGAGCCCATCCTATTCTTCGGCCTACTCTGCGTCCATAAGGGGCGATTCGAACAACAGCGGCAGCCGACCCAGGTCGAGCGCCAACGCACCCCGCGACACCCTTTCGTATCTGCCCATACAAAAAAGCGCGCTGGTTGGCGACGCATAACAAACCCAGGTGGAACGCAGTCATGGCTTTCGTGCAACTTGAAGACTTGAGTAAACGTTACGGCGACATCGACGCCGTGGTCGCCACCAACCTCTCGGTGGAAAAAGGCGAGTTCGTCTCGCTGCTGGGGCCGTCCGGCTGCGGCAAGACCACCACGCTGCAGATGATCGCCGGCTTCGTCGAGGTCAGCAGCGGCCGCATCCTGCTGGACGGTCGCGACATCACCCACGCCAAGCCGGCAAGCCGGGGCCTGGGGGTGGTGTTCCAGAGTTATGCGCTGTTCCCCCACATGACCGTCCGGGACAATGTCGCCTTCGGCCTGCGCATGCGCAAAATCCCCAACGCCGAGCTGCAGCCACGGGTGGATCGGGTGCTCAAACTGGTACGCCTGGACCGGCATGCCGAGCGCTACCCGCGCGAACTCTCGGGCGGCCAGCGCCAACGCGTGGCATTGGCCCGGGCGCTGGTGATCGAGCCGCCGGTGCTGTTGCTCGACGAGCCGCTGTCCAACCTCGACGCCAACCTGCGCGAAGAAATGCAATTCGAGATTCGCCGCATCCAGCGGGAGGTCGGCATCACCACCTTGATGGTGACCCACGACCAATCCGAAGCGCTGTCCATCAGCGACCGGGTCGTGGTGATGCAGGCCGGGCGCATCACTCAGATCGACGCGCCGTATACCCTCTACGAACACCCACGCACCACCTTCATTTCCGGCTTCGTCGGCAAGGCCAACCTGTTGCCCGGCGCACGGGACAGCGCCGGTGTCATCCAGGCCTGCCCTCTTGGCAACGGGGACCTGACCCTGAGCCTGCGCCCGGAAAAGATCGACCTGTGCCCGGCAGGTACGGGGCGCCTGCAAGGCACCATCGTCAATCGCTTCTTCCTGGGCAGCCAGTGGCTCTACGGTGTCTCGACCAGCCTGGGCGAGTTGTGCGTGGTGCGCCGCAACGATGGCGGCGCTCCCATCACCGAAGGCACGGTCGTCGGCCTTGACTGGGACCCGGCATTGCTGCGCGTGCTGAGTGTGGACGAGGTGCGGGCATGAAGCGCCTGGACGCCATACGCCGGGGCCGCCAGGGTTACCTGATGTCCGCACCGGCCCTGGCCCTGTACCTGGGCTTGCTGGTCATTCCCCTGGGCCTGACGCTGGTGCTGTCGTTCAATGTCTTCGACTATGGCTCGGGCATCGACAGCAACGCCTACACCTTCGAGCACTACGTCAGCCTGCTGGGCGATCCGTACTTCTACGAGATCTTTCTGCGCACTTTCTGGATCAGCGCCCTGACCACGCTGCTGTGCGTGGCGATCGGCGTGCCCGAGGCGTACATCCTCAGCCGCATGGGCGCCCCATGGCGTTCGATTTTCCTGATCCTGATTCTCACGCCGCTGCTGATTTCGGTGGTGGTGCGCGCCTTCGGCTGGAGCCTGCTGCTGGGCGCCGATGGCCTGGTCAACCAGACATTGCTGGCCCTCGGCGGCTCGCCGATGAAGCTGCTCTACACACCGTTCGCCGTGGTCATCGCCCTGGTACACGTGATGTTGCCGTTCATGGTCATTCCGGTCTGGACCTCGTTGCAGAAGCTCGATCCGGCGGCGGAACAGGCCGCGCTGTCCCTGGGCGCCAGCCAGTTCACGGTGATACGCAAGGTGGTGCTGCCGCAGATCATGCCCGGCGTGCTTTCCGGCACCCTGATCGTGTTCGGCCTGGCCGCCAGCTCCTTCGCCATCCCCGGCCTGTTGGGCGGACGTCGCCTGAAGATGGTCGCCACGCTGATCTACGACCAGTACCTGTCGGAGCTCAACTGGCCCATGGGCGCCGCCATCGCCATCGCGCTGCTGTTGCTCAACCTGCTGATCATGCTGTCGTGGAATCGCATGATCGAAGGCCGCTACAAGAAGTCATTGGGGTAATTCGTCATGTCCAGGAACGGTCCTTTCGCCCTGTTGTTTCATAGCCTGGTGGTGGTGTTCATGCTGGCGCCGCTGGTGGTGGTCTGCCTGGTTGCCTTCACTCCGGAGAACACCCTGAGCCTGCCGACCACGGAGTTTTCCCTGCGTTGGTTCCGCGCGGTGTTCGAGCGTGCGGATTTCGTCGATGCGTTCTACAACAGCCTGGTGCTGGCGTTCTGCGCAGCCTCGCTGGCGACGTTGATCGCGGTGCCGGCGGCCCTGGCGATCACCCGCCTCGAGTTTCCCGGCCGGGATTTCTTCAACGGTCTGTTCCTGTCGCCCATCATCATCCCCCATCTGGTACTGGGCGTGGCGCTGTTGCGGCTGTTCGCGCTGATGGGCGTGAACGGCAACTTCACCTGGCTGATCTTCGCCCACGTGCTGGTCATCACGCCCTATGTGCTGCGTCTGGTCCTGGCCTCGGCCATCGGCCTGGATCGCAGCGCCGAACAGGCGGCGCAATCGCTGGGAGCCGGGCGGTTCACGCTGTTTCGGCAGATCACCCTGCCGATGATCCTGCCCGGGGTGGCCGGAGGTTGGTTGCTGGCGTTCATCAACAGTTTCGACGAGGTCACGCTGTCGATCTTCGTCACCTCGCCGGCGACACAGACTTTGCCGGTGCGCATGTACGTCTACGCCACCGAGTCCATCGACCCGATGATGGCGGCGGTGTCGGCGCTGGTCATTGCGCTTACCGCGCTGACCATGATTCTGCTCGACCGGGTTTATGGCCTGGACCGGGTCCTGGTAGGCAAACAATGAGGGCGCCATGGCTCTGCTGAAACGACTGGCCGAAGGCGACCGCCCGGCCCTGGACTTTACCCTGGACGGCATGCCGGCGACCGGTCTGCTGGGAGACACCTTGCTGACCGCGGTGCTGACCTGCAGCGACCACTTGCGCGGCAGCGATTTCAGCGCCCAGCCCCGGGCCGGTTTCTGCCTGATGGGCGCATGCCAGGATTGCTGGGTGCGCCTGGGTGACGGCCGCCGCGTGCGGGCCTGCTCCACACTGCTGGAAGCCGGACAGCAGATCACTCGCGAGCCGGGGCGCCAGATATGAATCCATGTACGTGGCATGGCACTGCCAACTCCCCGAGGTGGTCATGAAACCCATCGCCATCGTCGGCGCCGGCCCGGCCGGGATCCGTGCCGCCCAGACCCTGGTCGCCCATGGCGTCTTTCCGGTCCTGCTGGACGAGGCCGCCCGTGGTGGCGGACAGATCTATCGGCGCCAACCGGCCAATTTCAAACGCTCGCCCGCCGCGCTGTATGGCTTCGAGGCAAACAAAGCCAACGCTCTCCACCAGACCCTCGACGAGCTGCGCGAGCAACTCGACTACCGCCCCGACACCCTGGTGTGGAACGCCGAGGCCGGCCTGCTGGACACCCTGCATGAAGGCCGCGCCGCCCGTCTCGAGTACGCCAGTGTGATCGTCGCGACAGGCGCCACCGACCGGATCCTGCCCGTGCCAGGCTGGACCTTGCCAGGAGTCTACAGCCTGGGCGCGGCCCAGATCGCGTTGAAGTTCCAGGGCTGCGCCATTGGCGAGCGGGTGGTGTTCGCCGGCAGCGGCCCCTTGCTCTATCTGGTGGCTTATCAATACGCCAAGGCCGGTGCCAACGTGGTCGCGGTGCTCGACAGCTCGCCCTTCAGTAGCCAGGCTCGGGCCCTGCCCGGCTTGTTGAAGCAGCCCCTCACCCTCGCCAAGGGCCTCTATTACCGCGGCTGGCTGGCCGCCCACGGCATCGCCGTGCACCAGGGCGCGAGCCTGACGCATATCGAGGGCGAACGACGGGTTCGCTCAGTGCGATGGCGCGACACCCAAGGCGAGCAGTCCATCGCTTGCGATGCGCTGGCTTTCGCCCACGGCTTGCGCAGCGAAACCCAACTGGCCGACCTGCTGGGCTGCCAGTTCACCTGGCAACCCCTCAACCGCGCCTGGCTGCCCCAACGAGACCACGCCGGTCGCAGCAGCGTGCCCGGTGTCTACCTGGCCGGTGACGGCGCCGGCATCATGGGTGCCGATGCCGCGGAAATGGCCGGCGAGCGGGCGGCCCTGGCCGCACTGGAAGATCTCGGTTACCGGGTCGATCCGCAGCGATGCGCTCAGCTGGAACAGACCCTGGAACGCATCGGCCATTTCCGACAAGGCCTGGAACGTGCCTTCGCTTTCCCCGAGAACTGGGCCAAGGATGCTGCCGACGAGCTGATGATATGCCGCTGCGAAGAAGTCAGCGCCGGCGACATCCGCAGCGTGGTGGCTGAAGGTCACTGGGAGATCAACCGGGTCAAGGCCCATTGCCGGGTCGGCATGGGCCGTTGCCAGGGCCGCATGTGCGGTGCCGCCGCGGCGGAAATCATCGCCAGCGCAAGCGCCCGCCCCGTCTGTGGGATCGGTCGCCTGCGGGCGCAGGCACCGATCAAGCCGTTGCCCTTTGGCCTGGAGGTCGAGCCGTGATCGACGTAGACGTGATCATCATCGGCGGCGGTATCGTCGGCGCCTCGGCGGCCTTGTTCCTGAGCAAGGCCGGACGCCGGGTGGCGTTGCTGGAGCGCGATTTCTGCGGCGCTCACTCCAGCGGCGTGAATTATGGCGGCGTGCGGCGCCAGGGGCGGCCACTGTCGCAACTGCCGTTGTCGCAACGGGCCCACGAAATCTGGAGCCAGTTGCCGCAGCTGATCGGCATCGACGGTGAATACCAGCGCAGCGGCCACTTGAAACTGGCCCGCAGCGCCGAGGACCTGCGGGCACTGCACGATTATGCCAGCGCCAGCCAGGGCTTCGGCCTCGATCTGCAACTGCTCGATCGCGATGAGCTGCATGCCCGTTTCCCTTGGGTCGGTGCCGTCGCGGTCGGGGCCTCCTTCTGCCCGGAGGATGGTCACGCCAATCCACGGCTGGTGTCCCCCGCCTTCGCCCAGGCCGCTCGCCGGCATGGCGCCCAGGTCCATGAACAATGCGCCGTCGACAGCGTGGAGCACGATGGCCAGCGCTTTACCGTGCGTACCCGGGTGGGCCCGCGGCTCCAGGCTCCCTGGCTGTTGAACTGTGCTGGCGCCTGGGCCAGCCATTTCGCCGCGCAGTTCGGCGAAGCCGTGCCCATGCATGCCGGGCACCCGGCGATGCTGGTCACCGAACCACTGCCCCTGGTGATGGATGCCAGCACTGGGGTGGAAGGCGGCGGGATCTATGCGCGCCAGGTCGCTCGGGGCAATTGCGTGCTGGGCGGCGGCCAGGGTTTCGCCCTGGACGAGGCCCGCGCCCGACCCGGGCAGAACGCGGTGCTCGAAATCCTGCGCCAGGCGGTCGAACTCTACCCGTTCCTGGAGGGTGCCCAGGCCATCCGTACCTGGAGCGGCACCGAAGGTTACCTGCCCGATCGCCAACCGGTGATCGGCCCCAGCAGCACCCAACCCGGCCTGTTGCACGCGTTCGGCTTTGCCGGCGCGGGCTTCCAGATCGGCCCCGCGGTGGGCCAGGCGCTCACCGAAATCATCTGTTGCGGCGCTTCGAACACGTCGCTGGATGCGTTTTCCATCACCCGGTTCCACTCCATCTCCGTTGCTTGATAGAGGAAGGTCGCGCCAATGAATAACGTCAAACGCACTGCACTTCTGGGTATTTCCTGCTTGAGCGCCTTGCTCGGTATCGGCCAGGCACACGCCGAACCGACGCTCTACCTGGGCATGAACGGCGGAACCATGGAGCGGCTCTACGCCGACAAGGTCCTGCCGACGTTCGAGAAGGCCAACAACGTCAAGGTCGTGATCGTGCCCGGCACGTCCGCCGACATCCTGGCGAAGGTACAAGCCAGCAAGGACAATCCACAGATGCATGTCATGTTCCTGGATGACGGCATCATGTACCGCGCCATCGCCATGGGCCTGTGCGACAGACTCGAGGACAACCCGACCCTGGCGCAGATTCCGGCCAAGGGGCGCATCAAGGACCAGGCCGTGGCAGTGAGTCTCGGTGTCACGGGACTTGCCTACAACACGCGGTTGTTCAAGGAAAAAGGCTGGAACGCTCCTACATCCTGGATGGACATGGCCGACCCGCGCTTCAAGGACAAGCTGGTGTTCCAGTCGGTGGCCTCATCGACCTTCGGCCTGCACGGCTTCCTGATGTTCAACCGCATCCAGGGCGGCAATGAAACCGACGTGGAACCGGGCTTCAAGGCCTGGCCGGACACTGTCGGGCGCAACGTGCTGGAATACATCCCCAGCTCGGCGAAGATTTCCGAAATGCTGCAAACCGACGAAGCGGCGCTGTTCCCACTGACGCCTACCCAGGTGACTGCCCTCAAGCTCAAGGGCATGCCGGTCGAATACGCACAACCGAAGGAAGGCGCGGTAGTGCTCAACGTGGCCGAATGCGCCATCGCCCGCAACACCCAGCCTGAACTGGCGCAGAAACTCGCCGCCTTCCTGTTGACGCCCGAAGCCCAGGCCATCGCCCTGGAAGAAGGCGACCAGATCCCGTCCAACCCCAACACCCCGACCACCGACAAGACTCGCGGCCAGGTGGAGGCGATGAAGCAATACCTGGAAACCGCCATTGCCGTGGATTGGGACCAGGTCAACGAACAGCGTCCGGCCTGGAATGCGCGGTGGAACCGCAGCATCGAACGCTAGGGCTTGCCTGAAAAGACGCCAGGCGACGACCGTCACCCAGGCGCTTTTTTTGTACAACGCGAGGGGTAAACCGTGGCGCAGCAAGCGCTGTCCTGAAGCCTGGCATAAGGTGTGTCAGACTGTTCGGGTTGTGGCGTTGGGTTGCCTTGCAGCCCCTCGCCACAAGGTTCTGTGTCAGGCCCGATGGCTGCAGACTCCTTTCCTGATCGACAGCGAATTTTCCATGGACACCCTCGCCCAACTCCGCGCCGGCCAACTGTCGGGGACCACCCGATTGAAACTGGCATGTGGCCTGACGAAATTCCCCCGGGAAATCTTCGAGCTGGCCGACTCCCTAGAGATCCTCGACCTCAGCGGCAATCAGCTCGATACATTGCCCGACGACTTGCATCGGCTGAGCCGATTGCGCGTGCTGTTCTGCTCGGACAACCGCTTCACTGAACTGCCCGAATGCCTGGGCCGCTGCGCCGCCCTGACCATGGTCGGCTTCAAGGCCAACCGCATCGAACGTGTCACGGGGGCAGCCCTGCCGCCGCTGTTGCGCTGGCTGATCCTGACCGACAACCGCATCAGTCGATTGCCGGATGAACTGGGGCGACGCCCCCATCTGCAGAAACTCATGCTGGCCGGCAACCGATTGCAGCAGCTACCGCAAAGCCTGGGGCAATGCCAGCGACTCGAACTGCTGCGCGTCGCCGCCAACCGCCTGGTGGAGTTGCCGCAATGGCTGTCGACATTGCCCAGCCTCAGCTGGCTGGCCTACGCCGGCAATCCGCTGGAGCCCCAGGCCAATGCCGCCCCGTTGAACGCCACGCCCGCCATCGACTGGTCGCAACTGGCTCTGCGACAGCGGCTGGGGGAAGGCGCCTCGGGTGTGATCCACCGGGCCCGATGGCAACCGCCGGGCCAGGCGGCCAGGGAGGTTGCGGTGAAACTCTATAAAGGCGAAATGACCAGCGATGGCTCGCCATTGCACGAAATGCACGCCTGCATCACCGCCGGCAGGCATCCGAACCTGATCGAGGTACTGGGTCAGGTGGCCGGTCATCCCCAGGGGCAGGCCGGGCTGGTGATGGCCCTGGTGGAGCCCAGCTATCGCAACCTGGCCGGACTGCCCAGCCTGGCCTCCTGCACTCGCGATGTATATGCCGATGAACTGCGCTTGAGTCTGCCCGTAACGTTGCGCATCGCCCACGGCATCGCCTCGGTGGGGGCGCATCTCCATTGCCAAGGGCTCACCCATGGTGATCTGTACGGACACAACATTCTATTCAATGACCAAGGCGACTGCCTGTTGGGAGATTTCGGCGCAGCGTCGTTCCACGACACCCCGGACAGCGCGCAGACCCGGGCATTGCAACGTATCGAAGTGCGGGCCTTTGGGATTCTGCTGGGGGAACTGCTGGAGCGGGTCGAACCCGGCGTCGTGGAGCTTGGAACACTGGAAGAATTGAAGGCGCGCTGTTGTCAGCCGCAGGTACTGGCTCGGCCGGGGTTTGATGAGATTGAGGGTTTGCTTAGCGAACTCAAGCGAATTGATCACTCCCATACCCACTGAGCTCACCCATCCTGGTGGCGAGGGGATTTATCCCCGTCGGGGCGCGAAGCGGCCCCGATGCAAACGACCTGACGCACCGCGATGTCGGGTTTTAGGGCTGCTTCGCAGCCCAACGGGGATAAATCCCCTCGCCACGGGAAACCTGTGTTTCACAACACAGAGGCTGACCTTCGTCTCAGCCGGCCAGACCGACGAACATGTCCTGCACGTCGTCATGGTTGTCGAGGCCCTCCAGGAAGGCTTCGACTTCGGCCATCTGTTCGTCGGTCAGGCCGCTGACCGGGTTCTTGGGCTGGTAGCCCAGCTTGGCGGACAGCACGGTGAAGCCTTGCTCCGGCAACGCCTTCTGTACGGCGTCAAGGTCGGTCGGATCGGTGATGAACAGGGTCGCGCCCTCTTCGCCCGGCTCGAAATCCTGGGCACCGGCCTCGATGGCGGCCATTTCCGGATCGGCGTCCGGGGTGTCCGGCGTGGCCTCGATCATGCCTACATGGTTGAAATCCCATGCCACCGAACCTGAAGCGCCCAGTTGGCCCTTGCGGAAGGCGACGCGGATCTCGGCAACGGTGCGGTTGATGTTGTCGGTCACGCACTCGACGATCAGCGGCACCTGATGCGGCGCGAACCCTTCGTAGGTGACGCGGTGGTATTGCACGGTTTCGCCGAGCTGTCCGGAGCCCTTCTTGATGGCTCGCTCCAGGGTCTCGCGGGGCATGGAGGCCTTCTTGGCCTGTTCGACCACCAGTCGCAGGTGGGCATTGGTGGCGACATCGGCGCCGTTTCGCGCGGCAATACTGATTTCCTTCACCAGTTTGCCGAAGATCTTGCCCTTGGCGTTGGCAGCCGCTTCTTTGTGTTTAACCTTCCACTGTGCGCCCATTACTCACTCTCTTGTCTGACGCGCCGAGACATCTGCCGGCCGGCGCTGTGGCGCAAGTTTATACGGCCTAAACCGGCTGATCGACCAAAAAATGCAGCCGGGGAATCGACATTTCCGCAACGTAGCGTAGGGAATTTCTGAAACTGCGCTTCGCCCCCTCCGTTTTGCCCAAGGGTTTCGTACCCTCGTTGCCTCCTCTTCTCCAAGTAAGCACCGCAATGCGCAACGACACGGAAAGCCCCTTCAGCCTGACGCTCACGCAAAGCGACTTGCGCCTGCAAGTGCTGCGGTTCAGTGGTCGGGAAGCCCTCAACCGGCCGTATCGCTTCGACCTCGAACTGATCGGCCTGGCCCCGCCGATCAGCCCCGACACGCTACTGGGGCAACCGGCCTTCCTGCGCCTGGACGGCTCGTCCGGGGTGCATGGGATCGTGCACGATGTCGGCCTCAGCGCCCCTGCCGCGCACCGTATCGGCTATCGCCTGACGCTGGTTCCTTGTCTCCAGAACCTGGAACAAGGTCCGCAACGACGGGTTTTCCATCGCCTCAGCGTCGTGCAGATCCTGCAGCGCTTGCTGGAAGACCACGCATTGCCCGCCCATGGTTACCGCTTCGAGCTGCCCCATGGGCAGTATCCGTGCCGCCCCTTTTGTATCCAGTACGAGGAAAGCGACCTGGCACTGCTGCAACGGCTGTGCGAGGAAGAAGGCATCCACTACCACTTCGAACACACGCCCTACGGTCACGTCGCAGTATTTGCGGAAGATCCAAAAAGCTTTCCTACGCGATCTGTCGAATTATCCCTGCGTGCCGATGCTGGCGGCCAACAGACCATCGAGCACCTGTACCAGCATCACCGTTCCACACCGTCTGCCCCGACCTACCGTTTCAGCGACCGGGCGACGCCCCACGCCGCCACCGATGCGGCCAATCATGCCTTCGACGCTGCTGATCGCGAGGCGCTGCGGGGCAATCCAGCGCTGGCTCACGCCCACCAGGCCGGGCGCCGGAGCCTGGAGCGGCTGCGCTGCCGGCAGCGGGAGATCCACGGCCATAGCGCCCAACCCGCGCTGCGCAGCGGTCATGTCGTGCAAATCGACGGACACCCGGTCTCCACCTTCAACGATCAATGGCTGATCACCGAAATCGAACATCGCGGACGGCAATCCTCGATTCTCGAGGCGAACCCGTCGGCCGCACCGTCGGTCCGGGACTACCGAAACCGCTTCTCGGCCATCCCCTGGTCTACGGTGTACAGGCCGGCACTCGATCACCCCAGGCCCTGCATTCCCGGTTATCACATTGCGTATGTGCTTGGTCCTTCCGGCCAGCCGGCCCCGTTCGACGAGCATGGCCAGGTCCGGGTCAGCCTCTGGAACCCTCAGCAGGAAGGCATCGCCCTGCCGGTATCGCGGCAGATATTGAACGGCCACAGCGTACTCATCGCCGGCAGCGAAGTGCTGGTGAGCTTTCTCGATGGCGATCCCGACCGACCGGTGCTGTGCCCTGGAGCGATGGACAATGGCGGGCGCGTCGTCGCGCCATCATTGCCATCGTCGCACAACCGGGATTCACGGTTGCTGTTCGACTGGCTGCTCAACCCACCCGACACGACACCGTGATACATGCCCTGGGGTGGGCAAAAATTGACCTGGCACAAGCAAACCCGGCGAAACGGGCTTACAGTAAGCGCAACGCCGCCCAAGACGGCGCTCCCCCCTGATTGCCGGAGAGACTGCAATGCCCTGGAAAAGCTCCGAAAGCCGCTACAGTACCGCCACGGTCACCTTGCACTGGCTGATGCTGGTGTTGCTGGCGGTGGTATATGCCTGCATCGAATTGCGCGGGATCTTCCCCAAGGGCAGTGGCGGTCGAACCCTGATCAAGGAAGCGCACTTCATGCTGGGCCTGACGGTTTTCCTGCTGGTCTGGCTGCGCCTGTTCGCCCGCAGCATCGGCAAGGCACCGGCCATCTTTCCGGCTTCGCCTGCCTGGCAGACCGTCCTGGCGCGGCTGATGCATTGGGCGCTGTACCTGTTCATGATCGCCATGCCGCTACTGGGCTGGCTGATCACCAGCGCCGAGGGACATCAGGTGATGTTCTATGGGTTCGATCTGCCGTTGCTCGTCGACCAGGACAAGGATTTCGCCAAACGCCTCGAGGGCTGGCATGTGCTGGGCGGGACCATCGGCTATTGGTTGATCGGCCTGCACGCCCTGGCAGGGCTGTATCACCACTACATCGTGCGCGATAACACACTGCTGCGAATGATGCCCAAGCGCGGCTGACCCACCCTCATTCGAATCCCCGGCGACCCTGCAGGCCGCCGGTATGGACGAAAACCAGGCGAGTGCCCGGTGCGAACTGCCCGGCTTCGACCCTGGTCTTGAGCATCATCAGTGCCTTGCCGGTGTACAACGGCTCCAGTTCGATTGCCCGGGTGTCCGCGACGAAGGCGCTGAGCTCGGCATCGACCCGGGCGAAACCACCCCGGCTGCCGTCATGCAATTCATAAGGCAGATCGGCGAATCCTGCTTCTTTCAAGAGACTGGACACCTGCAACGCCACGCCGTGGTCCGGCGGCACCGCGAGCACACCATGGACCGTATGTTCCCCCGCCTCGGCCAGGACCAACCCCGCCAATGACGTCCCGGTGCCGCATGCCAGCCACCAACCATGATAGTCCGCCCATCCCAGCCTTGGCAGTTGCTCACGGACACTGGCCACCCAGGCCATGCAGCCTTGCGCGCCGGGCAATCCTGAACCGCCCTCGGGGACCGGGTATAGCTGCGGATAACGCGCCCGCCACGGCGTCCAGAAATCCACCGCGTGCCGTTCACGGTATCCACCGTAGCCCAGCCAGTGCAGCTCCATGCCGAACGCCATGAGATCAAGCACCGTGGGCGTTTGTCGGGGATGACCGCGCAACAGGCCGACCGTGGGGAAGTCGAAGCGTTTGCCGGCCGCGGCCAGGGCATGCAGATGGTTGGAGTAGGCGCCCCCCAGGCTCATGATGCCCTCGGCACCCACCTCATGGGCCGAGTGCAGATGATGAAGCAGCTTGAACCACTTGTTACCGCTGATCAGCGGATCGATCCGGTCCAGGCGCAGCACCGCCACCTCGACACCGGCACGGGCGAGCCAATCCAGATGAAGGGGTTCGAGTCGAGGTCGAGGATGCCAGTCGAGAGCGCCAAGCAGCATTGAAGCAAGCCGGATAGGAACGAACCGGCATCTTAACAGCTCGGTCGTCGATGACCGTCCACTTCCTGACGCCCCTTTTGGGGGCGGGCTTGCCCGTGAAGAAGCCGGCACGTTCAACAGGTCGGCAAACCCATCCACCTTTCGCGGGCAAGCCCGTTCGGAGTGAACGGGCGATCTTTTCCTACAGCTGCGCCGCCAGCCGCGAGCCCTGGTTGATTGCCCGTTTGGCATCCAGTTCCGCCGCCACGTCGGCGCCACCGATGAGGTGGACGGTCTGACCCGCCGCTTCCAGGCCTTCCTGCAGTTCGCGCAGCGGGTCCTGGCCGGCACAGATGACAATGTTGTCCACTGCCAGCACCTGGGGCTCGCCAGCGTCACCGATGCGGATGTGCAGACCTTCGTCGTCGATCTTCAGGTACTGGACACTGTTGAGCATCTGCACCTGCTTGTTCTTCAGGCCGGTGCGGTGAATCCAGCCGGTGGTCTTGCCCAGGCCATCGCCGACCTTGGAGGTCTTGCGCTGCAACAGGAATACTTGCCGCGCCGGCGCATGGGGCTCGGCCTTGATCCCGGCGACGCCGCCCCGTGCCTCGAGACGGCTGTCGATGCCCCACTCCTTCCAGAACGCTTCCCGATCCTGGCTGGTGGCAACGCCCTGGTGAACCAGAAACTCCGAAACGTCAAAACCGATGCCACCGGCCCCGATGACCGCCACGCTGCGGCCCACCGGCTTGCGCTCCAGGATCACATCCAGGTAGCTCAGGACCTTGGCGTGCTCCACCCCCGGAATCGCCGGTACTCGCGGCGCGATGCCGGTGGCGAGGATGATCTCGTCATAACCACCCGCCACCAGTTGCGCCACATCCACCCGGGTGTTGAGGCACAGTTCGACGTTGGTGGTCTGCAACTTGCGATTGAAATAACGCAGGGTCTCGTAGAACTCTTCCTTGCCCGGGACGCGTTTGGCAATGTTGAACTGCCCACCGATTTCGCTGGCCGAATCGAACAGCGTCACCTGGTGCCCTCGCTCGGCCGCTACGGTGGCCGCAGACAAGCCGGCCGGACCGGCCCCCACCACCGCGATTTTCTTCACCTGGGTCGCCGGCAGGTAGTTGAGCTCGGTTTCATGGCATGCCCGCGGGTTCACCAGGCAACTGGTGAGCTTGCCGCCAAAGGTATGGTCGAGGCAGGCCTGGTTGCAGCCGATGCAGGTGTTGATTTCATCCGCACGGCCGGCGGCGGCCTTGTTGACGAAAGCCGGATCCGCCAGGAATGGTCGCGCCATGGAGACCATGTCGGCGTCGCCTTCGGCCAGGATCCGCTCGGCCACTTCCGGCGTGTTGATACGGTTGGTGGTGATCAGCGGGATGCTCACCGAACCGCGCAGCTTGGCCGTGACCTTGCTGAACGCGGCCCGCGGTACCTTGGTGGCGATGGTGGGGATCCGCGCTTCGTGCCAGCCGATCCCCGTATTGATGATCGTCGCCCCTGCCTGTTCGATGGCCCTGGCCAACTGGACGATTTCCTCCCAGCTGCTACCGCCTTCCACCAGGTCGAGCATCGACAGGCGGAAAATGATGATGAAATCCGGACCTACCGCCTCGCGTACCCGACGCACGATTTCCACGGGCAAGCGCATGCGGTTTTCATAACTGCCACCCCAGCGATCGGTGCGGTGATTGGTGTGGGCCGCCAGGAACTGGTTAATGAAATAACCTTCGGAGCCCATGATTTCGACACCGTCGTATTCCGCCTGGCGGGCCAATACCGAGCAGGTCACGAAATCGCTGATCTGTTTCTCGATGCCCTCTTCGTCCAGCTCCTTGGGCTTGAATGGATTGATCGGCGCCTGGATCGCACTCGGCGCCACTTGCCGAGGGCTGTAGGCATAGCGGCCGGCATGGAGAATCTGCATGCAGATCTTGCCGCCGGCCTCATGGACGGCCCGGGTGACGATGCGGTGCTTGAGGGCTTCCTCCTCGGTGGTCAGCTTGGCCGCCCCCGAGTAAACGCCGCCCTCGTCGTTCGGCGCGATACCACCGGTGACCATCAGTCCCACCCCTCCAAGGGCACGCTCGGCAAAATAGGCCGCCATGCGCTCGAAACCACCGGGCTTTTCTTCAAGGCCGGTGTGCATCGACCCCATCAGGGTGCGGTTGCGCAGCGTGGTAAAACCCAAGTCCAGCGGGGCGAGCAGGTGCGGGTAATGAGAGGCGGTCATCGGTCACTCCACAACGGGTAAAATCACAGAAAAAAATGCGGAGACTCTGGTGGCCCCCATCTGTCATGCCCGACAGCCTAAGAGCCACGGCGCAACGGCTCAATGACCGTAACTGACAACTTGATGATCCAAATGTGCAGCACCCCATCCCATCACTTACCACCCGCCGACCAGCTGCTGTAGCGCCCCTTCTCCCCCGAACACCTGCGATCCTGCTTGCGCGAACCTGTTCGCGATGGCCAGGGATCCGTGTCGGTCACCTTGCGCCCTCGCATGGCAGACAGGTGCTCCCCGGATTGCACGCATCCTTTTGCTAATCCCTTGTTTTACCGTACCCTGCCCGTGACACTTCAAGCATCACGAACCGCACAAGGCCGTTGACTGTTCCCCCATGCGCAAACTTTTGTACCTGTTGTTTTCACTGGCCTCGATTGCCGCCCTGGTCACCTACGCGCTGTGGACGGCGGATCGTCCGGCGGGCCATTACCTGTCGGACCTGCGCATCAACCTGGCGGTCGACCAGGGCATCCCCGCCGATCAAGGCAATCTGCTGGGTATCCAGCCCGAGCTCTTCCCCACGGATTACCAGAGCCCCGAGCGACTGCATCGCAAACTCGCGGCCTATCTGCAGGCTGCCCGCGACCAGGGCTTCGTCAACGAAAAAACCATCGTGGTCTTGCCCGAGCACATCGGTACGTGGCTGATGATCAGCGGTGAAAAGGACGAGCTGTATCAGGCTGGGACATTGAAGGAAGCGATGAACTGGCTGGCCGTCAGCAACCCGTTGGCCTTTATCCGGGCCTTGCTCGCTGCCGAGGGCGATAAACGACTGGACGATGCGTACTTGCGCATGAAGGCCCAGGGCATGGCCCATGAGTACCAGGCGCTGTTTGGCGGCCTGGCCAAGGAGTTTGGCGTGACCCTGGTGGCCGGCTCCATCGTACTGCCCGAGCCCAGCGTCAGCGAGGGCGAACTGCGGATAGGTCCGGGCGCGCTGTACAACAGCAGCCTGGTGTTCGGTCGCGATGGCCGACCGCTCGGGCAACCTCAGCGCCAGCAGCATCCTGTATTCGATCAACACGAGGTACTGGGTAGCGAACGCTCCGACACACCTCGCGTCATCGACACCCCGGCCGGACGCCTGGGGGTGCTGATCGGCAGCGACAGTTGGTACCCGGTCTATTATCGACAACTCAACGAACAGGGCGCACAACTGATCGCCGTCCCCGCCTTTGTCCTGGGACGAGACACCTGGAACGAACCCTGGAGCGGCTATAAAGGCCTCTCCACCCCCAGCGAGGTCAGCCTCAAGCCCGGAGAAGTGAGCGAAGGCCAGGCCTGGCATCGCCTGACCCTGACCAGCCAGTTGCCCATCAGCCAGGCCAAGGGCGGCGTCAGCGTGTTCCTGCGGGGGCAGTTCTGGGACAACGGAAGCGCCGGCCAAAGCTTTATCAGCCACGGCGGCCAGCATTTCCCTGACGGCGAAGCCCGTGGCGCGCGCTTGCTGAACCTGTGGTTGTAGCATGAAACCGCAGCCGATGCGCCTGGGGGACCTGTCAGTGGGTTTCGTCCATAGCCTGGCCGATGCGGTCGCCAGCCACGGACAGGATCCCCAGCCCTTGCTGGAACAATATGGCCTCGATGCCGCACGCCTGGCGGAGCCTGGGGCACGGTTGTCGATTCCACGCTACATGCGCCTGGGCCATGCCGCGATCCAGCAGACGGCAGACCCGGCCCTGGGCCTGCGCATGGGACGCTTCAGCCGCTTGAGCCAGGCTGGCCTGGCTGGTGTCACCGCGGCCCAGGCCCCGACGGTCCGCGAAGCCGCACGCTGCATGGTTCGCTTCGAGCCGCTCTACGGCTCCAACTACCGTGGTCAATCGAGCTTTCACGAAGATGCCCAGGGCGCCTGGGTACGGTTCTATTCCATCAGTCCGTATAACGCCTATAACCGCTTCGTCGTGGACTCGATCATCGCCGGCTGGCTCCAGCAGCTCTCCAGCGTGAGCGGCAACCCGCTGCGAGCCGAGCGCATAGAGATCGAATTCGAAGCGCCGGCCTACCTGGAAGCCTACCGGGCACTCGGTGATTGCCCGATCGTATTCGGGGCCGAACAGAACCAGTTGCGCCTGGGCCTGGAAAGCCTCGCCCAGCGCAACCCACAGCACTGCCCCAGCACTTGGCGGCACCTGCTGCAACTGTGTGAACGGGAACTGGAACAACTCACCCGCACCCGCAGCCTGCGCGAGCGCATCATCCAACTGCTGGGGCCGTTGCTCAGCGGTGGCCGTGAACCCGGCCTGGAAGAAGTGGCGGCACGCCTGAAGCTACCGACCTGGACGCTACGCCGAAAACTGGCGGAAGAAGGCACACAATTTCGCGCCATTCTCAACGACACTCGGCGCGACCTGGCCATGACTTACATTCGCGACACTGAACTGGCGTTCGGTGAAATCGCCTATTTGCTGGGGTTTGCCTCAGCCGAAGCATTTCAACGCGCGTTCAAGCGCTGGAATGGCCAGACGCCCGGAGAGTTTCGTCGCAGTCATCGGAACAAATGAGCCTCGAGCCCGCCGCCTGCTGCCTTCCTACAGCTCGGTGGCGTCCTCGGCGGGTTCCGGCGGGTCCAGCTCATACGCCTGATATTCCAGCAGCTCTTCCTGATAGTCGTCCATTGCGAATCCTTCCCCTGTTCGTTGAAACCGATGCCTGATGGCGCTGGTATCAGCATAAAGCTGCTTTATGAATAAAACATGAAGCAAAAGCTTCATGAATTAAACGTAGCACAACGGCAGGAAATTAAAGGGTGATCTGTGGCAAGGTATTTCAACCTCGCCACAAGGCTTCACGAGGCAGGCAGCGGCTGGATGGGTTCAGAGGGAGGCGGCAGGTCACTGGGCGGGGGCGGCGTGATGGGCTCCTGGGTCGGCTCCGGCGCTGTAACGGGCACGGCCTCCCCTGATGGCGCTACTTCACTGGGCGCGATTGGCGCAGGTTCCGCAGGAGGCACCACTGGTTCCGAGGCCGCTGGGAGGACCTGAGCCGGGGCTGGCGCAGCTTCCTGCTGCGTCGGCGCTACGGGCGCCGGGGCTGACGGCTCCGGCATCGGCGCAGGCGTCAACGCGGCAGGCTCTACCCTGGTTTCCGGAACGCCCAGCTCAGCTTTCGGTTTATCGGCACTTTCAGCGCCCTTCTTCGCTTCCGCTGGCAGGAATGCCTCCACCAGCGCAAAGAAACGCTCATAGAACTTGGCCGCCGATACCGTTTCACTGGCGACCTTGACCATCGAATCATCCGACGAACCGATGGGCATCGACACCGACCCCAGCACTCCCACGCCCAGGCTGGCGGAGTTGTTGATCTTCTTCAGCGCGTAACGGTCCTGCAGCGCGTTGGCGAACATGGTCGAACGGTGTCCGGTGCCGCTGTCCTGCGCGCAGACCAGGTTGAAGCTGATCTCCATGTGAGTATCACCGGTCTGCTGGAAGCTTTTGTGGCCGCTGACCAGTTTCGGATCGCTGCTGGTAATGATGTAGCCCTGGCTGAGCAGCGCACGGCGCCCGGCCTCGCAGGTCGCTGCATCGCTCACCGGATAGGTCCGGGAATAGGTACCGGAGTCATCGAAGTTCTCATGCTCGTAAATGGCGGCTTTCTTCGACGAGCAACCGGCTGCGACAGCCAGCATCAGTGCCAGCCCGACGGTGCGCATGTGAAATGATCTGAACATTGAACATCCTGAAGAAAACGGTCCGGGGCGCATTGTGCAACACAACGCTTCCGGTGATGTGGGGATTCGTGTCTCAAAGGGGTTACAAGTCTACCGGGGGATGTTTATCGGAAAAAGACACAAACCCGGCGGATCGATGAACATCCTGTTAATCGCAACGCGCAGAAACAAAAAACCCCGACTTTCCAGTCGGGGTCTTTTGTGAAGCGAACTACCGGAGCATCAGTACCGCTTGATGTCCGCTTCGCTCTCCAGCTGCTTGCGATAAGCCGCGAAGTCCTGCTGACCAATTCGGGAGGCCAGGTAGCGACGGTATTCGGCTTTCTCTGCGTCGGTCGGCGCCGCCGCCTCGTTCACCCCGTTCAGGCGCACGATCATCAGGCTTCCATCAGGCAAGGTGACGCTGGTGAACGTCGGCTTGTCCTTGGATTCCGGCTTGGGCATGCGGAACAGTGCCTGCAGAACGGCTGGATCGATGCCTTCCTGGCTGCGAGTCGCCGCCTCGGTGACTTTCCAGCCCTGGCCATCGACAGGCTTGTCCAGTGCGGTCTTGCCTTCGCGCAGGCTAACGATCAATTCGTCCGCCCGGGTCTTGGCTGCCGCGCTGGCATGCTCCTTCGTCAACTGGGCGCGAATGGCCGTTTCGACGCGCTCCAGGGGAAGCTGCTCGGGCTTGCGGTGTTCCTTGGCGCGCAGCACGACGACGGTTTCCGGGTCCAGTTCGATGGCGGTGCTGTTGGCGCCATCATCGAGTACTTCCGGGCTGAACGCGGCGGTGACAACGGCGCGGTTGGCCGCGATCCCTTCCCCACCTTCGCGACCGAACGGCGCGGACGTATGAACGGTCAGTTTCAGGTCCTGGGCCGGCTGGGCCAGATCGGAGGCTTCGAAAGAGGCATCTTCCAGTTGCTTGGTCGCCTCCACGAAACGCTGCTCCACTTGCTGAGTCTTCAGTTCGCGGGTCAGCTTGTCCTTGAGGCTGGCAAAACTCGGCACCTCAGGCGCCTCGACGCCCAACAGCTTGATCAGGTGGAAACCGAAATCGGTACGCACCGGCGCGGACACCTGATCCTTGTTCAAGGCATACAGGGCCTTTTCGAATTCCGGGTCGTAGACACCCGGACCGGCATAGCCGAGATCACCGCCATTGTTCGCCGAACCCGGATCCTGGGAGAACTCCTTCGCCAGGGCTTCGAACGATTCGCCCTTGGCCAGGCGAGCCTGGATGTCCTCGATCCTGGCCTTGGCCTGTGCCTCGGTGACCTTGTCATTGACCTCGATCAGAATATGCGCCGCCCGACGTTGCTCGGACAGGTTGGCGATTTCCTTCTGGTAAGCCGCCTGCAGGTCTTCATCCTTGACGCTGACCTGATCGAAGAACGAGGCCTTCTTCAGTTCAAGGTAATCGATCACCACCTGATCGGGAGTCATGAACTCCTTGGCGTGCTTGTCGTAATAAGCCTTGACCTCGTCATCGGTCAGCTTCACCGCCGACGCGTCGCTCTTGATGGTGAGGGTGGCGAAATCACGGGTCTGTTTTTCCAGGCGGGCGAATGCCAGCACCTGGGCATCGGTGACAAAGCCACTGCCGGCCAGGCCGGCGCGCAACTGGCCGATCAGCATTTCCTGGGCCAGCATCTGGCGGAACTGCATACGGCTGTAGCCCAGTTGGCGAATCACCTGGTCGAAGCGCTCGGCGCTGAATTTGCCGTCGACCTGGAACTCAGGTGTCTGCAGGATTACCTGGTCCAGCGCGGCTTCGGAGAAAGCGAATTTCGCGTCATGGGCGCCTTGCAGCAGCAGCTTGCGGTCGATCAGCCCCTTGAGGGCCGAGTCGCGCAGCATTTTTTCGTCCAGCAAGGAGGCGTCGAAATCCTTGCCCAGCTGTTGCATGAGCTGGCGACGTTGCATATCGACAGCCTGGCTCAGCTCGTTCTGGCTGATTTTCTCGCCGTTGACCTTGGCCGCTTCATTGCTGTTGCTGGTGGCTTGAAAAATGGCATCGAAACCGGTCAACGCCATCAGTGCGACGATGACTCCGATGATGGTCTTGGCAATCCAGCCCTGTGAATTGTCCCTGATATTCTGCAGCATGCGTCCCCCAGAAACGGTTGAACTTCAAAAATTAGGCAACCGTGGAGCGTGGGTAGAATCCGGATAGAAGAAAGGCGCATCCGAGGATGCGCCTTCTCGTTACTGGCGGAGCGGACCGGGCTCGAACCCGCGAGCCCTGGCACGACAGGCCGTTTGAAAACCGACCGTGTTACCGCTCCGCTGCCAAGCCAGGCATGACCCCGACCCGGATAAACTCAATGAAACCTTAGTTGACGGCGTCTTTCAGTGCTTTACCAGCCTTGAAGCTTGGCTTCTTGGCGGCCTTGATTTGCAGAGCCTGGCCAGTCTGAGGGTTGCGACCGGTACGAGCCGGACGATCAGTGACGGAGAAGGTGCCGAAACCAACCAGAACAACGGAGTCGCCAGCCTTGAGAGCGCCAGTGACGGATTCGATTACAGCGTCCAGCGCACGGCCAGCAGCAGCTTTCGGGATATCAGCGGATGCAGCGATAGCATCAATCAGTTCCGACTTGTTCACTCTAAGTCCCCTTATATCTATTTGAGATGATTCTAAGTTTTTTTGGTGAAAGCAAAAACGAGTGCTGAATGGCCTACAGACACTTAAGAGCCGCTTTATAACAAGGGCTCTAAAAAACTGTCAAGGAAGCCCCCCAGGCAAATGCGTGTTAATGCGTGCTAATTCTTTCCTTAGAGTCAGACTCTCGCTTTTCGTCCTTCGCGACTATCTCCGGAGCCACATCCGGCAAGGGCTCCGGCGCGTATTGCAGCGCAATTTGCAGGACTTCGTCAATCCATTTAACCGGTTTAATCTGAAGATCCTGCTTGATGTTGTCGGGAATTTCCTTGAGATCACGAACATTCTCTTCGGGAATGATCACGATCTTGATCCCACCGCGATGCGCCGCCAGCAGTTTTTCCTTGAGCCCACCAATGGCCAGTACCTGGCCACGCAGGGTGATTTCGCCGGTCATCGCCACATCGGCGCGCACCGGAATGCCGGTCAGGGCCGAAACCAGGGCCGTGCACATGCCTACGCCAGCGCTGGGGCCGTCCTTGGGCGTCGCCCCTTCCGGCATGTGGATATGGGTGTCGCGCTTCTCGTGGAAGTCCACGGGGATGCCCAGGCTACGGGCCCGGCTGCGCACGACGGTCTGGGCCGCGGTGATCGATTCGACCATCACATCGCCCAGGGAACCGGTCTTGATCAGTTGCCCCTTGCCCGGTACGACTGCCGCCTCGATGGTCAGCAATTCGCCACCGACCTGGGTCCACGCCAGCCCGGTCACCTGACCGATCTGATCCTGCTGCTCGGCCAGGCCGTAACGGAACTTGCGTACGCCCAGGAAGTGCTCCAGCAGGTCCGAAGTAACCTTGACCGCGAAGCGTTTTTCCAGCGCATGCTCCTTGACCGCCTTGCGGCAGACCTTGGCGATCTGCCGCTCCAGACCGCGCACGCCCGCTTCGCGAGTGTAGTAACGGATGATGTCGCGGATCGCCTCCTCGTCGAACTCCAGCTCGCCTTTTTTCAGGCCATTGGCCTGGATCTGCTTGGGCGAAAGGTATTTGACGGCGATATTGATCTTCTCGTCCTCGGTGTAGCCCGGCAGACGAATCACCTCCATCCGGTCCAGCAGCGCTGGCGGAATGTTCATGGAGTTGGAGGTGCAGAGGAACATCACGTCCGACAGGTCGTAGTCGACCTCAAGGTAGTGATCGTTGAAGTTGTGATTCTGCTCGGGATCGAGGACTTCCAGCAATGCAGAGGCCGGATCGCCCCGCATATCGCTGCCCATCTTGTCGATTTCGTCCAGAAGGAACAGCGGATTGCGCACGCCGACCTTTGTCATCTTTTGAATCAATCTTCCCGGCATCGACCCGATGTAAGTCCGGCGATGCCCGCGGATTTCCGCCTCGTCACGCACGCCACCCAGAGCCATGCGAACGAATTTACGGTTGGTCGCGTGGGCAATCGACTCCGCAAGGGAGGTTTTACCGACCCCGGGAGGACCGACCAGGCAAAGGACCGGGCCACGAATCTTTTTCACGCGTTTCTGTACGGCGAGGTATTCGAGGATGCGCTCCTTGACCTCCTCCAGGCCGTAATGGTCGGCATCGAGGATATCTTCGGCGCGAGCCAGGTCCAGACGCACCTTGCTCTGGGCTTTCCATGGCACCTGGACCAGCCAGTCGATATAGGAGCGCACCACGGTGGCCTCGGCGGACATCGGCGACATCTGCTTGAGCTTGTTCAGCTCGGCCTGGGCCTTGGCAAGGGCGTCCTTCGGCAGGCCGGCAGCATCGATTCGCTTCTTCAGCTCTTCGATCTCGTTATGGCCTTCGTCGCCGTCACCCAGCTCCTTCTGAATGGCCTTCATCTGCTCATTCAGGTAGTACTCGCGCTGACTGCGCTCCATCTGCTTCTTGACCCGACCGCGGATGCGTTTTTCGACCTGCAGCAGGTCGATTTCGCCGTCGAGCAATGCCAATACATGCTCGACACGGGCGGACAGGTCGATGATCTCGAGGATTTCCTGCTTCTGCTCGATCTTGAGGGCCATATGCGCGGCCATGGTATCGACCAGGCGCCCAGGTTCATCGATGCTGTTGAGCGACGACAGGACCTCTGCCGGCACCTTCTTGCCCAACTGCACGTACTGCTCGAATTGAGACAGCAGGCTGCGGACAAACACCTCGGACTCACGCTCAGGCACCTCGGCTTCGTCGATCAGCGACACTTCGGCACGGCAATGGCCGTTTACTTCGCTGAAGCGCTCGACCGCACCCCGTTGCTCGCCTTCGACCAGAACCTTGACCGTGCCGTCAGGCAGCTTGAGCAGTTGCAGAACCGTTGCAATCGTACCTACGCGATAAAGTGCGTCTTCGCCGGGATCATCGTCAGCAGGATTTCTCTGAGCCAGCAGAAGGATCTGCTTGTCACCCGTCATCGCAGCCTCGAGGGCTTCGATGGACTTCTCGCGCCCCACGAACAGCGGGATAACCATGTGCGGATACACCACGACATCGCGCAATGGCAGGAGAGGCAATTCGATGGTTGTCTTCATGATTTCGCCTCTACGGCGGCACTAAGGCCGGAAACAGATGAATGTAAGCTTGAAACCAAGATGGGGGCAGCCTTGAAAAAAAACAAGCGCTAAGACACGTCTAAATCACGCTAAAAGCAAAGGGGCCCGAAGGCCCCTCCTTTATTCCGGCGACCGGACGCTCAGGCGTCCGGGGCAGCCTTGGCAGCCGGCTCACTGTTTTCGTAGATATACAGCGGCTTGGACTTGCCTTCTATGACGCTTTCATCGATCACGACTTTACTCACATCGGACTGCGAGGGAATCTCGTACATCGTGTCGAGCAATACGCCTTCGAGAATCGAGCGCAACCCACGGGCACCGGTCTTGCGTTCCAGGGCACGTTTGGCAACCGATTTCAGCGCGTCGGAACGGAACTCCAGGTCTACACCCTCCATTTCGAACAGCTTGGCATATTGCTTGGTCAGGGCGTTCTTCGGCTCGGTCAGGATCTGCATCAATGCAGCCTCGTCCAGCTCGTCCAACGTCGCCAGGACCGGCAGGCGACCAACGAACTCCGGGATCAGACCGAACTTGACCAGATCGTCAGGCTCGACTTCACGCAGGGACTCGCCAACCTTCTTGCCCTCTTCCTTGCTGCGGACCTCGGCATTGAAACCGATGCCCCCACGGGTGGAACGGTTCTGGATGACCTTTTCCAGGCCGGAGAACGCGCCGCCGCAGATGAACAGGATGTTACGGGTATCGACCTGCAGGAATTCCTGCTGCGGGTGCTTGCGCCCGCCCTGGGGCGGAACGGAAGCGACCGTGCCTTCGATCAACTTGAGCAAGGCCTGCTGCACGCCCTCGCCGGAAACATCCCGGGTGATGGACGGGTTGTCGGACTTGCGGGAAATCTTGTCGATTTCGTCGATGTAGACGATGCCCATCTGGGCTTTTTCCACATCGTAGTCGCACTTTTGCAACAGTTTCTGAATTATGTTCTCGACATCCTCACCCACGTAGCCCGCCTCGGTAAGGGTGGTCGCGTCGGCGATGGTGAAGGGAACATTCAGCAAACGAGCCAGTGTCTCGGCAAGCAGGGTCTTACCCGAGCCTGTCGGGCCGATCAGCAGGATGTTGCTCTTGCCGAGTTCGACCTCGTCATTTTTTTTGTCACGTTGGTTCAGGCGCTTGTAGTGGTTGTACACCGCTACGGCCAGTACCTTTTTCGCGCGCTCCTGACCAATTACATACTGGTCGAGGATGCCGCTGATTTCTTTGGGCGAAGGCAACTTATGCGCGCTGCTTTCGGCCTGGGCTTCCTGCACCTCCTCGCGGATGATGTCATTGCACAGGTCGACGCACTCGTCGCAAATGAAGACCGAGGGACCGGCAATCAATTTGCGTACTTCATGCTGGCTTTTGCCACAGAAGGAGCAATAAAGCAGTTTGCCGTTGTCCTCGCCGTTGCGGGTGTCAGTCATTCGATCGATCCAAATCCGATAGGCTTGCAACACAAGATGAAGGCAATTGCGGGCTTTTTCAAGCCCGCAGGCGGCCGGTCATCCCAACCACCTGCATTTTGAACGACTCAGGCAGGCATCTGACGCTTGTTGATCACGGAGTCGATCAGGCCGTACTCGGCCGCACGCTCGGCGCTCATGAAGTTGTCACGCTCGGTGTCTCGCTCAATGGTTTCAAGGCTTTGGCCGGTATGATGGGCCAGCAGCGAGTTCAGACGCGAACGGATATGGAGGATTTCCTTGGCATGGATGTCGATGTCCGACGCCTGGCCCTGGAAGCCGCCCAACGGCTGGTGGATCATCATGCGCGAGTTAGGCAGGCAGTGACGCTTGCCCGCTGCGCCGCCGGCGAGCAGGAAAGCACCCATGCTGCAGGCCTGGCCGATGCAGATGGTGGAGACGTCCGGTTTGATGAACTGCATGGTGTCGTAGATCGACATGCCAGCCGTCACCGAACCGCCAGGTGAGTTGATATACAGATGGATATCCTTGTCCGGGTTTTCCGCTTCAAGGAACAGCAGTTGTGCCGCCACGAGGTTGGCCATGTAGTCTTCGACGGGCCCGATCAGGAAAATGACGCGTTCCTTGAGCAGGCGCGAATAGATGTCATAGGCACGTTCGCCACGAGCGGACTGCTCGATAACCATCGGGACCAGGCCGCCTGCGGCCTGGATGTCAGAGCTCTGCTGATAAAAAGAATTGCGGGACATGTCTCGCAGTCACTCCCAAATAGTTATGTCTTGAATACGCATAAGCCAGCGCGAAGGCTGGCTTATGGTGTGTATTTCTTACCGCAGAAAAATCAATCGGCTTGTGCAGCTTCCACCGGCTTGACCGCTTCTTCGTAAGAGACCGCTTTATCGGTCACGCTAGCTTTCTGCAGAACAGTATCCACAACTTGTTCTTCCAGCACAACCGAACGGACTTCGTTCAGCTGCTGCTCGTTCTTGTAGTACCAGGACACGACTTGCTCAGGCTCCTGGTAAGCCGAAGCCATTTCCTGGATCAACTCGCGAACGCGGGCGTCATCAGGCTTGAGTTCGTACTGCTTGACCACTTCGGCTACGATCAGACCCAGCACGACGCGGCGCTTGGCCTGCTCTTCGAACAGCTCGGCTGGCAGTTGGTCCGGCTTGATGTTGCCACCGAATTGCTGGACGGCCTGCACGCGCAGACGATTCACTTCGTTGTCCAGCAGCGCCTTCGGCACTTCGATCGGATTGGAGGCCAGCAGACCGTCCATGACCTGGTTCTTGATCTTGGACTTGATGGCCTGACGCAGCTCACGCTCCATGTTCTTGCGAACTTCGGCGCGGAAACCGTCGAGGCCGGCTTCCTTGATACCGAACTGGGCGAAGAACTCTTCGTTCAGTTCAGGCAGCTTCGGCTCGGAGACACTGTTGACGGTCACGGTGAACTCGGCGGCCTTGCCGGCCAGGTCCAGGTTCTGGTAGTCCTCAGGGAAGGTCACGTTCAGAACGCGCTCCTCGCCCGCTTTCGCGCCGACCAGGCCATCTTCGAAGCCTGGGATCATGCGACCGGAGCCCAGCACCAGCTGGGTAGCCTTGGCGGAACCGCCGGCGAACACTTCACCATCGACTTTGCCGACGAAGTCGATGTTCAGCTGGTCTTCGTTCTGCGCAGCACGATCGGTCACTTCGAAACGGGTGTTCTGCTTGCGCAGGATGTCCAGCATCTTGTCCAGGTCGGCGTCCGATACTTCGGCGCTCAGGCGCTCGACAGCGATGGACTCGAAGCCGGCAACGGTGAACTCAGGGAACACTTCGAACGTGGCGACGAACTCCAGGTCCTTGCCTTTTTCCAGCACTTTAGGCTCGACGGATGGAGCACCGGCCGGGTTCAGCTTCTGCTCGACAACCGCTTCGTAGAACGAAGACTGGATCACATCGCCCACTGCTTCCTGGCGCGCATCAGCTTCGTAACGCTGACGGATCACGCTCATCGGCACTTTGCCTGGACGGAAACCTGGGATTTTGGCCTTTTGTGCAGTCTGCTGCAGACGCTTGTTGACCTGAGTCTCGATGCGATCAGCAGGCACGATGATGCTCATGCGACGCTCAAGAGCAGAAGTACTTTCAACAGAAACTTGCATGGATATTCCTCGTTGCACAGACGTTGGCCGGGTGTTTCCGACCCCAGAATCAAGGGCATGCATTCTAGTAGGTCAAACTCAAGAAGTCACCCTACTGAAAACAACCGGAAAACAAGCACCGACATTAAGGGGAGACAAACGGTCATGCCTCGCCCGGATTGCAAATTCAGCCAGTCAAGCCAGGAGCTCTGGACCAACGCTTCTATATATAGAAGCGAGCACTCGTCGCTCTTCGGTACTCAGCCCCGCCGGAAGACCAACGGCATGCCGTGTATCATCACGAAACACAATCACCGCGAACCGCCAGCCGCGCCGAGCGAGACCGGACCGGACATGAACAGCCGATCGCCAGAAACAAAAACGGCGCAGTCCTCTTCAGGTACTGCGCCGTTCTCTGCTAATTGAATAGCGATTTGTATGGTGCGGACGGAGAGACTCGAACTCTCACACCTTGCGGCGCTGGAACCTAAATCCAGTGTGTCTACCAATTCCACCACATCCGCATGTCCAGCGACTTGTATAAACGACCCGGACATCTGGATCAGTTTGAAGCCCCTGGCTTTTAAAGCAAAGGCGCCAGACTGTTAGATCTGGCGCCTTTTAGAATATGGGGTGGACGATGGGGATCGAACCCACGACAACGGGAGTCACAATCCCGTGCTCTACCAACTGAGCTACGCCCACCATATTGCCTTGTTGCGTTACTTGTGCCAAAGCTGCCTAATGGCGCACCCGGCAGGACTCGAACCTGCGACCATCCGCTTAGAAGGCGGATGCTCTATCCAGCTGAGCTACGGGCGCCTTTTTAATCTGTATTCTTTGACGATTACAAACTAAGTGCTTTCAGCTTTGCCGAATTGAAACAACCAACTCCGCTCAACCTACTTAACCAGTGCTAGGCTGTGCCCGACAAGTGCGACGAATGTTATAGACGGCCTGACAGGTCGTCAACTCTTTTCTAAAAAAAATTCATTTAATTAAAGGGGTTAGGGGAATTTGCAGACCAAGCGCCTTTGCCCTCACGCCTCGGCATGCGAGAATGCGCTCTCTTTTTTTCCCCTCTCGATGGTTAACCACGCGCAATGACTGCACAACTTATCGACGGCAAATCGATCGCCGCCAGCCTGCGCCAGCAGATCGCCCAACGCGTTACCGAGCGTCGCCAGCAAGGCCTGCGCACCCCCGGTCTTGCGGTGATCCTGGTCGGCAGCGATCCTGCCTCTCAGGTTTATGTCTCGCACAAGCGTAAAGACTGTGAAGAGGTCGGCTTCCTTTCCCAGGCCTACGACCTGCCTTCCGAAACCACCCAGCAAGCGTTGGCCGATCTGATCGATCGTCTCAACGATGACCCGAACATCGATGGGGTCCTGCTCCAGTTGCCCCTGCCTGAGCACCTCGACGCTTCCAAGCTGCTGGAGCGTATCCGCCCGGACAAGGACGTCGACGGTTTCCACCCTTATAACGTCGGCCGCCTGGCCCAGCGCATCCCGCTGCTGCGGCCCTGCACGCCCAAAGGCATCATGACGCTGCTGGAAAGCACTGGCGTGGATCTCTATGGGCTCGATGCCGTGGTCGTGGGCGCATCCAACATCGTTGGTCGCCCGATGGCCATGGAATTGCTGCTGGCCGGCTGCACGGTCACTGTGACCCACCGCTTCACCAAGGACCTGGCCGGCCACGTCGGACGCGCCGACCTGGTGGTCGTGGCCGCCGGCAAACCCGGCCTGGTGAAGGGCGAGTGGATCAAGGAAGGGGCCATCGTCATCGACGTGGGCATCAATCGCCAGGATGACGGCAAGCTGGTGGGCGACGTGGTCTATGAGACCGCACTGCCGCGCGCCGGCTGGATCACACCGGTGCCTGGCGGAGTGGGCCCGATGACCCGTGCATGCCTGCTGGAAAACACCTTGTACGCGGCGGAAACCCTGCATAGCTGATCGCAGCTTCAGCCGCCTGCCCCCTGCGGAAGCCAGTAGCGCTTTCGCAGGCGTTTCTGCGCCTGATCGAACGACACGCACGCCCTCCCTCATCGCCACTCGATGACATATTTTTCAGGTTCGATCCTGCAGGATCGCACCCGATTAAATTTTATTCATTCACTCGCACCCGCGGCGCAGGCATGTAGCGCGGTTGTCACCCATACTCATAAAATGCAGCGCTTTTTTCAAAGCCGTTGCCGAACGGTACCTTACAACTCCATCGAGTCTACTCGCGTGAAAATCCGTCTTTCGATCCTCAGCCTGTTCTTCGCTTTCTCAGGCGCCCTTGCCACCCAGGATGTCCACGCGCAGGAAACCATCGCGACCCCACGAGACACCTCGAAACTGCAAGTCGCGTCGGGCAGCGCGATGCTGTTGGACCTGCAGACGGATAAAGTCGTCTACTCCAGCAACCCGGACGTGGTGGTTCCGATCGCGTCGGTGACCAAATTGATGACTGGCCTGATCGTGCTGGACGCCAAACAGAACCTGGACGAATACATCTCCATCACGATTGCCAACACACCCGAGATGAAAGGTGTGTTTTCCCGGGTCAAGCTCAACAGTGAACTGTCGCGCCGCGACGTACTGCTGATCGCCTTGATGTCTTCGGAGAACCGCGCCGCCGCCAGCCTCGCCCACCACTACCCGGGCGGTTACGCGGCCTTCATCGCCGCCATGAACGCCAAGGCCAAGGCCCTTGGCATGACCAGCACTCATTATGTCGAGCCCACTGGCCTGTCGATCCATAACGTCTCCACCGCCCGGGACCTGACGAAGCTGTTGATCGCCGCTCGCAAATATCCGCTGCTCAGCGAATTGAGCACCACCAAGGAAAAGACCGTCACCTTCCGCAAGCCGGTCTACAGCCTGGGCTTTCGCAACACCGATCACCTGGTCCACAGGGGCAACTGGGATATTCAGCTGACCAAGACCGGCTTTACCAACCAGGCCGGACATTGCCTGGTGCTGGTGACGAAAATGGGCAATCGCCCGATGGCGCTGGTCATCCTCGATGCCTTCGGCAAATACACACATTTTGCCGACGCAAGCCGGATTCGCAGCTGGGTCGAAACCGGCAAGAGCACCAGCGCTCCGGCCGTGGCCCTGCAATACAAGGCAGCAAAAAACCTGAAAAGCCGCCAGACCGGTGTGGTGGAAGCCTCCCAATAAGCGTGCGGCAATAAATGAACAGCCCCGGATATCCGGGGCTGTTTGCGTTCAGGGCTTGAGATTGCCCAACGGATCATAGGCCTTGGAAGAAGGCGGACCCTGCTCTTTCCTGTCGTCCCGTGGGGCCTTGGCCGGTCCTATCGGGTCGACCTGGGGATCGTCGAGATCCGGCGAATCCGGATCGAATCCCAGGTCGTCTTCGGCGGACGAGTGTTCGGAAGAATGGGGCCCTGTGGGGGTTTTCGACTGTGCCATACGTGCCTCCTCGAATCAGGGCCCGAACGTCGGAACCCTGACGATAAGAGCCCCTGGCAGCTCAGGTCGTGCCCGGCAGGTGACGAACGGGGCAGGCACTCAATGGGCCGCACCCAGGGCCTTGCTGGCCCGAGCCGCCGCTTGCTCCTGCCCTGCCCCGGCCAGCTCGTCGGCAGCCTTCAGCCAGCGCCGCGAGTCAACGTTGGCCGGCAGTTGCGTCGGTCGCTGGAGCAATACAGCCCAGCCACCGGCGTCCTTCAGGGCAGACTCGAACCCACTGAAACTCATCGACAGCCGGCGGTTCATGCCCGAACGCAGCAAGACCGTCTGCTTCTGCCGGTTGTAGCCGGCAAGGATTGCGTACCGAGGCCCGGACCAGAATGCGGAGCCTTCGGTGTAACGCAGCAATACGGGGTTGCCCGCCGCAACCTGCTCCAGCAGTGCGTCCAGGCGACTGTCGAGCGGGTACACCACCAGCCCGTACTCACGCGCCAACGTCTGCATGTTCTGCTGCAGATGGGCTTCGCCGCCCGGCAAATGCAGCGGTTTCTCCAGCAGTCCTGGCGTGATCACCGTGCCTTGCAGGGTCAGCAGGGCCGCCAGGGACTGCGGCGCGCCCAGGTAAAGCTCGCCGCGATAGAACGGCACGCTATTGAGCTCGACCCGTTCGGGCAGGCGCTGGATCTGGGGCGACACCCCACCGGCGCAACCCGCCAGGGCCACCAGACAGGCAACGGCAGATACCAATGATCGGATAGAGGGAATGACCGACGACATGATGACTCTCTTGTTCAGGCACCCGGCATCCGGGCCAGGCTTGGGGCGTCGATCATAAGATGCCCGCGCCTCCCTGGTATAGCCTTTAACCGCAGTCTGGTCGCCGCAATAGAACGATCCGGTCCGACGCCAAGGGATGCGTTCGACTGCTTGCAATACTTGAACAGCTAAACTGTCCATTGAACAGAGTGCGTTGCCCCGATCCGGGGTTGAGGAGGCCCTATGAGCCTGACGACCACCATTGTGATGCTTGTATTCGGCTGGCTGAGCGTAGCGACGGCCATGCTGTGGGGGGTCCTGCGGATCACCCGCCGTCATCATCACGCACCGCCACAAACGGAAAAAACCGCGAAACCCGCCAGGCGCCACGTCGCCGCACACTGACCGATCACTATCCAGCATGAAAAAAACCGCCCGGGCATGGACCCGGGCGGCTTGTTCATGACCTCGTGGAATCAGGCGTTTTCGGCTTCGACCGAAGCCTTTTGCCGGGCACGGCGGGCCATCATGTTCAGCACTTCAATCGCAGCCGAGAACGCCATGGCCGCGTAGATGTAGCCCTTGGGCACGTGGGCCCCGAAGCCTTCGGCGATCAGCGTCATACCAATCATGATCAGGAAGCCCAGGGCCAGCATGACCACCGTCGGGTTGTCATTGATGAACTTGGCCAGCGGCTCCGCAGCCAGCAGCATCACCAGCACCGACACGACCACTGCAATGATCATGATCGGCAAGTGCTCGGTCATGCCCACGGCCGTGATGATGCTGTCGATGGAAAACACCAGGTCCAGCATCAGGATCTGACCGATCGCGGCAGCAAATCCGAGGGTCACGCCAGAGGTGGCCGACTTGGGATCATCCGGCGCAGGGTCCATGCTGTGGTGAATCTCGGTGGTGGCTTTCCACAGCAGGAACAGACCGCCGGCAATCAGGATCATGTCCTTCCAGGAGAAGGCCTGGCCAAGGATCTCGATGACCGGTTCCGTGAGCTGCACGATGAACGCGATGGTACTCAACAGACCCAGACGCAGGAGCAACGCCATGCCGATACCGATCCGCCGAGCCTTGGCGCGATGCTGTTCGGGCAGCTTGTTGGTCAGGATCGAAATGAAGATCAGGTTATCGATGCCCAGCACGATTTCCATGACGACCAGGGTCGCCAGGGCGATCCAGGCTGTAGGGCTGGCGACGAGTTGTAAAAGATAATCCATAGGTCAGTCCTGACTCGATATGACGGGTTAGATGGCTTGGGTGGAAGATTTGGGTTCAGCTGCCGATTCGTCAGCCTCGTCCGCTGGTTCTTTCTTTGGACTGATCAGGCCGCCCGTGGCCTCGTTCAGCGCCTGCTCGGCGGCCTTGTGGGTGTCGTCGATGGCCTTTTTGGCGGTTTCCACTGCCTGTTCCTTCAACTGCTCGGCCAGGTGCTGGGCGCTTTTTTCGGCCTGCTCGCAGCCTGCCAGCGTAAGGGAAGACATCGCAAACAGGGCTACAAGCCCCAAGGATCTGAATGTCATTGGATAAAGTGCCTCTCAGGGTAGAGGGAGCACGAAGATGCCCCACCGATGGAGCAGCATTCTAGAGAGACCGATAGTTCAGGGAAATTCGTATTTTTAGCGGTTATACTTCGGTTTTTCCGAATCGGTGCTTCCATGCTCAATTACCGGCAACTGCATTACTTCTGGGTCGTGGCCAAGACAGGCAGCATCGTACGGGCCTGCGAACAACTGAACCTGACTCCACAGACCATCAGCGGGCAGATCTCCCTGTTCGAGCAGACGTACCACATCAAGCTGTTTCGCCGCGTAGGACGTCAGCTGGAACTGACACAAGCCGGTCGCCAGGCTCTGCCCTATGCCGAACAGATGTTCCAGTTGGGAGGCGAGCTGGAGCTCATGCTGCGGGCCCAGCCCAACGAACAACAGGCGCTGTTCCGGGTCGGGGTGGCGGATGTGGTGCCCAAGTCCATTGTCTATCGGCTGTTGGCACCGACCATGGAGTTGAGCGTGCCCCTGCGCATCACTTGTCGCGAAGACAAACTCGAACGGTTGCTGGCGGACCTGGCGATCCAGCGTCTGGACATGGTGATTTCCGACAGCCCGATGCCGACCCACCTGGACATCAAGGGTTACAGTCAGAAACTGGGGGAATGCGGCATCAGCTTCTTTGCCACCACCGCCCTGGCCGAACAGTACGGGCAGGACTTCCCTCGCGGCCTGCAAGACGCCCCCTTGCTGATTCCCGGTCCGGAAACCGTGGTGCGCAGCCGCCTGCAACGCTGGTTCGCCGAGCAGCAGATCCAGCCACGTATCGTCGGCGAATTCGACGACAGCGCGCTGATGCAAGCCTTCGGTCAGTCAGGCAGCGGGATCTTCATCGGCCCGAGCGTGATCGCCGAAGAGGTGATACGCCAGTACGGCGTGCGGGAGATCGGCCGGACCGATGCCGTGAGTGAATCGTTCTATGCCATTTCCGTGGAACGCAAGGTCAGTCATCCGGGCATTGTCGCAATTGCCGAAGGGGCTCGGCGCGAACTGTTTGGCCCTGACTGAACGTCATCAGCAACAAGGCCAGCAGGATCGAGACCAGTATGAACCCGGCCGCCGCGAACCCGACACTGCCCAGGCCCAAGGTATCGATGACGCGTCCACCCACCATCGCCCCCAGGCCGATCCCCAGGTTGGCACCGGCAATGTTCAGCGACGCGGCAAAGGCCGGCGCCTGGGGGGCGGCCTTCATCAGACGCACATGACTGACCAGGAACAGGGCGGCCTGGGTCACGCCCCAGATGCCCATCGCCGCCGCCAGCCCCAGGGTGGAATGAATGCTCGGCACCAATGCCACCATGCCGCCGATCATGAACAGACAGAAGACCATCGAGGCGATCAGCGGATGCCGGTCCACCGCGCGGCCTCCCAGGGAGTTGCCCAACAGCCCCACGGCCCCGAAGCCCATCAGGCACCAACCCACCAGCGTGCCGTCGAAACCGGCGAGACGTTCGAGAATGTCGGCCAGGTAGGTATAGGCCGTGAACATGCCGCTGAACACCAGGATCGACAGCAGGACATGCCCCTGCATCAACGGGCTGCGCAGGATCTTGAACTGCGAGCGGAAGCTCACCTGATGCAGGTGCAGGCTGGTTTTCGGCAGATAGACGAACAGCAGCAACGCCTTGGCAAAGGCGATGACCGCCAGGATCGCGAAAGCACTGCGCCAGCCGAACATGTCGGAAATCAGTGTGCCCACTGGAATCCCGAATACCGTGGCGCAGACGATGCCGAATCCGATCCGGGCTATGGCGCGCCCGGCATGTTGCGGCCCGACGATATCCACGGCCGTTTCGCTGGCCAGTGCCCAGAACACCGGCAAGCCCAGGGCCGGGACCAGCCGGGCGATCGCCATGACCCAGATATCGGGGGCAACGGCCGCCAGTGTGTTGGCCAGTCCGAACATCAGCAGTACGCTAATGAACAGCTTGCGCCGTTCGAAACGGGCGAACCAGGCAGTCAGGAACGGCCCGAACGCCGCCACCGTAAATGCGAAGAGCGTCACCAGCAGCCCGGCCTGGGGAATGCTGACATGCAGGTCGCGGGCAATGGACGGCAGGAGGCCGACAATGATGAACTCCGTGGTCAGCACGGTGAAACCGGCGGCCGACAACAGGAAAATGGGTAACAGCATGCATAACTCCAGCAAAACGACGACACCAGCGTTGGCCCAGGGGCCCGCTGGCGGAATAGAAAGATGAGAAGCCCAAAGCCTAACAGAATGTCCGCGACAGACAAATTCACTTGAACACCGGGTGACGGATCGTCACAGGTCCGTCAGATTTCTTCCCGGGCTGTGCTAAAGTCCGCGCCCTCAAATACGTAACACTCTTCCGGCTCCGCTCATGTGGCCTGCCCGCCTGTTGCCCTGATCGTCGCCCGTTGCTCACAAAAAAAATATCTGGATGGTCGTCATGACTGCTTTATCCCCTTCCCTGTTGCAACGCTTCAAACGCACCGGCCTGGTGACGCAAATCGTCATCGGCCTGATCCTGGGTATCGCCCTGGCCTGGCTGGCGCCGGACGTGGCGAAGTCCACTGCCTTCATCGGCAAGGTCTTCGTGTCCGCGCTCAAGGCCGTGGCGCCAATCCTGGTGTTCGTGCTGGTCATGGCCTCGATCGCCAACCACAAGCACGGCCAGGAAACCCATATCCGGCCGATCCTGTTCCTGTACCTGCTGGGCACCTTCGCCGCGGCCGTGGTCGCGGTGGTAGCCAGTACGCTGTTTCCGTCCAGCCTGGTACTGTCCACCCAGGACGTCGCCGTTACCGCTCCCGGTGGTATCAGCGAAGTGCTGCAGAGCCTGCTGCTCAGCGTGGTGGACAACCCTGTCCGGGCGCTGATGGACGGCAACTTCATCGGCATCCTGGCCTGGGCCATCGGCATGGGGATCGCCATCCGTCATGCCGGCCAGACCACCCGCACCGTACTGGAGGACCTCTCCAACGGCGTCACGGTGATCGTACGCCTAGTGATCAGCTTCGCGCCGCTGGGGATTTTCGGCCTGGTCGCCTCGACCCTGGCGACCTCCGGCTTCAGCGCCCTGCTCGGCTATCTCCATCTGCTGACGGTCCTCATCGGCTGCATGCTGTTCGTCGCGCTGGTGGTCAACCCGCTCATCGTGTTCTGGAAACTGCGTCGCAACCCCTACCCGCTGGTGTTCACCTGCCTGCGCGAGAGTGGCATCACCGCATTCTTCACCCGCAGCTCGGCGGCAAACATCCCGGTCAACCTGGAACTGAGCAAGCGCCTGGGCCTGCACGAGGACACCTACTCGGTATCGATTCCCCTGGGTGCAACCATCAACATGGCGGGCGCCGCCATCACCATCACCGTGCTGACCCTGGCGGCCGTACACACCCTGGGCATCGTAGTGGACGTGCCGACCGCCGTGCTGCTGAGCGTGGTGGCGGCCATCTGCGCCTGCGGTGCGTCCGGCGTGGCCGGCGGATCGCTGTTGCTGATTCCCCTGGCATGCAGCCTGTTCGGCATTCCCAGCGAAATCGCCATGCAGGTCGTGGCCGTCGGTTTCATCATCGGCGTCCTGCAGGATTCGGCGGAAACCGCATTGAACTCGTCTACGGATGTGCTGTTCACGGCGGCGGCTTGCCTGGGTGAAGAAAAGAAGCTCGCACGCACGGCCTGATGCATTGGAAGAATCCCAGCCTGGGCCGTGGATGAACCCGCCCCTTCGCGGGCATGGTCACGCCCATGAAGCTAGACAGGGCCCCCCAGGCCCGGCCCACACCCATCGAAAGTCATGAAAAAGCCCGGGACGGCCCACACCGTCCCGGGCTTTTTCATGCTGCCAGGCTTAGAACGCGCCCATGTAGTCGCGCTTGCCGATTTCCACACCGTTGTGACGCAGCAGTGCGTAAGTGGTGGTGACGTGGAAGAAGAACTGCGGCAGGCCGTAGGTCAGCAGGTAGTTCTGGCCGGTGAAGCGCTTTTCCTTCGGCGTACCCGGACGGGTGACGATCTCGATATTTTCCTTGCCGTCGATCTGCTCGGGGCGGATGCCGTCGATGAAAGCCAGCACCTTGGCGATCAGGGCCTGCAGTTCGGCGAAGGTGGTTTCGCTGTCGTCATATTTCGGCACTTCGATTTCAGCCAGCCGCGCGGAGACGCCCTTGGCGAAATCCACCGCGATCTGCACCTGACGCACCAGCGGGAACATGTCCGGGTACAGCCGGGCCTGCAGGAATGCGTTCGGCTCGATGTTTTTCGCGCTGGCATGGGCTTCGGCCTTGCTCAGGACGTCACTCATGGCGTTGAGCATCTGCTTGAAAACCGGGATGGAAGCGGCGTACAGGGAAATAGTCATGGGGATCTCATGCAGGTGATGGAAAAAAGAGTCTTATCAAGCGTCGGCGATTATAGACACGCTGTCGCGCAGCTTGTCTTTTATTGCGCAAGGATTAGGCTAGGCGGCTTCACAGCATAGGGGACGCGCGATGAGCATCGAAGAACAGGATCAGGCCGAAGCAGCACGGCTCAACAGCACGGAAATCCGCATCCTCGGGGCCCTGATCGAAAAGCAGGCCACCAATCCCGAAACCTACCCACTGACCCTCAACGCCCTGGTTTTGGCCTGCAACCAGAAAACCAGCCGCGAACCGGTGATGAACCTCACCCCAGGCCAGGTTGGCCAGAGCCTGCGGGCGCTGGAGGGCCAGGGTTTCACCCGGCTCGTGATGGGCAGCCGCGCCGACCGTTGGGAACATCGGGTCGAAAAGGCCCTGGAGCTGGTGCCGGCCCAGGTGGTCCTGATGGGGTTGCTGTTCCTGCGCGGTCCGCAAACCGTCAACGAACTGTTGACCCGCAGCGGCCGGATGCACGATTTCGAAGACGCCGAACAAGTGCTGCATCAGCTGGAGCGCCTCATCGCCCGCGGCCTGGCCCTGCTGGTGCCGCGCCAGGCCGGCCAGCGGGAAGATCGATACGTCCATGCCTTGGGCGATCCGGCGGACATCGAGGCGATTCTCGCCGCCCGCCAGCACCCGGTGGAGCGCGGGACGGGCAGCGGCGTGTCGCTGGAGCGCATCGAAGAGCTCGAAGCCCGCATCGCGGCGCTGGAAGAGCGGCTGGCCCGGCTGGAATAACCAGGCAAGGCCCGCGTCTAGACCGCGCGGGCGAAGGCCACGGCTTTTTCGAACTGTTCCAGGCTCGGCCGTACACCGGTGTACAGCACGAACTGCTCCAGGGCCTGGATCGCAACCACTTCCAGCCCGGTGATGACGCGCTTGCCTTCGGTTCGAGCGCGCACGATCAACGGTGTTTCCGATGGGATCGCCACCACATCGAACACCGTCTCGGCTGCCGCGATGGCGTCGGCCGAAAACGCCAGCTGATCGGCTTCCGGCCCGCCGCTCATGCCTATCGGCGTGACGTTGATCAGCATCTGCGGCCGCTGCTCGCCCAGCTCCGCTTGCCACTCGTAGCCCAGGGACGCGGCCAGCGCCCGGCCAGCGGTTTCATTGCGGGCAACGATCAGCCCCTTGCGGTAACCGCCATCGCGTAACGCGCTGGCCACGGCCTTGGCCATGCCGCCGCTGCCGCGCAGGGCAAAGGTCGATTCCTTGGGCACGGCATGGGTTTGCAGCAACTGGGCGACGGCGATGTAGTCGGTGTTGTAGGCCTTCAGGTGCCCATCGGTATTGACGATGGTATTGATGGACTGGATCGCGGCGGCGGAAGCATCCAGCTCGTCGACCAGAGCGATGCAGGCCTCCTTGAAGGGCATCGACACCCCGCATCCCCGGATGCCCAGGGCGCGGATCCCACGGACAGCACCTGGCAGGTCCTGGCTGCTGAAAGCCTTGTAGTAGAAATTCAGGCCCAACTGCTCATACAAATGATTATGAAAGCGCAGACCGAAGTTACCGGGGCGCCCCGAGAGGGACATGCACAGCTGGGTGTTCTTGTCGTGATGAAATTGCATGCGTGTTCCTTGCGTTCACTTTCGGACAAACGGATGACCGTCTCGTTGGACCTTACACAATATTTACCCAACGGCGTTGCAGATCCTGGGAAAATCGTTGTCAGAGCAAGTATCCCGGCGACCCTCATCGGGTTTGTTCCAGACCACAGCCGCCGGGGTTGAAACGAGGAACCGACATGAATCGAAAACTCCCCATCATCGCCCTGCTCGTGGGGGCACTCGCGGTCACCGGCCAGGCATCCGCCCATGGTCGCGGTGGTTGGGAGGGGCCCGCAGTGTTCGGCGCAATCGTCGGCTCGGCCATCGTCGGCTCGGCGCTCATCAACCGCGACCGTCCGGTGTATGTGCAGCAGCCGGTCTATGTCCAGCCGCAGCCGGTCTACGTACAGCAGCCACCACCGGTCTATTACCAGCCACAGCCGGTGTATATAGAGCGGCCCATCTATTATCGTCCGGCACCGGTGTATTACGGGCCACCACGGGGCTATTACTACGGCCCACCCCGGGGCCACTACGGTCGCTGGTAACCTGGACCCGGCATAAAAAAACAGCCTGTGACTGGCCAATCACAGGCTGTTTTTTCATGAGCGCTACATCACCCCGTCAGACGTGCTCGCGGCTTTCAAGCCGCACCGGGGCATGCTCTGCCGTCGAATGAGCAGGCTCCGCCACCACGGGGATCTCATTGCCGTCGCAGTCATGCAGCTTGCCATCGCTGAAATAATCGCCTTCACGCAACGCCGCGAGATCCTGGTAGCGCAACACCCGCTCGGTCCCGGCGGCGAAGACCGACTGCTGGTCGGAATTGCCCGTGGTGAAGTGGTTGAAGGCCAGGTTCAAGACGATCGCCATGATCGCCGAAGAGCTGATGCCCGAATGGAAAATGGTCGCGAACCAGCTGGGGAAATGATCGTAGAAGTTCGGTGCGGCGATGGGAATCATGCCGAAGCCGATGGAGGTGGCGACGATGATCAGGTTGACGTTGTTGCGGTAATCGACTTTCGACAGGGTGCGAATGCCGCTGGCGGCAACGGTACCGAACAAGACGATGCCAGCACCGCCCAGTACCGAGGTCGGAACCGCCGCGATCACCCGCCCCATGAACGGCAGCAGGCCGAGCACCACCAGGAATACCCCGCCGGTGGCCACGACGAAGCGGCTCTTGATCCCGGTCACCGCCACCAGCCCGACGTTCTGGGCAAAGGCGCTCTGGGTAAAGGACCCGAAGATCGGGGCGATCATGCTCGACAGCATGTCGGCCCGCAGGCCATTGCCCAGGCGCCGGGAGTCTACCTTGGTGTCGATGATCTCCCCCACCGCCAGGATGTCGGCAGAGGTCTCCACCAGGGTCACCATGATCACGATGCACATGGACAGGATCGCCGCGATGTGGAACGTGGGCATGCCAAAATGAAACGGTGCGGGGAAGCCGAACATCGGCCCTTCGCTGACGGAAGAAAAATCCGCCATGCCCAGGAACACCGCGATCACGGTGCCGACCACCATGGCCAGCAGGATCGACAGCCGGGAAATGGTCGCGCTGCCCATCTTGCTGAGTAACAGCACCAGCACCAGCGTGACGGCAGCCAGCCCGATGTTCGCCATGCTGCCAAAATCGGCGGCATGGCTGTTGCCCCCCATGGCCCAACGTGCCGCCACCGGCATCAGCGTCAGGCCGATGGTGGTGATCACGATGCCTGTAACCAACGGTGGAAAGAACCGGGTGATGCGTGAAAACACCGGGGTGATCAGCAAACCGATCAAGGATGCGGCGATGACCGCCCCCAGGATGGCCTGGAAACCACCCTCCCCGCCGGTCCCGACAATCGCCACCATGGTCGCGACGCCGGAGAAGGATACGCCTTGCACCAAGGGTAACTGGCACCCGAAGAACGGCAGGCCCAGGGTCTGCAGCAAGGTAGCCAGCCCCCCTGCGAACAGCGACGCCGCAATCAACAGGCCGATGTCCGCCGACGACAGGCCGGCTGCCTGGCCAATGATCAAAGGCACCGCGACGATACCGCCGTACATGGTCAACACATGTTGCAGGCCGTAAGCCATATTCGCGCCGACACCAAGGTTTTCGTCCTCGGGCCGTGGGAGTGAAACATGGGGCGTTTTCATGGTTCGGGGGTTCCCTGTTTTTTGTTATGGGCACACTGTATTCAAAAATCAGGACAAATGTCCAGATAGTTGTATACAACTTTCAGCCCACATCATGACCAAAGGGTCATCACCTCATCCGTGACCCCATTGCCTCCAGGCTCTGCCTGAAAAGCCTCGATACTCGTTCAGGCGGCGGTGAAAACCGGCTCGTGCGCGAGTCGATCGCAATGCTCATTTACTCCAGTAAAAACGAGCGCGACCCCGGCCGTTCCTCGCCGGTTTTCGCCTTGCATGACCTTTGCCTCAAGTCTTTTCAAACAGAGCCTAGAGCAGCCCCTTCACCGCGGGCCGCAGCACTTCTCGCGGCGGAACGCGCAGGCTGAATTCCTCCTCCAGCAGCTCGATCAGTTCATCGGCGTGCGCGATGATCCGTCGCTCGCTCTCTTGTCCCAGCCGGTGCACGGCATAGCTGTTGCCGTTGAGGGTCTTGCGCAAGCCGTCTCCCGTGCGGGCCACCATCAGCCGGCCCATGAACGGAGACTCAGGGTGGCTGCAGACGTACCAGTTGCCCACGGCGTAGTCGATGTCCTCCTGGCGTTGCAGGTCGAACAGGTACATCGGTCGCCATTCGCCCGCGACGTTGGCTTGCAGCAGGTAGCCGTCCTCATGCACCTCGATGCGGTACGGTTCGTGGGGCGTGGCCTGCACGTCCCGGCTATCGAGCAACAGCGGGGCGGTGGGCACCATGCCGCCGAACCCCACATCAGTGATATAGCGCACGCCATCGATGACCACCAGGGTAATGCGGTGGGTACGCGCTGGCCACGCTCCTTGTGAGGCGTTCATCAGAACCCTGCCGGTGATGCCACGAACGTCGAAGCCCAGCTCCAGCAGGAGCGCCATGAACAAGTGATTGAGCTCATAGCAGTAGCCACCGCGACCTTGCTCGAAGACTTTTCGCTCGATCGATTCAAGGTCGATATGCACCGGTTGACGCAGCAGGGTGGAAAGCGTTTCGAAAGGGAACTCGGCGGTGTGGCGCCATTGCAGCTGACGCAATGTCTCGAGGGTCGGTGCGGGTGGGGCGTCGAAGCCCAGGCGATGCAGATAACGGCCCGTATCGCTCAGTCGTGCGGTGTCCATGAGGGTGTCCTTATCCGGTCCGGCGCAGGGCTTGCAGCAAGCTCACTGCAGTTGGCAGCAGGTATAAGGCATTACTTGTGCACCGACAACACCCCGGCCCGCCGGGTTTCGCCCTTCAGCGTCGTTTTCGTGAGGCGAGCCGGATCCAGGTGGGGGCATGATCGCTGGGATGAGGCTGGTTCCTGACCCAGGCGTCTACCCCTGCCTCGCTCAGATAAGGACTGGCCGCCGGGTTGAGCAACAGGTGGTCGATACGCAGCCCGGAGTTCTTCTGCCAGTGCTGACGGAAATAGTCCCAGAAGGTGTAGATCCTCTCCTGCGGATACAGATGGCGCAACGCATCCGTCCAGCCCTGGTCCAGCAGCCGCTGGTAGCACTCCCGACTTTCAGGCTGCAGCAACGCATCCTTGAGCCAGGAGCGTGGGTTGTAGATGTCCATGTCGGTGGGCACTACGTTGTAGTCCCCCGCCAGCACCACCGGGTGATCGCTGGCCTGCAGGTCCTTGGCGTAGTCGATCAGCCGGTTGAACCACTCCAGCTTGTAATCGAACTTGGGGCCTGGCTGTGGATTGCCGTTGGGCAGGTACAGGCACCCCACCAGGACACCATGCACGGCCGCCTCCAGGTAGCGGCTGTGACTGTCGGCATCACCGCCGGGCAAGCCCCGGCGGCTCTCCAGGGGTTGCGCATCGCGGGCCAGGATCGCGACACCGTTCCACGACGCCTGGCCATGCCAGATCGATCCATACCCCACCGACTCCAGTTCCGCCGCCGGGAAATCCTTGTCGGCCGCCTTGAGCTCCTGCAGACAGACGATATCGGGGCTCTCCCGCTCCAGCCATTGCAGCAGGTTGGGCAACCGGGCCCGGATGCCATTGATGTTGAAGGTCGCGATCCGCAGGTTTTTCATGGGCCAGAACTCGAATGCCAGGACACTCCTGTGTGACCGACAACAAACCGCAGTGGTTGCAACGATGTTCAGGATCCGGTTCTCGACGAGGGCCGAGCACTTTGCAGCAGGTGCGTGAAAGCCGCCTTGTCGATGGGTCGACTGAGGAAATAGCCCTGGACCTCGTGGCATTGGTCCGTTCCCAGCGAACCGAGCTGATCCAGGGTTTCCACCCCTTCGGCCGTGACGGTCAGGCCCATGGCCTTGCCCAGGTTGATGATCGCCTGCACCACCGCGCGGTCGTTGCTGCTGTTGCTCATGGACGCGATGAAACGCTTGTCGATCTTGATGCCATCGAACGGATAGGTGCGCAGGTAGCCGAGTGAAGAATAGCCGGTACCGAAATCGTCCATGTTCAGGCGCACGCCCAGCTCCTTGAGGGCATTCATGACCTGGAGGGCACCGTCCACATCGTTGAGCATCACGTTCTCGGTGATTTCCAGTTCCAGGCGGCTGGCCGGGAAATGGGTTTCGATCAGCACCTGGCGCACATCCTCCACCACATCGCTGCGTTCGAACTGCGCGGGAGAGAGATTGACCGAGACCATCAGGTCCCCCGGCCAGGTCAGCGCGGTTTCGCAAGCCTCGCGCAGCACCCAGCGCGAAAGCGGAACGATGAGATCGGTCTGTTCGGCCATTGGAATGAAGGCATCCGGCCCCAGCAAGCCCTGGCTTGGATGCTGCCAGCGCACCAGGGCCTCGACGGCGACGATCTCGCGACCGTCGACCTTGTAGCGAGGCTGGAAATGCAGGACGAACTCGTTTCTCTTCAAGGCCTGGCGCAGGTCGTTTTCCAGCTGGCGTCGATGCTGGATCTGGTCATTCATGTGCGGGGCAAAGTAGCACCAGGTCTTCTTGCCTTCGGACTTGGCCTGGTACAAGGCGATATCGGCACAACGGATCAACTCACCGGGCACGTAGCCCTGGCGACGGCTCACCGCAATGCCGATGCTGGCGCCGATGTGCAGGGCATGAGTCTCATAGTGGATCGGTTGCTGCAGGCTGTCGATCAGCCGAGCGCAGAACCGATCGATCTCGGTGGTGTTCTCCATGCCGCTGAGAACCACGACGAACTCATCGCCCCCCAACCGCGCCACCAGGTCCTGCTCACGGGTACTGTCGCGCAACCGCTGGGCCACCTCCAGCAGCACCGCGTCGCCGGCCGGATGGCCGAGGGAATCGTTGATCGGCTTGAAGTTGTCCAGATCCACCATCAGCAGGGTCAAGGGTGCGGAATGCTCCTTGGCCAGCAGGGCGTCGTCCAGGTGCCGCGCCAGCTTGTTGCGGTTCGGCAGGCCAGTCAGCGCATCGTGCAATGACAAGTGCTGGACCTGGGCGTGGGCGGCCACCTCGTCGGTGATGTCGCTGGCGGTGCCGCGATACCCCACCACCTCGCCCTTGTCCTGGATCGGCCGCGCCGAAACCCGACAAAAGCGCAATTGCCCGGAGTGATCGCGGTAGGAGCAACGCAGGTTGCTGGCATTGTGTTCCTCCGTCAGGTTGCCCAGCCACAAGGCAATCGGTGTCGTGTCGCAGAACAACAACTGTTCGATGTCCTGCCCCAGCCATTGCCGGTCGGAAAACCCGGTAACGGTACTGAAGCGTCCCGACAGGTAGGTGATGCGACGCTGGCCGTCGATTTCCCAGATCCAGTCGGAAGCCGCCTCGGCCACGGCCCGGAACCGCTCTTCGCTGGCTTCAAGGGCCTGGGCCGATCTCTCCAGGCGATCATGGCTGGCGTCCACATGCCGTGCGGTACGCATGGCGTAGCGGAAAAACCAGGCGGTGAGCAACGCCAGGATCAACAGTGCCGCGCCCAGCGGGGGTACCAGCGACCAGAGCAACTGCCGGCCCGGTCGTTCGAGCCGAGACACCAGGCTGTAGCCGGTACTGTCCAGCGGTACCGCCGGCTGGCCTGGCTCCAGCGTCGTATCCTGCTTGAGATTCAAATCGATCAAGCCGTAGCTCTGGCCCAGCTTGCGCAGCTTGACGGGTGTCAGCTGATCGACAAACAGCAGGATCGACGTGCCCTTGGGATCGATCCGGGGGCGCTCGTCATTGGGCAGGATCACCGCAGCGGTGACGATGGCCGGCCAGCCCTCGAACAAGGTATAGCGGATCCGGGGCGTCGACAGATCGGACTGGTCCTGAAGTTGGTTCATCAGTTCCTGCAACGGCATGTCCATGAAGGCTGACACGTCGGCCTGGACAGGCTGTCCCCGTATCAAGGCGTACTTGGTGCGCTCACGGTCGATGACGAACACGCCTTCGTATTCGTCGTTGGTGAACAGCGTCTTGCCCATGTTCTGTTCGGCGTAGGCCCAGTTCACATCGACCTCGCCATTGAGATGTTCGTATCCCGTGGTCCAGAAGGCGTAGCTGGTGATGTAGTTTTTCGAGGCGGTGATGCGATTTTCCACCGCGCGCTCGGTGTAGAAATGTGTCTTGCGCACATCCTCGGCATCCAGGTCGCTGGCGATGTCGAGCAGCGCCGCGACGGTCAACAGCACGCCGACGACGAACAGCCCCGCAACGGCGGCCACCAGGCGACGGGTAATGGGGGTATGGCGCATGACGTTTGAAGGCGTATCGGCAGAAGTGTCCATTCACCTGCTCCTGTACATCGACCCTGACTTCGATGTGCAGTTGACCGTCTTCAGCGGTCGATGACTCCAACGAACCTCAACGGTCGGATCGCTCCAGCACACCGCGCCCATCTTCCGTCGACCACACCGCCACGCGATTGCGGCCGCTGTGCTTGGCCTGGTAAAGCGCGGCATCGGCCCTCTGGATGAAGACTTCGGTACTGTCCAGGCTGCTGGGCACGAAGGCATAGCAGCCCAGGCTCACCGTCAGGTAGCCGGTCGGGGAGCCGGAATGGGTGATGTGTTTCTCGATCAGGCTGCTGCGGATCTGCTCGGCCAGCGTCACGGCGCCCTGCAGGTTGGTGTCGGGCAGCAACACGGCGAACTCCTCCCCTCCGTAACGCACCGCCAGGTCGGCCTTGCGATGGCAGCAGCTCTTGAGGACCTTCGCCACTTCGGCCAGGCAATGGTCCCCGGCCACGTGCCCGTAGGTATCGTTGTAGCGCTTGAAGAAGTCGATATCGAGCAGGATCAGGCTCAACGAACTGCGCTGGCGTGCGCCCCGGCCAAATTCGATGTCCAGGGCCCGCTCGAACAATCGCCGGTTCGCCAGCCCGGTCAGGCTGTCGTGGGTGGCGATCAATCGCAAGGTTTCCTGGGCCTTGCGCAGGTCGGCCTCGATCCGCTCGTTGTTACGCACCTGGCGTACGAATACCCAGCCGAACAGGCAGATACCGGTAACCACCAGGGCCACGATGAGGCTGGATTGAAAGGCCTTGGCATACCAGCCCGCCAGGATCGACTGCTTGGACATCGCGACCGTGACCATCAGCGGATAAGCCTGCAGGTGTTGGTGGTCATAGAGCCGGACGACGCCGTCGGTGGTGGAGCGGATCATCGCGCTGTGAGGCTGCGTACCAGCCAGGTCATGCCGGAACAGACGCTCCTGGGCCAGGGAGCGCCCGATCATCGTCTCGTCGAAAGGCCGGCGGGCCAGCAGGGTTCCATCGGACAAGGTCAGGACCATCTCGCTCTTGTCGTCGAGACTGAAACTTTTGAAGAACCTGTCGAAGTACGACATCTTGATGCCGGCCATGAGCACGCCCTGGAAGTTGCCGTCCTCATCATTCAGGCGCCGCGAAATGGGGATGATCCAGTCGCCGTTTTGCCGGCTGCGGATCGCCGGTCCGATATGGGCGATCAAGGAGGCGTTCTGCTGATGGAAGACGAAGTACTCCCGGTCCGCCACGCCGCTGCCTTTCTTCAGATTGTCGAAGGAGGTGACGACCCACTGCCCGTCCTTGTCGAACAGGAAAAGGCCATGCAACTGCTCCAGCGATTGCACACGCCGGGCGAGTATTTTCTGCAGGCGCGGTTGCAGCGAAGGTCCGAAACCATCGACCTGGATCCAGTCCGTCAGGCTGTCCAGCACCAGGTCGGCCTGACGGAACGTGTCCTGGGCCTGCTGGGCCATGGCCCAGGTCAGGTTGGCCGAAGCGATTCTCGCCGACTCCAGGTCGTGCCGGCGAGACTGCTCCAGTTGCAGGTACAGCAAACCGCACAGGCACAGGCAGACCGCTGCAATAAAGGCCACCGCCGCCTTGAGCAGCGGCAGGCGCTTCAGTGCACCGCCAGGGGTGTGGAGCGGATCATGGATGGGGATAGGCAAGCGAATTCCTGGGGAGGGCAAAACATGAGCGAATCGCTCAAAGCCCCCAATATCCGTGAGCTTAGCCTACCGCCTGTGGGGCGGCAATTTGCCTTAGCGATGAAGGCGATAGATGGCGGGGTTGGATCCAAAAAGCAGGCTCGCAGCACCGATGCGAGCTTGCTTGCGATAGCATCGGACCTGCCCGAATCGCTACCTTCTGACCTGTCGCCTTCGCGGACAAGCCCGCCTCTACAACGGCTGAGGCGGGCCGGCCTCAGGCCGTTTCCGCTGCAATCAGCGTACTGGCGGCACGCGGATTTCTCCGGCCCGGCATTGCGTCCGTACGCCCTTGCCGCATGCACTGAAGCCCAGGTCCTTGTCCATGCACACTCGCACTTCCGACAATTGCGGCCCGCTGCAAATCACGGCGATCCCCTTGTCCGGCATACCGGGATTGCTCTGCCGGAACAGTCGGGCAATCTCCTCGGCCTCGAAATAGTAGGACGAGCTCAGAGGCTGCAACTGTGGCGGAATCTTCACCGCCCCCAGGGCCTTGTCGGAAGCCTCCAGGTAGCCCATCGCGCCGAGGCCGCTGCACGTGCCGTGCTTGGACCATTCATGCTCCATCAGTTTCGGCGTGGGGAACAAGGTCAGGCCCTTGTCCCGCTCGGCTGCCGTCAATGGCACCCGCGGCGCGCAAGACTGTGGCCAGCCGCCCTTGGCGTATTGCGGCCAGAGCCCATGGAGCACGAAACCGTAGCCCTTGCCGGAGCATTGCGAATCGCTCGGGTGTGTGAGGCAGAAAGTCGGCGACCAGGACAGTGCCAGCACGTAATAATCGAATACGCCCGCGACGGATTCCGCCCGAGCATTGCGCGACTCCCGGGCATTGCCCGTGTGGATGCAGCCCAGTGTAAAGGCGAGCAGCACCGCGATTGCAAAACGTTGTTTCATTGACCCACTCCTTGGGTAGCGATGGAAATAATCATGACGACGACTCGGCCGGCGATTGTGCCAGGGTTGTGTTTCAACCCCATGAAAGGACGAGTTTTTTACAGGTAAACCTTGCCCGGGGCTATTCAAATTGCATGGCGCCCCCTAACGTAGACCGTCCCCGGCCTCAAGCACCCATCGCCCATGAACATCCAGCCCCCAATCGCCGACGCCCCTTCGGCTGTCAGCCTGCGTGAAGCCTTCTGGTTCTGGCTCAAGTTGGGCTTCATCAGTTTCGGCGGACCGGCGGGACAGATTTCGATCATGCATCAGGAACTGGTGGAGCGTCGCCGCTGGATTTCCGAGCGGCGTTTCCTGCATGCCCTGAACTATTGCATGCTGCTGCCGGGCCCCGAGGCGCAACAATTGGCGACCTACCTGGGCTGGCTGATGCACCGGACCTGGGGTGGGGTCATCGCCGGGGCGCTGTTCGTATTGCCTTCGCTGTTCATCCTCATCACGTTGTCCTGGCTGTATGTCGCCTTTGGCGAAGTACCGGTGGTGGCGGGCATTTTCTATGGCATCAAGCCGGCCGTGACGGCGATCGTCGTGCATGCAGCCCACCGTATAGGCTCCCGCGCCCTCAGGAACAACTGGCTGTGGGCAATCGCCGCTGCGTCGTTCACCGCGATATTTGCCTTCAACCTGCCCTTCCCGCTGATTGTGCTGGGGGCGGCTGTGATCGGTTACCTGGGAGGCCGTTGGGCACCGGAAAAATTCAGCCTGGGGGGACACGATACCGGGCATCGCTCCTTCGGCAGCGCCTTGATCGACGACGATACCCCTCCCCCGGAGCATGCCCGGTTCAGCGTCGGCAGGCTCACCCGGCTGGTCATCGTCGGCGCGCTACTCTGGACGTTACCCATGGGCCTGTTGACCCTGGCGTTCGGCTGGGGAGGCACGCTTACGCAAATGGCCTGGTTCTTCACCAAGGCTGCCTTGCTGACCTTCGGTGGCGCCTATGCGGTCTTGCCCTACGTCTACCAGGGCGCAGTCGCACACTTCGGCTGGTTGACACCGGCCCAGATGATCGACGGCCTGGCCCTGGGGGAAACCACGCCCGGCCCCTTGATCATGGTGGTGGCGTTCGTCGGTTTCGTCGGCGGCTACGTCACGCAGGTGTTCGGCCCCGAACAGGCTTTCGTCGCTGGCGCCGTCGCGGCCACGCTGGTGACCTGGTTCACCTTCCTGCCCTCGTTCCTGTTCATCCTGGCCGGCGGCCCATTGGTGGAGTCGACCCACAACACCCTGAAATTCACCGCACCGCTGACGGCCATCACCGCGGCGGTGGTCGGCGTGATCCTCAATCTGGCCTGCTTCTTCGGCTACCACGTTCTGTGGCCCAACGGCTTTGCCGGCGCACTGGACTGGCCGTCGGCAATCATTGCAATCCTTGCCACGATCGCTCTGTTCAGGTACCAACGTGGCGTGATTCAGGTCTTGCTGGCGTGCGGGCTGGCCGGGCTGGCGGTGCATCTGTTGCGTCAGTGACTGCAAGCGACGCCTGGACGCCTGCGGGCAAAAAATTGAACACCCTTTTCCCTTGGTCACCTAATGAAGTTCATGGCCCTGCCACGCCCTCGCGCAACAACGGCAAGGGCTCGAACCAGAACAGCAATGACGCAGTCGCTCGCTGCCTGATTGCCTGGCCCAGGTGACCGATCCATGGAATCAAACGCTCTCGACATCCTCACCACCACCCAATTGCTGGGGATCTCCATCGCCAACTGGCTGCTCGCATCGGGCGTGATGACGGTGAGTTTTATCGTCGCCCGGGCAGGCATCGGCTTCCTGCTGCGCAAGGTAGAGGTCCTGGCACAGAAGCCCAACGCCCACGTCAGTCACATCGCCGTCGAGGTATTGTCCAGCACCAGCAATACGCTGTTGTTGCTGGCCTCGATCCTCATCGGTGTCGGTGTGCTGGACCTGCCCGAGCGTTGGCTGGGCCGCGTCAGCAGCCTCTGGTTCGTGGTGGCCGCCCTGCAGGTCGGCCTGTGGGCCAACCGGGCGATCGCCCTCACGCTCCTGCATTATTTCGCTCGCCACAGCCACGGCGACATTCATCAGAAAAGCGCCTTGGCAACCCTGAGCCTGTGGGGCGCCAAGGTGTTCCTCTGGGCCGTGGTCCTGCTGGCCATGCTCTCCAACCTGGGTGTGAACATCACCGCGTTCGTCGCCAGCCTCGGGGTCGGGGGAATCGCGGTGGCCCTGGCTGTGCAGAACATCCTCGGAGACCTGTTCGCCTCGCTGTCCATCGCCGTGGACAAGCCTTTCGAGGTCGGCGACTTCATCGTCGTGGGCTCCCTGGCCGGTACGGTGGAACATGTCGGCCTGAAAACCACACGGATCCGCAGTCTGAGCGGCGAACAGATCGTGATGGCCAACGCCCAGATGATCAGCATCACCATCCAGAACTACAAGCGTCTGCAGGAACGACGCATCGTCTTCGAGTTCGCCCTGCCCCACGAATGCTCGATCGAACAGATCAAGCAGGTGCCGGCCATTGTCGAGCGCATCATCAGGGCCCAGGAAAAGACCCGCTTCGACCGCTCCCACTTTCGCGGTTTTGGCGAAAGTGCGCTGGAGTTCGAGACGGTCTATATCGTGCTGGACCCCAGCTACAACATCTACATGGATATCCAGCAGGCAATCAACCTCGGCATGATGCAAGCATTCGCCGAAATCGGCGTACGCCTGGCCACACCGGCGCGCACCGTCCACGTGGCCTCGTTGCCGGACATGCCGCAGCGCTCCACAGACACCGGACACGACACCTCGATGCAGAACTCGCCAGCGTATGGCGCGCGGCATTGACCAGACAACGTCGCTTCATGACCCAACGCAATGAGCCCCTTTGCCCTTGAGCTAAGCTTTTTGCATCACAACGACAGGGAATCGACATGAACAAGGCAGACGCGCTCGCGGCGAAATTGCGGCAGACCCGGCAAACCCGCGCCGACACCGACAACTGCGCCGACCTGGCCATCGAACACTGGCCCGCCCAGGTCTACGAGTTGTACCGCCAGATCGAAACCTGGCTGGCGCCGGTCTGCGAGGCCGGCCTGAACATCCGGCGCAACCCCACCCATGTATTTGAAAGCCACTCCGGCGGTTCGACCTACCACTACGCCATCGACCAGTTGGTGATGGAGGGCAACCACCATCGTATCGAGCTCGACCCGATCGCCCGCTTCTCTTCCAGGGGCGAAGGCTGTATCGAGGTTCACATGAAAGGTCAGACCCACTGCATCCTGCGTACTGTCGGCGAGCACGGTGAATCGCTCTGGCATCTCCAGGCTGCGCAGCCGCCAGCGCAGTCGCGCCCCGAGCTGTTGACGCTGGATGAGGACCGCCTGCTCACGCTGGTGGAGCAAGGCTTGGGGCTTTGATGCAAGCCGGGCGCTTGGACGCAGGCGGCAACCGCCCCGAGGTCACGGCTCGCTTCTGCCAGAAAGGCCCAAGGCATTGTCGATAGCGCCTTGGGCCTCACGGTGCCTTCTGGACGTTGCTCAATTCACCACACCGTAATCGGCCGCGTTCGAAGCGCCTGAGGACGCCCGAACCGCCGCTCGTGCGGCCAGCAGGGTGAGGATGGCGGCAACCACCAGCACCGCCGCGCTGGTCTCGAAGGTCGCCTGGTAGCCGTTCAGGTCAAACAGGACACCGCCCACCGTCGCGCCCGCCGCAATGGCGAGCTGAACGATCGCCACCATCAGACCACCACCGGCCTCGGCTTCTTCAGGCAACGCCCTGGATAACCAGGTCCACCATCCAACGGGCGCGGCAGTCGCGATCAGCCCCCAGAGCGCCAGCAGAACAGTCGTGATCAACACCGACTTACCGAACCCTACGAGCGCAATGGCAATGACCGCCATCACCAGGGGGATGATCACCAGGGTGCGAAACACTCCGTTGCGCAGCAATGCGCCAATCAGGAAGGTGCCGAGCAATCCGGCCAGACCGATCACCAGCAACATGAACGAAAGCATGGAGACACTCACCTGGGTCACCGATTCAAGGAAAGGTCGCAGATAGGTGAACAACATGAACTGCCCCATGAAGAATGTGCTGACGGCCAGCATGCCCAACGCAATCGGAGGACGGGCCATCAGCGCGAGGACATTGCCCGAGCCCTGCTTCGTCCGGGTCTGCATGGACGGCAGTCGCAGCACAAGCCAGACCAGCGCCACCAGCGCCACCGGCACGATGCAGAAGAAGGCTGCGCGCCAGCCGATGATCGCACCCAGGAAACTGCCCAACGGCGCTGCCACGACGGTCGCCAAGGCGTTGCCGCCGTTGACGAGGGCCAAGGCTCGCGGGACCTGGTCCTGCGGCACGAGTCGCATGGCCGTGGCCGCCGACAGCGACCAGAAGCCGCCGATTGCCACGCCGATCAGCGCACGGCCTGCCATGAACGTCAGGTAGTTGGGCGCCAGTGCCACCACGGTCCCGGAAACGATCATCAGGAGGGTCAGCGCCAGCAGCAGCCTCTTGCGATCGACCCGGGCGGCGATGGACGCAATGAACAGGCTGGTGATCAAGGCAAAGGCGCCGGACACGGCAATGCCCTGCCCGGCCTGCCCCTCGCTGACCTGAAGGTCCGCCGCGATCGGCGTCAGCAGGCTGACCGGCAGAAACTCGGAAGCAACGAGGGCGAACGCGGCCAGCGACATGGCGAATACCGCGCTCCAGGCGGGTGGGGTTTGGGTTTTCATCCAATAGCGATCAGTCATCGGGGCTACGTTTACTCCGTCGGCAAGGGGCATGTCATCGATTTGCAAGCGATAGTTTCAGCGCCAGGCCCTGATGTCCGGTAATGCATTCCGGTTGAATGCTTGCCTGATCCTGTGAGGCGGTCGGTGCACCATGGGCAGCGCCTGCCGGACGGGTTAATGTTCGCTGCATCACTGTCAACCCGAGATGACTGCAACCCGACATGGCAACCCAGCGCAGTTCCTTGCAAGCAGCACTCGCCGACCTCATCGGCGCCCGGACGCCCCACACCGGCGACTTCCAGACGCCCATCGCCGGCCTGGGCTTGTTTCGACGTGAAGCCCCGGCGCCGCCGGCCATTTGCATGATCGAGCCGAGCATCGTGCTGGTGGCCCAAGGCGTGAAGCAGATCTGGATCGGCGGCCAGGCCTATGGCTACGACAATACGCGCCTGCTCATGACCTCCCTGGACCTGCCCGCCAACTCGGAAGTGCTCCAGGCGAGCCCGGAACAGCCCTGCCTGGGCCTGCTCATGAAGCTCGACTTGCGCCTGGTGGCCGACCTGATTGCCCAGGACGGCATGGCACCGCCCCGTGACAGGCCCTCCGGGATTGGCGCGAGCATTGGCCAGGCGACGCCGGATCTTCTCGCACCGTTCGTACGCCTGCTGGCCCTGCTGGACGAACCCGAAGCGATCCCGGTGCTGGCGCCGCTGATCCAGCGCGAGATCCACTACCGACTGTTGATCAGCGACCAGGCGGCCCGGCTGCGCCAGATTGCGTCCGTCGACAGCCAGGGCTACCGCATCGCCAAGGCCATCGACTGGCTGAAGTTGAACTACACCGACCCTATCCGCGTGGAAGACCTTGCGGCGAGGGTGCAGATGAGCCCACCGACTTTCCACCATCATTTCCGCCAGCTCACCGCGATGAGCCCGCTTCAATACCAGAAATGGCTGCGATTGAACGAAGCCAAGCGCCTGATGCTCGACGAAAACATGGACGTGGCCAGCGCGGCCTCGAAAGTGGGCTATGAAAGCCCCTCTCAGTTCAGCCGCGAATATGGTCGCCTGTTCGGCCTGCCGCCCAAGCGGGACATCGCGGCGTCGCGGGAGGCCGGTCGCGATATCAGCGTGGTCTGACAGCCAGAACCTGCCAGGGCATCAGCTCTTGTCGCGGTAATACTCCGCCATATGCTCGACGAACGCCCGGACCTTGGCCGGCAGGTGACGAGCATGGGGATAGAGCGCATAACAATGCCTCGACCCCAGGGTGTAGTCCGGCAGGATCCGCACCAACCTCCCCGCCAGCAGGTCGTCCTGTACCGTCGCCAGGGTAAACGCTGCGATGCCTGTACCAGCCAGGGCGCCGGCGTGCAGAGCGGTGATGGTGTCCGAATGAAAGAAACTGGCGCAATCCCAACTGAACGACTCCCCTTCTTCGTTCACCAGCGACCAGCGGGTCGCCGACGCGTAGGTCAGGAGCCGATGTGCGTCCAGTTCAACCACGCTCCGAGGCAGGCCATGCTCGAACACGTAAGCCGGCGCCGCGACCAGCACTTGCGGCGACACGCCGAGCAAGCGGGCGACCAGGCTGCTGTCGGCCAGCGGACCGCAGATGCGCAACGCCACATCGAAACCGTCGGCCACCAGGTCGACCAGCGGGTCGGAGCAGGACAGATCAATCCGGATGTCTGGATAGCGCTGTTGGAAAGCCGGCAGCCAGCGGCCCAGTTCCAAGGTACCCAGGGTCAGCGGGACGCTGATCCGAAGCAACCCGGAGGGACGTTCATGTTCCTGCGTCACGGCTTGGGACGCCGCGTCGACGCGATCCAGAATGTCCACGCAAGCGGCGTAATAGCGCTCCCCGGCTGCGGTGAGGCTCATGCGCCGGGTGTTGCGATTGAGCAGACGCACGCCCAGCGCGGATTCCAGCTGCTGCAAATGCCGCGAGACGGAAGAGTGGGTTGTATCGAGCCGCTCGGCCGCCGCCGAAAACCCCTGGGCCTCCACGATGCAGCGGAACACGCGCATGGCGAGCATCTGGTTCATGGCGTCAGCGCACCGGTAGCTTGAGGATCCGGGCAGTGGTCATGACATCGCCGAAAGTGTCCTCGACTTCGGCCAGCGCGGCTTTGTGCAACGCATCCTTGTCGATGGAGTCACCGTTGGTTCGGGTAATGGCACGGGTGGCCGATGCGTCGGACGCGACCAGCACGTTGTAACCCAGTGGCGCGGCGTCACGGGCGGCGCCGGCGACACAGGCGTGGGTCATGAGGCCGGAGATGATCAGGTTTTCGATACCGGCGCGCTTCAAGCGCTTGTCCAGGTCGGTACTGCCAAAGACGCTGACAGTGGTTTTCTGCAATACCCCATCCCTGGCCCTGGGCTGCATCTGCGGATGGAACTTCACGCCTTCACCCCCCTGGGCAAACACTGCCGATCCTGGGGGTGCAATGTGTTGAATGTGATAGACCGGCATTTTGTGCTCGTCGGCGAATGCAATCAGCTCACGGGCCTTGTCCAGCGCCGCTACGCCATCGGGAATCGGCATCTTGCCAGTGAAGTATTCGTTCTGGAAATCGATGATCAGTAACGCGGTCTTACCGGCGGGCAGTTGGCTCACCGCCTGGGCACCCGACATGGCGCGGATGGTTGGATTGCTTTCAGCCAATGCCCCGGCACTGGCGATAATGCCGGAAAATGCACAGGCGGTGAGAAAACGGCGAGTAAAACGTTGCATGGAGAATTCCTTCTGGACAATGGACGAAGGAATGCTAGGGGGACCGGCGGAAATGGAACACAGCGCGGCCAAGACAGGACATGTTTGATTCTTGCACAAATGACGCCGCCCAATGGAATTTCGTCAAGTGGCTGGCCTGAGGACCTGGGCATCCACGACGATCCGCTTGCCGACCTTTTCCCCCACCTCCACCGCCTGTCCATCCCGCTGCTTGCCCTGGCGCGCCTGCCCCACCAACCGGGGGATCAAATCGCCCTCCGGCAGATGCTGCCAGAACCGCCCGGGCATATGCTGGCGCAACGCCTGGGGATTGAGCCTCGCCGGGTTGAAAATGTGCCGGTAATAGGTGCGCCACAGTTCCGCGCCGGGGTCTTGGGCATGCTGCGCCCACTGCCGCCACTGTTCAGGGCAATGACGCTGGTAGTCCAGCTTGTGACCATCGTAGCGGATGCCGTCGCGGGGCGTTGCGATCAACCAGCGTTGGCGTCCCAGTCGCTCGGCAAAATGACCGCTCGCGCTTTCAAGGATGTCATGGGCCGGCTCGTGGAAGGACACCAGGTCCAGTTGCAACTGACCGGCGACTTCCTGTGGCAACGGTATGAAGCGCACGAAGGCGTGCAGATGATGGGCCTCGCGGCTGACCTGCTTGATCCGTCGCTGCAGCTCGCTTCCCAGGCGGTCACCGGCGAGCATCGCGGTGCGGTCGCCATGAGCCACCCGCCAGAGCACTTCATACAGCAGGTTCCAGCGTTGCTCGCCCCGATAACGACTGGCCTGTTCGAGCAATGGCAACAAAGTGGCCGGTACCCGTGTGCGAAACGGCCCCGGGTCTCGTGGCAATGGCGCCGGCACGGCGAGCAGGTCAACCATGGGCCCCTGGGCCCAGGTTACCTCGACCGGGTCGATACCGTGACCCAGCAGCGTTCGCGCCTGTTCCCGCCAGAGGGAGAAACTGTCGTCACAATCCAGCGCAATCATCCCCACAACCCCATCTGCACGGGTCGCTGGGGATCACGCAGACGAGCCCTCAACAAGCCGCTGCGCACCTGCGCATCGGGCGGCCGATAATCACTGGTGACGATGAACGGTCGCGCCTTCTCCAGTACACAACGCAACTGCACCAGGTCGTCATAACGAACGCGACGCTCCCTGCGCAGCGCAACCAGACGCTGCACACTACGCAGGCCAATACCGGGAATTCGCGCCAGCAGGGCCGGCTCGGCACGGTTGAGATCCACCGGGAAGACCTCACGATTGGCCAACGCCCAGGCCAGCTTGGGGTCGATATCCAAGTCCAGGTTGCCGGTCTGCCGCAACAACTCGCCGGCCTTGTAGCCATAGCCGCGCATGAGGAAATCAGCCTGGTAGAGACGATGCTCGCGCAACAGCGGAGGCGCCGCCAGGGGTACGCTGGCAGGGCTGTCAGGAATCGGGCTGAACGCCGAATAGTAGACCCGCCGCAGGCCATACCCCTGATAGAGCGACTCGGCATTGCTGAGGATGGCATGGTCATCGGTGGCATCGGCCCCGACGATCACTTGGGTACTCTGCCCGGCGGGAGCGAACCGGGGCGCCCGCGCTTCGCCAGCCACCGCTTGCTGTCCCTCCTGGATGGTGCCCATGGCCTGGCGGATCGTCGACAACTGCTTCTCTGGCGCCAGGCGCCTGAGACTCACCTCGGTGGACAGTTCGATGTTCACGCTCAGCCGGTCGGCCAGCCGCCCGGCCTCTTCGATCAACAGAGGATCGGCATCGGGAATGGTCTTGAGATGGATATACCCGCGAAACTGATGCTCCTCGCGCAGCAGCCGCGCCACCCGGATCAACTGCTCCATGGTGTAGTCGGCCGAACGAATGATACCGGAGCTCAGGAACAGGCCACTGATGCAGTTGCGACGATAGAAATCCAGCGTCAGGCGCACCACCTCCTCCGGCGTGAAGCGCGCCCGCGGTACATTGCTGGAACGACGGTTGACGCAGTATTGGCAGTCATACAGGCAGAAATTGGTCAGCAGCACCTTGAGCAACGAGACGCAACGCCCATCAGGCGTGTAGCTGTGACAGATCCCCATACCGTCCGTGGCCCCTAGCCCATCGCGGCCTCGCGAACTGCGCTTGGGGGCTCCGCTACTGGCGCAGGAGGCGTCGTACTTGGCGGCATCGGCAAGAATGCCGAGCTTGGCGATCAGTTGCATGGAAGCGATTCTCGATACTGGACATAAATACAGTATTTTGAGTCGCACGGCGATGCAAGCCCCGTCGGTCCATTCATCGCGCCAGAGGCTTTGGGGCCAGGCCGCGAGATGGGCTATAATCGGCTCACCCACGCAATCCGAGGTCCAGCCCATGGGCACTATCAGCCTTGAAGCCAAAAAGGCCTATGCAGCCAGAACCCGTAGATCCAACTATGCGGCCAGCCTGCGCCTGGAAGGCTTCAAAGTGGACTTCGCCGACGGCAACCTCAAGATGCCGACCCGCGAAGAAATCCTCAAGACCTTCACCAAGCCCAGAACCTGATGCTGGACAAATATGGCGTCGGTGAAGACGCCTACTGCTATCCCGGCTCCACTGTCCTTCGAAACAAACTCGACATTCGCGACGACGCCACCCTGAGCGAAGCCGAGCAGCAACTCACGGCCATCGCGGCGGACAGCGTCGAATTCAACCCTCCTCCCTACGACCTCGTTTACCTCCAGAACATCCATCGACGACTGTTCTCGGACTTGTATGAATGGGCCGGAGAATTGCGAACCGTCGGGATGGCCAAGCAAGATACGCGCTTCTGCCAACCACAGTTCATGGAAAAGGAAGCCGGCAAGATCTTCAGCCACATGGCCGCCGCCCACTGGTTCGAAGGCCTGCCCCGGGCAGACCTGATCATTGCCGTGGCCGACGCCTATTCCGATATCAACGTCGTACATCCTTTTCGCGAAGGCAACGGACGAGCCCAGCGCATCCTCTTCGAACACCTCATCATGAACGCCGGATTCGAGATCAGCTGGTGGGGGATCGAGAAGGAAGAATGGATCGTTGCGAACATCTCGGCCTACAACTGCGTGCCGGGCCCGATGCAGCAGGTATTCGAGAAGTGTATCGGGCCGGCCATCCAGGCCTGACGATGGGTTAGTCGGGAGGCGGTGATGGCTTCAAGGGATGAACGCCTACCGGCATCCCCGATACAACCCTGATAAACTGCGCCATTCGCCTCGTTGACTCAGATTGCCAATGTCCCTACAAACCGCTCCGCTCTCCCGTCGTTTTTCTGTTGCCCCCATGATGGACTGGACAGACGCCCACTGCCGCTTCTTCCTGCGCATCCTCTCGAAACACGCCTTGCTCTACACCGAGATGGTCACCACCGGGGCGTTGCTCAACGGCGATCATGAGCGTTTCCTGCGTCACCACGAAGCCGAGCATCCCCTGGCGCTGCAACTGGGTGGCAGTGTCCCGGTTGATCTGGCGGCCTGCGCGCGTATGGCCGAGGCCCATGGTTATGACGAGGTGAACCTCAACGTCGGCTGCCCCAGCGACCGGGTGCAGAACAATATGATCGGTGCGTGCCTGATGGGGCATCCGGGGCTGGTGGCCGATTGTGTGAAGGCGATGCGTGATGGGGTATCGATTCCGGTGACGGTCAAGCATCGCATCGGAATCAATGGGCGCGACAGCTACGAGCAGCTGTGCGAGTTCGTCGGGACGGTGCGCGAGGCGGGTTGCAGGAGTTTCACCGTACATGCGCGTATCGCGATTCTGGAGGGGCTATCCCCCAAGGAGAATCGCGACATTCCGCCCTTGCGCTATGACGTGGCGGCTCGGTTGAAGGCAGACTTTCCGGACCTGGAGATCGTGCTCAACGGCGGCATCAAGACGCTGGAGGCCTGCCATGAGCATCTGCAGACGTTCGACGGGGTGATGCTGGGGCGCGAGGCCTATCACAACCCTTATCTGCTGGCCGAGGTGGACCAACAGCTGTTCGGCAGCATGGAACCAGTCATCACCCGGGCCGAGGCCCTGGCGCGGTTGCGACCTTACATTGCCGATCATCTGGCCGCAGGCGGGGCGATGCATCACATCACTCGCCACGTACTGGGGCTGGGCACCGGGTTTCCGGGCGCGCGGCGGTTTCGGCAGTTGTTGTCGGTGGATATCCACAAGGCCAAGGATCCGCTGGCATTGCTGGATCAGGCCGCTCAGTTGCTGGAAGGGCGTTGATCGTCACTGGGTTTGAACCTGCGTGGTGTTTTGGCATCGTATTTACGGATACTCGCCCCGCCCATTCAAACAGCCGTTTTCAGGTTGTTGCCGCCGGGGCTGTCGATACCTCTTCACGCCCTTGAGTGGCTGTCAGCCCTCGGGTAATGTCAACAGACCCATAGGACAGAGCACGCTCATGACTTCCAAGCTGGAACAACTCAAGCAATTCACTACCGTCGTGGCCGATACCGGCGATTTCGAAGCTATTGCCCGCATCAAACCCGTGGACGCCACCACCAACCCTTCCCTGTTGCTCAAGGCTTCGGCGATGCACGGTTATGCCGAGCTGCTGAACGCCTGCGTGGCGGACTGCAAGGGTGATGTCGGCCTGGCCAGCGACCGTTTTGGCGTGGCGGTCGGCCAGGAGATCCTGAAGGTGATTCCGGGGCGTATTTCCACTGAAGTGGATGCGCGCCTGTCGTTCGACACCGACGCCATGCTCAAGCGTGCCCATCGCCTGGTCGATCTTTATGAGAAGGCCGGCGTCGGCCGTGATCGCGTCCTGATCAAGATCGCATCGACCTGGGAAGGTATCCGCGCCGCCGAGCAGTTGGAGCGCGAAGGTATCCAGTGCAACCTGACCCTGCTGTTCTCCTTCGCCCAGGCCGCGGCCTGTGCCGACGCTGGGGTATTCCTGATTTCGCCGTTCGTAGGCCGTATCTACGATTGGTACAAGAAGGCCAATGGCAACGATTACACCGGCGCCGATGATCCAGGCGTGCAGTCCGTGACACGCATCTACAACTACTACAAGGCCAATGACTACAAGACCGTAGTCATGGGCGCCAGCTTCCGTAACATCAATCAGATCGAACAACTGGCCGGTTGCGACCGCTTGACCGTCAGCCCGGAACTGCTGGAGAAACTGGCCGCCGACGAAGGCAAGCTGGAACGCAAGCTGGCGCCTGGACAGGCCGGTGAAGCACGCCTGAGCCTCAACGAAGCGCAATTCCGCTGGCTATCCAACGAGGACGCCATGGCCACCGAGAAACTGGCCGAAGGTATCCGCCAGTTCGCCCGGGACCAGGAGAAACTCGAGGCGCTGCTGCAAGCCAAGCTCTAAGCGCAGTCGAAACAAGAAGGGGGCGAACCTGGATGGGTTCGCCCCCTTTTTTCATTGCATCAATCCGCAAGCCTTGATGTCGGCCCACGGAGATGAATCAAGAGCCAGGTCGTTCCAGCGCATTCACCAGGTCATGGAACGCCTCACGATTGGACTCGTTGAGCCCCATCAGGATCTTGTGGGCTTCCAGTACCTTGATCCGCACGTCTTCTTCGGATTGGTCCTGATCAGGCAGGTCGTCCAGGCACTCGGGGCACGGCACCGGGTCACCGACGATGTTGAACACCTGGTCGAAGCCCATCGACTGCAAGAGGCGGGTAATGTCGCTGTGGGTGGTGACGACGGTCGGCAGCAGGCCGACCTTTTGCCGCGACAGGATCGACAACTTGGCCAGCAGGCCAAGGGTGGTGCTGTCGATACTGCGGGTTTCAGTCAGGTCGATCACGATGGCATTGAAATTCAATGCAGTGAAGATCCGCTCAATAGTCGCATCCAGCGCCGAACAAAGGGTCAGACGCACTTCACCGACAAACTTCAGGACAAATGTGCCGTCCTGCTCGGCGAACTGGATTCTACCGGTACTCATCAAAGGTTCCTGCTCAACACTAACAGGGCGATATCATCCGGCATCTCCCCTAGCGTAGCTAATCCAAACACTTGCCGCAGACCTTCCAGGCTGCCGCCCGCAGCACTCACCCGTTCAGGCAAGGCCGCTTCTTTCTCTTTGAGTGTAGGCTCCGACAAAAGATCCAGAATGCCATCAGACATCAGCGTCAGGCTGAATACGGGTGGCAATTCCAGTACGTGGTCCTCGTAGGTCGCCTCGTTGAAAAGGCCCACCGGCAGACCACGCCCTTCCAGATACCGAACACTGTCCGGGGTGTACAACACAGGCAACGGCAGATGGCCGCCGATGCTATAGGTCAACAAGCCCGTCTCCTCGTCGATGACTCCACCGACCATGGTGACATGTTTACCCAGCTTACAACTGATCAGGCCCCGGTTGATATGCCCCAGGACCTCCGAAGGCTTGAACTCCGGCAACGTGCCATTGCGCTTGGACTCGAACAGCAGGCGCGTGGTCATGAATTTCAGCAGCACCGTCACGAACGCCGACGAGGCGCCATGACCGGAAACATCTGCCAGGTAAAACGCTACTCGCCGCTCATCGACCCGAAAGTAGTCCACGAAATCACCCGACAGGTATAACGACGGGATGATCTGGTGGGCAAAATGGAAGTCGTCGACCGACCAGGGGCTGACCGGCAGCATGTTCATCTGCACCTGACGCCCGGCGTTCTGGTCTTCCTGCAGCAGGTTCAGGCTGGCTTCCAGCTCGCGGTTGGCGGTTTCCAGTTTTTCGCGGTAGCGCTGGTTTTCCACCATCAGCCGCGAACGGTCCAGGGCCCGGCGCACCGAGTGTTCTAGCACGGCCAGGTCTTCCAGGGGTTTGATCAGGTAATCCGCCGCGCCCAGGCGCAAAGCCTCGACCGCGTCGTTCATCACACCCGCGCCCGAGACCACGATGACGGGTGTCTGCGCGGAGATCTCGGCGACCTGGCGAATGAGTTCGAGTCCGCCCATCTGCGGCATGCGCAGGTCGCAGATGACCAGGTCGGGCTTGTCTTGCTCGAATACCTGAAGACCCTGTTGGCCGTTGCTGGCCTGCAGGACGCTGAAACCACTGTCTTCCAAGTAGGCTGCGAGGCTGGCTCGCACCACTTCGTCATCATCGATTATCAGCAGCGTGGCACTGGTTTTTGGCATGTGGGCAAACGGCGCCAGAATTAGGTTGGCGTAGCGGGCTGGGCTGTCGGGCCGGGCGCGCACTACTGGATTCGCTTTCTAGCCTCTCTGTCGTACAGCTTTCAGGCGTTTGCCCTACACACGTTTACATCAGAGGTGCCCTTCTAAGGCGCAGACGGTACTCCCATCCGCGGGGCGTTTCAAGCTCATGCGGATAGCCGCTTGCCGTCTTTATTTGTCAAAGTACAGAGAGTTATAAGAACCGAGCGAAGCGTAACTCAATGGAAGGATAAATCCCGCCCGATGCACCCCGAAAGCACGAAAGGCGGCCTTTCGGGGCCGCCTTTCGTGCGCAGCAGGGTGGATCAGAAATCGTCCACTACCTGACCGTCCTTGACCTTGAACTCACGGTTCTGCAAGAAGGCATTGCGGATGAATACGTACTTGTCACCGGTCACCATCTTCTCGGCCGACAGCAGGCTGGCGCGGGTGTCGACGATGTTCAGGCCGAAGATCGAGTTACGCACCGAGACGTTGTCGATATAGGGATACGGCGTGGTGTAGCTGTCGACAAACCTGGCCGGGGCATCGCGCAAGGTGCTTGGGCCCAGCAACGGCAGCATGACATAGGGACCACTGTCGAGTCCCCAATAGCCCAGGGTCTGGCCGAAATCCTCGTCGTTGCGCTGCAGGCCCATCCTGGTGCCTACGTCGAAGAAGCCCAGCAGGCCGAAGGTGGTGTTGAAGAGCAGTCGGGCGGTGTCGACCCCGGCGGCGGCCGGCTTGCCTTGCAGCACATCGTTGGCCAGGTTGCCCACGTCGCCGATGTTGCGGAACATGTTGTGGATACCGTCTTCGAGGAATTGTGGCGTTACATATTGATAACCCTGCGCCAGCGGTTTGAGCGCATAGGTGTCGACGGTATCGTTGAATTTGAAGATCGGCCGGTTGATGCTTTCCCAAGGATCTTCTTCCGTGGCGGCCTGGGCGGCGAACGGTACCAGCAGAACACTGGCAGAAAGACACAGCTGAGCTAGACGATGGCTCCAGCGCATAGGGGAAAACTCCTTGGATTGTTCAGGCAAGGGCGCCGAGCCCAGGCGGTGAGGTGGCTAGTATAAAGCGGAACGTGTCGATAGGCAGCAGGGTAAAGGAATATGCCTGTAGGACCTTTCTTTCATCCAGCGCCTTCATTTCCCTGTCACAGAGCTGTCATCGAGGGCCGGTAGGCTCCAGGTTATTTCAAGGACGTTCCCATGCCCCGCGCCGAAGCCCTGCCCCTTCCCGCTCCCAGTCTTACCGCCGTACTGTTTGGCCTGAGCGGGTGCCTGGTGGATTTCGGAGCGCGGGTTCGTCAACCGGGTGCGAAACCGGCCGAGCATGCCCACCCGACGCCCGGTGCGCTGGAAAGCCTCCACCGCCTGCAACTTCAAGAGATACCCTGCGCCTGGCTCGATGAACTGCCTCCCGCCGTCAGCCATGGCCTGGCGGCGTCCTTGCCGGCGTGGATCAAATCGCCGCAACTTCCTGCAACAAATAATCCGTGGCCAGCGCCCCATGCCTGCTGGCAAGCATTGATGGCCCTGAACGTCCAGCAACTGGACGGATGCGTCCTGGTGAGCGGCGAACCCCGGTTGTTGCAGTCCGGACTCAACGCCGGCCTATGGACCATCGGTCTCGCATCCTGCGGCTCGCTGTGCGGCCTGGCGCCGGCGCAATGGCAGGCCCTGGACCAACAGCAACGCGAAATCAGGCGGGCCAAGGCCACCGTGCAATTGTTCGGGCTGGGGGTGCATTCGGTGATCGATCATTTGGGCGAACTCGACGCCTGCCTGGCCGATATCAGCCTGCGTCGGCTCAAAGGCGAGAAGCCCTGACCCGGATCATGCAGGTTGTGCGGGGGTGGATTACTCTTAAAGCAGGCCATGGACCTTTGACGAAGCGTCGCGGTCCATGGCTGTGCCGATCAATAAGGAGTACGCCATGCCTGGCCGCGACGATTTGCAAAAACAGCTCGACCAACTGCGCGATCAATTGGAACAGAACCCGCCGCTGTCCGAACCAGAACGCGAGAACCTGCACCAGTTGATGACTCAGATCGAGGCCGAAATCGAACTGGAAAACACTCTTCAGGACAACAGCCTGGTCGACGGCGTGAACCTGGCCGTGGAACGATTCGAAGTCGAACACCCTACCATCGCCGGGACCCTGCGCAATATCGTGCAAGCCTTGGGCAGCATGGGTATCTGACCCCTGCGCATGTAAAAAGCCCCACTTTCGACAGTGGGGCTTTGCGTTACTCACGAACTCAAATGCGATCCTTCGTGGGGCCTGCTCGCGATTGCGTACCGTTGCTCAACCCCAAGGCTGAATGCGGCGCCCTCATCGCGAACAGGCTCGTTTCCCCGTCGGCGTTTCATTGACGGACCAGACGACGATTCGGCAATTGCATCGCTTCGGTGCTGCGATACGGGTTGATGTCCAGTCCACCACGGCGCACATAACGCGCATACACCGTCAATTTCTCCGGCTTGAGCAAACGCTGCAGGTCGAGGAAGATCCGCTCCACACACTGCTCGTGAAAATCCGAATGCTGGCGGAAACTGACGATGTAGGCCAGCAGGCTGGCGTGATCCAGGGCCGCGCCGCGATATTCCACCGCCACGCTGCCCCAATCCGGCTGGCTGGTGACCGGGCAGTTGGATTTAAGCAAATGACTGTGCAGGCTTTCCTCGACGATGCGCGACGCGTCGCAACGCAGCAACTCCGGGCGCGGATGCGCGTAGGAATCGACGCTGATGTCCAGGTCGTCGATGCAAGTGCCGGGCAGTGCCACGATGCCTTCGCTTTCCACCTCCTGGAGGCTGCGAACCCGCACCGCCACCGGCTTGCCGGCCGCGGCCGAAAGGTCCTGGCGCAAGGTCGCCTCCAGGCTTGCGGTATCGGCGAACGGGGTCTGGTTCAAGGAGTTGAGATACAACTTGAAGGACTTGGACTCGATGATATTCGGCGAATCCGCCGCAATCGCGAACTCACCGATAGCCACCACCGGCTTGCCGGAAGGCAGCAGCCACGACAACTCGAAACAGTTCCAGAAATCCACGCCCTTGTACGGCAGGGTCTCGGCCGTCAGGCCCAGTTCCGCCCATTTCGCGGTGCGCGGGATCGGGAACAGCAGTGACGGCGTGTACGTGGCGATGTATTCGCTGGATTTGCCCAGCGGCGAATGTTCGGCTGCGGGATGCATGACGGAAACCTGACTGAATAATCAGCGGATTCTATCAGCCTTTGCCAGCGCCTTTGAGTGCTTACTGTCTGACGGTCAGGTCACCCTTCATTCCCGCCTGGTAATGGCCGGGAATATTGCAAGCGAACTCCAGGCGAGTGACCTTGCTGAAGGTCCAGGTCAGTTCGGCTGTCTTGCCCGGCTCCACCAGCACGCTGTTGGGATCGTCGTGGCGCATGCCTGCCTGGCCGTGGCCCATGGCGCCGTGGTCCATGCCCTGCTTCATCGCGGTCGGCATCAACTGTCCGTTCTGTTGCATCTTGAGCATCTGCTGCTGGTGTTCGGCATGCATGGCCGCGTCGCCCAGGTTGAATTCGTGGAGTAACTGGCCTTTATTGATCAATACGAAACGCACGGTCTCCCCGGCCTTGATATCGAGGGACGCGGGCGAAAAGGTCATGTCCCCCATCACCACTTCGATACTGCGACTGGCCTTGGCCGCCGGCGCTGGCTGGCCAAAATCGACATGGCCTGGCGAGGCCCATGACGGCGCACTGAGGACGATTGCACAAGCAGCCAGGATCAGGCGTTTACCCATTAACATGTTCAGACTCCCAAGGGATGAGGTTCAGCTTGTGCGAAACTCTATCGCCGTGCGCCTGCCAATCGGCTGACGGCTCGATTACAACTTTGTCAGGTTGCACCATGGCCCTGCGTGCCACGGTATAACGCCCTCGTTCCAATCCTGCCTCGAGCCGCCACCATGAAATTGCTGATCGTCGAAGACCAAACGAAAACCGGCCAATACTTGCGCCAGGGCCTGAGCGAAGCCGGGTTCAATGCCGACCTGGTGGCCGATGGCATCACCGGCCAGCAACTGGCCCTGAGCGGTGAATACGCCCTGTTGATCCTTGACGTGATGCTGCCCGGACGCGATGGCTGGCAGATTCTGCAGGCCGTACGCGGCGCCGGGCTGGATACTCCGGTGCTGTTTCTCACCGCGCGGGACGCTGTCCAGGACCGGGTGCATGGCCTGGAACTGGGCGCCGACGACTATCTGGTCAAGCCCTTCGCGTTTTCCGAATTGCTGGCACGGGTCCGCAGCCTGTTGCGTCGCGGCGGTTCGTCGCCCCAGGAAACCAGCCTGCAACTGGCCGACTTGCGCCTGGATCTGATCCGTCGCCGCGTCGAACGCAGCGGTCGGCGCATCGACCTCACCGCCAAGGAATTCGCCCTGTTGGAGATGCTTTTGCGGCGCCAGGGCGAGGTGCTGCCCAAGTCCCTGATCGCCTCCCAGGTCTGGGACATGAACTTCGACAGTGACACCAACGTCATCGAAGTCGCGATCCGCCGCCTGCGGATCAAGATTGACGACGAATTTCCCAGCAAGCTCATCCACACGGTGCGCGGCATGGGCTATGTGCTCGAAGAGCGAAGCCTGTGAAGGCCCGGTGGTCCTTGAGCAGTCGCCTGGCGCTGCTGTTCGCCGCCTGCACCGCCGTGGTGTCGCTGTTTGCCGGGGTGCTGTTCAGCCGCGGCAGCGAGGCGCACTTCATCGAGCTGGATCAACAGTTGCTGGAAGGCCGGCTGATCGGCTTGCGCCGGGCCTTGCAGGATCTCGACGCCGAGCAGACCCGCAGGCGCCTGGAGGATGAACTCAGCCGCCAGGCCGACCTGGCGTTGCGTATCAAGGACAGCAATGGTGTGCGCTGGTACGACAGCTCGATCCGGATTCCACAGCAACTGCCGGAAAGTCCTGGCCTGTCGACCCTCAGCGATGCAGACACCGACTACCGGGTGCTGAATGCGCCACTGGACCCCAACCGTCCCGGCTCGCCACAACTGACGCTGCTGCTGGACATCACCCACCACCAGCATTTTCTGCAACGCATGCAGCGCCTGATCTGGTTGACCGTGGGCCTCTCCGCCCTCGCTACCGCCCTGCTGGGCGCCTGGGCCGCACGACGCGCCTTGCGGCCGTTGCGGCGCATGGGGGCCATTGCCGGCAGCGTCTCGGCCCGCTCCCTCAACGCCCGCCTGCCCGAAGAGCAGATGCCTGCCGAACTGGCCGAATTGGCCCACAGCATCAACGCCATGCTCGAACGCCTTGACGATGCGTTTCAACGGCTCTCGGCGTTCTCCGCCGATATCGCCCATGAATTGCGCACGCCGCTGTCGAACCTGTTGACCCACACCCAGGTCACCCTCACCCGGGAACGTCCGCTGGAGGACTACCGCGAAGCGCTGCACAGCAATCTCGAAGAACTGCAATGGATGGCGCAAATGGTCAACGACATGCTGTACCTGGCCAAGGCCGACCATGGCCTGCTGGCGCCCAACCGTGAGCCGCTGTTACTGGCGGCGGAAGTGGATGTGCTGCTGGAGTTCTTCGCACCCTTGGCCGAAGACGTCAATGTACGGCTGAACCGGGAAGGCGACGGTCGCGTGGAGGGGGATCGCAGCATGTTGCGCCGGGCCTTCTCCAACCTGCTGGACAATGCCTTGCGCTTCACCCCCGGCGGCGGCGAAGTGCGCCTGCAGATCCTTGACGGCCCGCATGCGCTGAAGATCTATGTGGAGAACAGCGGCGAAGGCATTCCAGCAGACCTGCTGCCGCGCCTGTTCGATCGCTTCTATCGCGCCGACCCGGCCCGCCGGGAAGGCAGCAGTGAACATGCGGGGCTGGGCCTGGCCATTACCCGCTCGATCATCCATGCCCACGGCGGGCATATCCACTGCGAGTCGGCCGATGGCTGGACACGCTTCATGATTGAATTGCCGAAGGCAGGCCAGCCCTGACACAAGACCCTGTGGCGAGGGGATTTATCCCCGCTGGGCCGCGAAGCGCCCCCCCCAAAACTGTCAATTCAACCTGTCTGATGTACCGAGCTTTCAGGTTCAGGGCTGCTTCGCAGCCCAACGGGGTAAATTCCCTGGCAACAAGGGCCCTGCAGCCGGTCCTGGATATCAGGAATACCGCAACGCCTGCGCCGGCTCGGTCTTCGCCGCACGCCAGGCCGGGTAGATCGTGGCGAGGAAGCTCAGGATAAAGCCGGCGGCACAGATCAGGATCACGTCGCCACGCTGAAGCTCCGACGGCAGGTTGCTGATGAAATACACATCGGAACTGAAGATGTGCTGGCCACTGACCCGCTCCAGCCATCCCACCAGCTCGCTGACATTCAACGCCGCGATCACCCCCAGCACTCCGCCGATCACCGTACCGACGACGCCGATTACCGTACCCTGGACCATGAAGATCGCCATGATCTGCCGCGGCGTGGCGCCGATGGTCCGCAGGATCGCGATGTCCGCGCCCTTTTCGTTCACCACCATGATCAGGGTCGCGATGATATTGAACGCCGCCACTGCGACGATCATCAGCAACAGCAGGCCGATCATGGTCTTTTCCATTTTCATGGCACTGAACAGGCTGCCCTGGGTGTGGGTCCAGTCGTCCGCCTTGTAGCCTGCACCCAGGCTGCTGGCGATATCGCCAGACACCTTGGGCGCGGCGTACAGGTCCTTCACCGCCAGACGCACGCTCTGCACCTGGTTCGGCTGCCAATGCTGCATCTGTGCGGCGTCGGCCAGGTGGATCAGCGCCATGGAACCATCCAGCTCGGCGCCCACCTTGAACACACCCACCACGTTCAGTCGCTGCATGCGCGGAGTGATTCCCCCCGGCGCGGTGCTGACTTCCGGCACGATCAAGGTCAGTTTGTCGCCGACGTTCAAACGAAAGCGTCGAGCCGTGATCTCACCGATCACCACACCATATTCGCCCGGTTTCAAGGCATCGAGACGCCCCTGGACAATATGCTGGGCCACGATGGACACCTTGCCTTCCTGGGCCGGATCGATACCGCTGATCTGGATCGGCTGCATCGAGCCCTTATGGCTGAGCATGCCTTCCATTTCGGTGAACGGCACGGCCGCCGTCACCTGGGGATTGTTCAATGCCGCGGCGGCCACCGGTTGCCAGTCATCGATGGGATTGACCCCGACGATGGTGGCGTGGGGCACCATGCCAAGGATGCGCGAGCTCATTTCGCGCTGGAAACCATTCATGACCGAGAGCACCACGATCATCGCCAGCACGCCCAGGGCGAGGCCGATCATCGACGTCATGGAGATGAATGAAACGAAGCGATTGCGACGCTTGGCGCGGGTATAGCGCGTGCCGATAAAGATCGATAACGGTCTGAACATTCGGGGCACCGTAAAAAGATAAATGACCCGGCGCATGGATGCTGCGCCGGGTTCCGGTCGGTCAGATAGGGGTCAGGCAACCTTCCTGCAGATGCAGCACGCGGTCCATCTGCCGGGCCAGATTCATGTCGTGGGTAACCACCAGGAACGCGGTGCGCAACGAGGTGCTGAGCTCCAGCATCAGGTCCTGGATGCCTTGGGCGGTGTGGGAATCGAGGTTACCGGTCGGCTCGTCGAGCATCACCAGGCCCGGCTTGTTGACCAACGCCCGGGCAATCGCCACCCGCTGGCGCTCGCCACCGGACAGTTCGGCCGGCTTGTGTTCAAGGCGGTGCCCCAGCCCGACCCGCTCCAGCAACGCCGTGGCCCGCTGGCGAGCTTCGGGAATCGCGGTACGGCCGATCAGCAACGGCATGCAGACGTTTTCCAGTGCGGTGAATTCCGGCAACAGATGGTGGAACTGGTAGACGAAGCCCAGGGAACGGTTGCGCAGCAGGCCGCGGCCCTTCTCGTTCAGCGCCGAGAGTTCCTCGCCCGCCAGCCAGACACTGCCGGCGGTGGGCGTGTCGAGACCGCCCAGCAGATTGAGCAAGGTACTCTTGCCCGACCCGGACGTGCCGACAATCGCCACGCGCTCACCCGGGAACAGCTCCAGTTGCAGGCCCGACAACACCACTACCGACTCCGGGCCCTCCTCGTAGGATTTACCCAGGTTGCGGCAGCTCAAGATCGCTTTTTCACTCATGCCCGACTCACTCATAACGTAACGCCTCCGCAGGCTGGGTGCGTGCGGCACGCCAGGCTGGATACAGGGTGGCGAGGAAACTCAGGATCAACGCGGCGCCGCAGACCATCACCACGTCATCGGACTGCAATTGCGACGGCAGGTAGTCGATGAAGTACACGTCGGCGTTGAGGAACTTGTGGCCGATCAGGCCTTCGAGGGCGGCAATCGCGGCGCTGACGTTCAGCGCGGCGAACATCCCGACCAGGGCGCCGACAATCGTGCCGATCACACCGATGACCGTGCCCTGGACCATGAAGATGCGCATGATCTGCCCCGGCGTGGCACCCAGGGTGCGCAGGATGGCGATGTCGCCCTTCTTGTCGTTCACCACCATCACCAGCGTGGAAATGATGTTGAACGCGGCCACGGCGACGATCAGCAGCAACAACAGGCCGATCATGGCTTTTTCCATGCGGATCGCCTGGTACAGGTTGCCGTGGGTACGGGTCCAGTCGCGGGCGTAATAACGATCTTCGCCAAGCTGCTGGGCGATGTTCCAGGCGACACGGGGCGCCTGGAACAGATCGTCGAACTTCAACCGCAACCCCTGGACCTGATCCGGTTTCCAACGATGCAGGCGCGCCAGGTCCTGGAGGTTGGTGACCCCCAGGTAGCCGTCCAGCTCGCCGGCACCGACATGGAAAATGCCGACCACGGTAAAACGCTTCATGCGTGGGAACATGCCGCCGGGGGTCACGGTGACCTCCGGTGCGACGAACGTCAGCTTGTCGCCGATGGCGACGCCGAGCTTGGTCGCGGCCTTGTCGCCGATGACGATGCCGAAGCTGCCCGGCGCCAGGTCGTCCAGCCGGCCCTGCCGCATGAAGTTGTCGATAATCGACACCTGCCGTTCGAGCCCGGGGTCGATGCCGTTGAGCAACACCTTGGACACCTTGCCGTCGTTGGTCAGCAGCCCCTGCATCTGGGTGAAAGGCGCCACGGCCAGCACCTGCGGATTGTGCTTGACCTGGGCGGCCAGGCTCGGCCAGTCGCTGATGGCCTCGCCGGATTCGACGGTGGCATGGGGCACCATGCCCAGTACACGGGTGCGCATTTCATGATCGAAGCCGTTCATCACCGACAGCACGACAATCATCACGACCACGCCAAGGGCCAGGCCGATGATGGACGTCAGGGAAATGAACGATACGAAATGGTTGCGGCGTTTTGCACGGGTATAACGCGTGCCGATAAATACGAAGAGAGGTCTGAACATGTCGGGGCTTGTTCGGAGGGAAAAGGAACGTCCTTGTGGCGGGGGTCACAAACCAGCTTTACACTCAGACCACCGCCGCTACCATGGGTTCGCCATGTCGACATTAGATGAAGAAGATCGCCGCGAATACTACCGTATCGAGGACACGATCGCACTGGAAATTCAGCCCCTGTCGATTCCTGAAGCCGCCAGCCAGGAACTGTTGCAGGATGCTTCTCCATTATTCAATCTGCTCAGCGAACTGCACCTGAGCGAATTCGAGTCACAACACCTGCTGCGCCAGATCAGCGAGCGCGAACGCAGCATCGCGGCGTACCTCAAGGTGATGAACAAACGCATCGACCTGCTCAGCCAGGTGATTGCCCTGACGGTGCTGGGGGAGATCGGCGAGCCACAACCGGTGATCATTTCCGAAGGCGGCATCGACTTCCAATACCCCACGCCCATTGCCGTCGGCGCGCACCTGTCCATCAAACTGGTGCTGATGCCCCAGGCCCTGGGCCTGTTGCTGCGGGCGCGTGTCACCCACTGCGATCCCAAGGGCGATGGCTATGATGTCGGTACCGAGTTCGAACACCCGACCGACGGCCAGCGCCAGTTGCTGGCCCGCTACATCCTGCAGAAACAGGCGCAAGAACGTCGCCTGGCGCGAGAACTGAACGAATCAGGTACCCATAAGGAACAACCGTGACCCTCATCTATGGCCACCGCGGCGCCAAGGGCGAAGCGCCGGAAAACACCCTGACCGGTTTTCAGGAATGTCTCAAGCACGGCGTGCGCCGTTGCGAACTGGACCTGCACCTCTCCATGGACGGCGAGTTGATGGTGATCCATGACCCGACCCTCAAGCGCACCACGGATCGCCGGGGCAAGGTGGTGGAACATACCGCCGCCGAGCTGGTGACCTACGATGCGCGCAAAGGTGGCCCGGGCTGGATCACGCCGTGCCCGATCCCGCGCCTCGAAGAGCTGTTCGAGAAGTGTGATTTCGAGCATTGGCAACTGGAAGTCAAAAGCGCGTCACGCACCCGGGCGGCGGCGACGGTGCTGGGCATTCGCGAAATGGCCCAGCGCTTCGGGCTGCTGGACAAGGTCACCATCACGTCCAGTTCCCGGGAGGTGCTCAAGGCTGCCCTGGAGCTGACCCCGGACATTTCCCGTGGCCTGGTGGCGGAATACGCCTGGCTCGACCCGTTGAAGGTCGCGCAGAGCTATGGCTGTGAGATTCTGGCGCTGAACTGGACCCTGTGCACGCCGGAACGCCTGATCAAGGCGCAGCGTCAGGGCCTGCATGTGTCGGTGTGGACCGTCAACGAGCCCGCGCTCATGCGCAGGCTCGCCGACTTTGGCGCTGACAGCCTGATTACAGACTTTCCCGGTTTGGCCACTGCCACGCTCGAGAATTGCTGAAATCGGTCTCCCCGGCCGGCTCAGGCCACCGGCCGGAGCCGCTCAAAAAAGCCGGTTGAGCCCGTCGTAGGCCGCTACCCGATAGGCTTCGGCCATGGTCGGGTAGTTGAACGTGGTGTTGACGAAGTACTTCAGCGTGTTCAGCTCGCCAGGCTGGTTCATGATCGCCTGGCCGATGTGGACGATCTCCGAGGCCTGGTAGCCGAAGCAGTGCACGCCCAGCACTTCCAGCGTCTCGCGGTGGAACAGGATCTTGAGCATGCCTTGCGGCTCGCCGGCGATCTGTGCCCGCGCCATGCTCTTGAAGAAAGCCTTGCCCACTTCGTACGGCACCTTGGCCTGGGTCAGCTCCTGCTCGTTCTTGCCGATGGAGCTGATCTCCGGAATGGTGTAGATACCGGTCGGAACGTCGTTGACGAAGCGCCAGCTGCCATTGTCGACGATGCTGCCGGCGGCCGAACGACCCTGGTCGTGGGCGGCACTGGCCAGGCTCGGCCAACCGATCACGTCACCGGCGCCATAGATGTTCGGCACGCAGGTGCGATAGTTTTCATCGACTTCGATCTGGCCACGGCTGTTGACCTTCACGCCGATGTTTTCCAGGCCCAGGGCGTCGGTGTTGCCGGTACGGCCATTGCACCATAGCAAGGCGTCAGCCTTGATCTTCTTGCCGGACTTGAGGTGCAGGATCACGCCGTTGTCCACACCCTCGACACGGTCGTACTCTTCGTTGTGGCGCACGGTGATGTTGTTGTTGCTGAAGTGATAGCTCAGGGCCTGGGAGATTTCCGAATCCAGGAAACTCAACAGCTGGCCACGGTTGTCCACCAGTTCCACCAGTACCCCAAGGCCGCTGAAGATCGAGGCATATTCACAACCGATCACGCCGGCGCCATAGACGATCAGCTTACGCGGGGTATGGCCCAGGCTCAGGATGGTGTCGCTGTCGTAGATCCGCGCATGGTTGAAGTCGATATCGGCCGGGCGATACGGGCGCGAACCAGTGGCGATGATGATGTGCTTGGCCACCAGCTTTTCCACGACGCCGTTGCCACAGACCACTTCGACGGTCTGCTCGTCGGCGAAGCTGCCGGTGCCGAAGAACACATCCACGCGATTGCGAGCGTAGTAGCCGGTACGCGAGGCCACTTGCTTGGAAATGACTTTCTCGGCGCTCTTGAGCACGTCCGGGAAGGAAAACCAGCGCGGCTCGCCGATCGCCCGGAACATCGGATTGGTGTTGAATTGCATGATCTGCCGGACCGAGTGACGCAAGGCCTTGGACGGGATGGTGCCCAGGTGGGTGCAGTTGCCGCCGACCTGCCGACGGCTGTCGACCATCGCCACCTTGCGCCCTGCCTTGGCGGCGTTCATTGCCGCGCCTTCCCCCGCCGGGCCGGAACCCAGTACCACCACGTCGTAGTTGTAGACAGCCATGCGTACTCCTCAGAACAGGCCGCGGCGCCGGACTTGGCGACCACGGCTAAATCACGCCGTTTGCGGCATGAAGGAACAATTTGGGGCCGGTTCACGAGCCCGGCCACAGTCTATAGAAGCGTCAACGCCGCGCACATTACCCCTTGGTCGCGTCCTAGGCTAGGGGGCACCCCCTTTTGCCTGCGCCATTTCGCCACACCTACCCTTTCACCAGCCTGTCATCGTTGGGCTTTGCCGGTGCTAAACCGTTCAAATGCATCATTGGTGCGGATGACGAAGCGCCCCTGCTCCCGCACCACGAAAAATACCCCGATACCGTGTTTTTCGGCATAGTCCCAGCCCCTTTCCGGGCCGAGAATCAGCAACAGCGTCGATAGTCCATCGGCCATCAACGCCGAAGGATGAATCACAGTCACTGACGCCAGGTTGTGTCGGACCGGCGAACCGGTGCGTGCGTCGAGCGTGTGGGAATAACGCGTTCCGTCCTGTTCGAAATAATGACGGTAGTCACCGGACGTCGAAACCCCATAACCATCGACCTCGATGACACGCTCGGCCACCTGCCGGTCGTCCCGGGGTTCTTCCAGGGCGACTCGCCAGGGCGCGCCATCGGGCTTGTGTCCGGCAGCCTTGAGCTCTCCCGTGGCTTCCACCAGGTAGCTGTCGATGCCCAGGGCCTGGAGCCTGGCGGCGATCCGGTCCACGGCATGGCCCGCGGCGACGCTGTTGAAATCGACTTCCACCGCGGCGTCCTTGCACAACCGCTCACCGTCGATACGCAGGTGCCCGTAGCCGACACGCTGCCGCGCCTGGGCCAGGGCTTGCGCGGTTGGCACCTTTTCTTCCCGGGACTGGGGGCCGAACCCCCACAGGTTCAACAACGGCTCCACCGTCAGGTCGAAAGCCCCCTCGCTGTCCAGGGACAACCGTTCCCCCACTCGTATCAGTTCCAGGACCGGCCCGGGCATGACCTTGCAACTGTTGGCCGGCAACCCGTTGAAAAGCTCGATCTCGGAATCGCTGCGATAGGTCGAGAACTGCCGGTCCACTTCGGCGAGGATGCTTTCCACCTCGCCCTGCAGCGCTTTCGGGCCAGGGGCGGCGGAATGCCTGACGTATTGGACAGAATAACGACTACCCATGGTGGGCCCGTCGAATCGCTCGAGGGTGTCGCCGTTGCCGCAGCCGGACAAGGCAGCAACCAGGACCACAAGCATCTCCCTGCGTCCAATTAACAAATCTTCATCTCCCCTCAAAACCGCGCCCGCCATTATGGGCGTCAGCGCGTGCATGCGCGAATCTGTGGAAGCGAACCTGGTCGTGATAGTGGAGAGTCAGTCGCATGGGTGCTGATTGATCCGTCGCCACCGCCAGCAGGCTCGCTCCCACAGGTACTGCGATTCCTACAAGATTTGCCAGAGTGAGTACCGACATGTCTTCCAACACGAGCAGCGCCAAGGCGATCTTTCGCGTGGTCAGCGGCAATTTTCTCGAGATGTTCGACTTCATGGTCTACGGCTTCTACGCCACGGCCATCGCCAGGACGTTCTTTCCCACCGACAGTGCCTTCGCTTCGCTGATGCTGTCCCTGGCCACGTTCGGCGCCGGGTTTCTGATGCGTCCGCTGGGGGCGATCTTTCTCGGCGCCTATATTGACCGACACGGTCGCCGCAAGGGACTGATCATCACCCTGGCGATGATGGCCGCGGGCACCTTGCTGATCGCCTGTGTGCCAGGTTACGCCACCCTGGGCGTGATGGCCCCGCTGCTGGTGCTGCTGGGGCGGTTGCTGCAGGGCTTTTCCGCCGGTGTGGAATTGGGCGGTGTGTCGGTGTACCTGGCGGAAATCTCCACGCCGGGACGCAAGGGTTTCTTTGTCAGTTGGCAGTCCGCCAGCCAACAGGCCGCCGTGGTGTTTGCCGGGCTGCTGGGGGTGGCCCTCAATCATTGGCTGAGCCCCCAGGAAATGGGCGAATGGGGTTGGCGCGTACCTTTCCTGGTGGGCTGCATGATCGTGCCGGCCATTTTCGTGATCCGTCGCTTTCTGGAGGAAACCCCTGAGTTCCAAGCAAGAAAACACCGCCCCACCCTGTCGGAAATCATCCGCTCCATCGGTCAGAACTTCGGCATCGTCCTGGCCGGCATGGCGATGGTGGTCATGACCACGGTGTCGTTCTACCTGATCACCGCCTATACCCCGACCTTCGGCAAGGCCGAATTGAACCTGTCGGATCTGGATGCCTTGCTGGTCACGGTATGCATCGGTCTGTCGAACTTCTTCTGGTTACCGGTGATGGGTGCGTTTTCCGACAAGATCGGACGCAAGCCCTTGCTGCTGGGAGCGACAATCCTGGCGATCCTAACGGCATATCCAGCGCTGTCATGGCTGGTGACGAACCCTAGCTTCAGCCATCTGCTGATGGTCGAACTGTGGTTCTCGTTCCTGTACGGATCCTACAACGGCGCCATGGTGGTGGCCTTGACGGAAATCATGCCGGTTGAGGTGCGCACCACCGGCTTTTCCCTGGCCTACAGCCTTGCCACCGCCACCTTCGGCGGCTTTACCCCGGCGGCCTGTACTTATCTGATCCATGAGCTGGGGAACAAGGCGGCTCCCGGCATATGGCTCAGTGGCGCGGCGGTGTTGGGGCTGGTGGCGACCCTGGTGCTGTTCAGGGGCAATCGTCATGAATTGCGCACTGCACAGGCTTCGATGGCGGGCGGCGCCAGATAAGTCCTGGCGCGAGCAGGCCTTGCGCAGGACATAAAGCTCAGACAAAAAAACGCCCCGACAAGTCGGGGCGTTTTCATGGGCGGCCTGGGCTTAGCGCGGGAACGCTGGCGGGTTTACACCGGCCATGTCTTCCATTACGCGAACCACCTGGCAGCTGTAACCGAACTCGTTGTCGTACCACACATACAGGACAACGCGGTTGTCGTTGCAGATGGTGGCTTCGGCATCGACTACGCCGGCGTGGCGCGAGCCTACGAAGTCGGTGGAGACCACTTCCTGCGAATTGACGAAATCGATCTGCTTGTGCAGTTCCGAATGCAGCGCCACATAGCGCAGGTACTCGTTCATCTCTTCGCGGCTGGTGGCTTTCTCCAGGTTCAGGTTGAGAATAGCCATCGACACGTTTGGCGTCGGCACACGGATCGCGTTGCCGGTCAGCTTGCCGGCCAGCTCAGGCAGGGCCTTGGCAGCGGCGGTGGCGGCACCGGTTTCGGTGATGACCATGTTCAACGCGGCGCTGCGGCCACGGCGATCGCCCTTGTGGAAGTTGTCGATCAGGTTCTGGTCGTTGGTATACGAGTGCACGGTTTCAACGTGACCGTTGACGATGCCGAACTTGTCGTTGACCGCCTTGAGCACCGGCACAATGGCGTTGGTGGTGCAGGACGCGGCGGAGACGATCTTGTCCTCGGCCGTGATATCGCCATGGTTGATACCGTGAACGATGTTCTTCAGCTTACCCTTGCCAGGCGCGGTCAGCACGACCCGGTCGATGCCCGGGCAGGCCAGATGCTGGCCCAGGCCATCAGCATCACGCCATACGCCGGTGTTGTCCACCAGCAGGGCGTCCTTGATGCCGTACTGGGTGTAGTCCACCTCGGTGGGGTTCTTCGCGTAGATCACCTGGATCAGGTTACCGTTGGCGCAGATGGTGTTGTTTTCTTCATCGATGATGATGGTGCCGTTGAACGAACCGTGGACCGAATCGCGGCGCAGCAGGCTGGCACGCTTGGTCAGGTCGTTCTCGGCGCCCTTGCGCACCACGATGGCCCGCAGGCGCAGGCCGTCGCCGCCACCGGTCTTCTCGATCAGGATGCGCGCCAGCAGACGGCCGATACGACCGAAGCCGTACAGCACCACGTCGGTACCTTTACGGGCCGAAGCGTTCTGTTGACCCACCACATCGGCCAGCTCTTCGCGAACGAACTGCTCGGCGCTGCGGCCATTGCCCTGGGCCTTGAACTTGACGGCCAGCTTGCCCAGGTCCACCGAGGCGGCACCGAGCTTGAGCTCGCTCATGGCCTTGAGCAGAGGGAAAGTTTCGTGGACGGACAATTCGCTGTCGTCAGACTGACGGTGGCGAGCAAAGCGGTGAGCCTTGAGAATCGCGATGACAGACTGGTTGATCAGGCTGCGGCCATAGATCGAGCTCACCACGTTGTTATTGCGGTAGAGCTGACCGATGAGAGGGATCATCGCTTCGGCGAGTGCTTCACGATCGATCCATTCACCAAGACACTGGTCGGGCTTCTGAGTCACGGGAACCTTCCACATGTAGGGGCTGAAAAAAGGGGCTACATTATGCCGCCGAGTCCACGGCTGAGCAATGCGCGCCTGTCGCGCCGTGGTTTTCCCCTTCGCCAGGGTAGTCTACGACTGACAGCCCCCCCTTTACCCCGCTACAATTGTCGACTTTGTCGCAACGCTTGGAGCTCAACCTTCCGTGCCCGTTCTGCGTCTCCCGCATCTCCCTGCCTGTGCAGGTAAACAGCACTGGGGCAACCTGCCCGGTGCCGCCCTGAGCCTGGCCATCGCCGAGGCCGCCAGCGCTGCAAAGCGCTTCACCCTGCTGCTGACCGCCGACAGCCAGAGCGCCGAGCGGTTGGAACAGGAGCTGAGTTTCTTCGCCCCGGATTTGCCAGTGCTGCATTTCCCGGATTGGGAAACCCTGCCCTACGACCTGTTTTCCCCGCACCAAGACATCATTTCCCAGCGAATCGCCAGCCTCTACCGGTTGCCCGAGCTCAGTCATGGCGTTTTGGTAGTGCCGATCACCACGGCCCTACATCGCCTGGCACCGACCCAGTTCCTGCTCGGTAGCAGCCTGGTGCTGGACATCGGCCAGAAACTCGACGTCGAGCAGATGCGCAGCCGCCTGGAAGCCAGCGGCTATCGTTGCGTCGATACCGTCTACGAGCACGGCGAGTTCGCCGTACGCGGGGCATTGATCGATCTGTTCCCGATGGGCAGCAAGCTGCCTTATCGCATCGACCTGTTCGATGACGAAATCGAGACACTGCGCACCTTCGACCCGGAAAACCAGCGATCCATCGACAAGGTCCAGTCGGTCCGCCTGCTGCCCGCCAAGGAGTTCCCGCTGCAGAAGGAAGCCGTGACCCGTTTCAAGGCACGCTTTCGCGAACGCTTCGATGTGGATTTCCGCCGCTGCCCGATCTTCCAGGACCTGAGCAGCGGGATCACCCCGGCCGGGATCGAGTACTACCTGCCATTGTTCTTCGAAGACACGTCCACGCTGTTCGACTATCTGCCACAGGACACCCAGGTGTTTTCCCTGCCCGGCATCGAACAGGCGGCGGAAAACTTCTGGAACGACGTGCGCAATCGTTACGAAGAGCGCCGCGTCGACCCGGCCCGCCCGCTATTGCCGCCGGCCGAGCTGTTCCTGCCGGTGGAAGACTGCTTTGCCCGCCTCAAGAGCTGGCCCCGCGTGGTGGCCAGCCAGCAGGACGTGGAGCCCGGTGTCGGCCGCGAACGTTTCCCCGCCAAGCCCCTGCCCGACCTGGCCATCGAAGCCAAGGCCACCCAACCGTTGTGGGCCCTGGCGGGCTTTCTCGACGAATTTCCCGGCCGCGTCCTGTTCACCGCCGAGTCCGCCGGACGGCGAGAAGTCCTGCTGGAACTGCTCGAGCGCCTGAAGCTGCGACCCAAGACCGTGGACAGCTGGCCGGACTTCGTCGCCGGCACAGATCGACTGGCGATCACCATCGCGCCGCTGGACGAAGGGCTGGTGCTCGACGATCCGGCCCTTGCACTGGTCGCCGAAAGCCCGTTGTTCGGCCAGCGCGTGATGCAGCGCAGGCGCCGCGAGAAACGGGCCGACGCCAGCAACGAAGCCGTCATCAAGAACCTCACCGAGCTGCGCGAGGGCGCCCCGGTGGTGCACATCGACCACGGTGTGGGCCGATACCTGGGCCTGGCCACCCTGGAAGTCGATAACCAGACGGCCGAATTCCTCACCCTGGAATACGCCGAGGGTGCCAAGCTCTACGTGCCGGTGGCGAACCTGCACCTGATCGCACGCTATACCGGCAGCGACGATGCCCTGGCCCCGTTGCACCGCCTGGGCTCGGAAACCTGGCAGAAGGCCAAGCGCAAGGCCGCCGAACAGGTGCGCGACGTCGCCGCCGAGCTGCTGGATATCTACGCCCGCCGGGCCGCGCGGGAAGGTTTCGCGTTCACCGACCCGAAAGTCGATTACGAGACCTTCAGCGCCGGCTTCCCGTTCGAAGAGACCGTCGACCAGCAGACCACCATCGAAGCTGTGCGCGCCGACATGCTCGCGCCCAAGCCGATGGACCGGCTGGTGTGCGGCGATGTCGGCTTCGGCAAGACCGAAGTGGCGATGCGCGCCGCGTTCATTGCCGTGCACAGCGGCAAGCAGGTGGCGATCCTGGTGCCGACCACCCTGCTCGCCCAGCAGCACTACAACAGTTTCCGCGACCGCTTCGCCGACTGGCCGGTGACAGTGGAAGTGATGAGCCGCTTCAAATCCGCCAAGGAAGTGAACGCTGCGGTTAAGGATCTGGCCGAGGGCAAGATCGACATCGTCATCGGCACGCATAAATTGCTGCAGGACGATGTGAAGATCAAAAACCTCGGACTGGTGATCATCGACGAAGAGCACCGCTTCGGTGTGCGCCAGAAAGAACAGCTCAAGGCCCTGCGCAGCGAAGTCGACATCCTGACCCTCACCGCCACGCCGATCCCGCGCACGCTGAACATGGCGGTGTCGGGCATGCGCGACCTGTCGATCATCGCCACGCCGCCGGCCCGTCGCCTGTCGGTGCGCACGTTCGTCATGGAACAGAACAAGAGCACGGTCAAGGAAGCCCTGCTGCGGGAGTTGCTGCGTGGCGGCCAGGTCTATTACCTGCACAACGACGTCAAGACCATCGAGAAATGCGCCGCCGACCTGGCCGAGCTGGTACCGGAAGCCCGGATCGGCATCGGCCATGGGCAGATGCGCGAACGTGAACTCGAGCAGGTGATGAGCGATTTCTACCACAAGCGCTTCAACGTGCTGATCGCCTCGACCATCATCGAAACCGGCATCGACGTGCCCAGCGCCAACACCATCATCATCGAGCGCGCCGACAAGTTCGGCCTGGCCCAGTTGCACCAGTTGCGCGGTCGGGTCGGGCGCAGCCATCACCAGGCCTATGCCTACCTGCTGACACCGCCACGCCAGCAGATCACCCCGGATGCTGAGAAACGCCTGGAGGCCATCGCCAATACCCAGGACCTCGGCGCGGGCTTCGTACTGGCGACCAACGACCTGGAAATCCGCGGCGCCGGTGAGCTGCTGGGCGATGGCCAGAGTGGCCAGATCCAGGCCGTCGGCTTCACCCTGTACATGGAAATGCTCGAACGGGCCGTCAAGTCGATCCGCAAGGGCGAACAGCCGAACCTCGACCAGCCCCTGGGTGGCGGGCCGGAAATCAACCTCCGGGTACCGGCGCTGATTCCCGAGGACTATCTGCCGGACGTGCATGCGCGGCTGATTCTCTACAAACGCATCGCCTCGGCCAGCGATGAAGAAGGCCTCAAGGACCTGCAAGTGGAGATGATCGACCGCTTCGGCCTGCTGCCGGAGCCGACCAAGAACCTGGTACGTACCACGCTGCTCAAGCTCAAGGCCGAGCAATTGGGCATCAAGAAAGTCGACGGCGGGCCCAACGGCGGCCGTATCGAGTTCGAGGCCCAGACCCCGGTCGATCCGCTGGTGCTGATCAAGCTGATCCAGGGCCAGCCCAAACGCTACAAGTTCGAGGGTGCCACGATGTTCAAGTTCATGGTGCCCATGGAACGCCCGGAAGAGCGTTTCAATACCGTAGAAGCGCTGTTCGAGCGCCTCACCCCGACCACTGCTTGAAGGACGCCCCATGCGCCTGTTTCGCTCACTGACCTTGTTGATGACCCTGGTCGCTCCCCTGGCGTTCGCCGACGACCTGTATCAGGTTGAAATGATCCTGGTACGCCAGAATGCCGAGCCAGCAATCATCAGTCGCGCCGCACCGGAGGACTGGGATGCCGGCGCGCAACGCCTGGCCGCGGACAGCCAGCGCGCGCCAGCCATGGGCAACATCGTGGAGAAACTCAACGCAAGCGGCCAGTACACGGTGCTGATGCACAAAGCCTGGCAACAGACCCTGGGCGAACAGGGCAGCAAGGTCGCCATCAGCGACGGCACCGAACAGTTCGGTCAATTCCCTATCGAAGGCACCCTGGAACTGAAACTGGGACGCTTCACCGACGTGGATGCCGACTTCTGGGTCAACCAGATCGATGGCAATGGCCTGGTCACCGCCAGCGAACGCCTGAAACAGAAAAGCCACACCAAGAATGGCCAGCTCAATTACCTGGACAACGGTCATCTTGCCTTGCTGATCAAGATCACCTCCATGACCACGCCCGCCCCACGGCAGGCGCCTGACGTCATTCCCGACTGACCGGCGCGCCTATGCCCTCGCCCCTGAGCAAACCCCTGGCACCTTCCTGGGTCAATCGATTCAAGGAGCAGAGCCTGGAACGCGGGCGCCGCTACGCGCAGGAAAACCGCATCAGGATCGTCGAGGCCGGTGAAAGCACCATTACCGCCAGTTGCGAAGGCTCTGGCGGCAACGTTTACCGTCAGACCATTCGCCTGAAAGAGTCAGCCAAAGGGACACTGCTGTTGCTTGAAGCGGCGTGCTCCTGCCCGGTACGCATCAACTGCAAGCACTGTGCGGCGGTGCTGCTGCAAGTCCAGGAAACCCTGGCCTACCCGGCCGCCGAAAAAGACGCGCAACTGCTGGAAAAACTTCAGGCGGTGCTGGACAACCGCAGCCCCAAGGCCCCGCCGCAAGTGCTTGTGGACAACGTCCAGCCAGTGCCGCGCCTCTGGCTGGCCAGCATCGAGTTCAGTGCCTTCGAGCCGCGCAATGGCAAGATGCAACGCTATATCCAGCATCGTGCCGCCCTGTCGTTCAGCTACCTGGACGAGTACGTCAGCGGCCAGCGCAATACCGACGTACTGATTCGCCAGGAAACCCAAACGCTGCGGATCAAACGCCAGACCGATGTGGAACAGTCCTATCGCGAACAGCTAAGGATCCTCGGCTTCAAGGTGGCGACCCGACAAAGCAAGGCCCTGCCGGAAAGCGCCGGTGAACTGTACGAAATGGTCAACGACAGCGCCTGGCTGACATTCACGCTCAATGACCTGCCGAAACTGCGTAGCCAGGGCTGGGAATTGCAGATCGACGAGGATTTCGGCTTCGACCTCACCGCCGTGGATGACTGGTACGCCACCGTCGAGCAAACGCCGGAGCGGGACTGGTTCGACCTGGAGCTGGGGATCATCGTCAATGGCGAGCGGCTGAGCCTGCTGCCGATCCTGCTGAACCTGATGCGCTCGCACATCGAGCTGTTCAACCCGGAACGCCTGGCGAGACGGCGCGACGACGAACTGATTCTGGTCAACCTGCCGAACCGCCCGAATTCGCAGTTTGGCCCGCAACAAGTGGCCCTGCCCTATGGCCGACTGAAACCGGTACTGGCGACCCTGGGCGAGTTTTACCTGCAGGAACCGGGCACTACCAAGCTACGCCTGAACAACGCGGACGCCTTGCGCCTCAACCCGTTGCAGGACATGCCCTTGCGTTGGGAAGGCGGCGAGCATATCCGCAGCCTTGCCCAGCGCCTTCGAGACATCAAGGACTACACGGCCACCGCGCCAGAGGGACTGAACGCGACATTGCGGCCTTATCAGCTCGAAGGCTTGAGCTGGATGCAATCGCTGCGGCAGCTGGAAGTCGGCGGCATCCTCGCGGACGACATGGGCCTGGGCAAGACCCTACAGACCCTGGCGCATATTCTCAGCGAAAAAAATGCCGGCCGCCTGGACCGGCCCTGCATGGTGGTAATGCCCACCAGCCTGATTCCCAACTGGCTCGACGAAGCAGCCCACTTCACACCGCAACTGAAGGTGCTGGCCCTGTATGGCGCCGGACGCAAGAAGCACTTCGATCGGCTGGCCGATTACGACCTGGTACTGACCACCTACGCGCTGCTACCCAAGGATGTCGAGCGCCTGGCGGCGCAATCGCTGCATGTACTGATCCTCGACGAAGCCCAGTACATCAAGAACCCCACCAGCAAAGCCGCCCAGGCCGCCCGAGAACTCAATGCCCGGCAGCGCCTGTGCCTGTCCGGCACGCCCCTGGAGAATCACTTGGGCGAGCTGTGGTCCCTGTTTCATTTCCTTCTGCCGGGGTGGCTGGGCGACGTCAAGAGCTTCAACCGCGATTACCGCGTGCCGATTGAAAAACGCGGCAGCGACGCGAGGCTCAAGCACCTCAATGGTCGGGTGAAACCCTTCCTGCTGCGCAGGACCAAAGAACAAGTGGCGACGGAACTGCCGCCCAAGACCGAGATCGTCCATTGGGTTGAACTCAGCGATGCCCAGCGGGACGTCTACGAAACCATGCGCCTGGCCATGGACAAGAAAGTCCGCGACGAGATCACCCGAAAAGGCGTGGCTCGCAGCCAGATCATCATCCTCGAGGCGTTGCTCAAGCTGCGCCAGGTGTGTTGCGATTTGCGCCTGATCAACGACGCCAACCTGCCCAGCAAGGGCAGCACCTCGGGCAAACTCGACAGCCTGATGGAAATGCTCGAAGAGTTGTTCGAAGAAGGCCGCCGGGTGCTGCTGTTTTCCCAGTTCACCTCGATGCTGGCGCTGATCGAGAGCGAGCTGAAAAAACGCGGGATCGATTACGCCATCCTGACCGGCCAGACCCGGGATCGGCGCACGCCCGTCAAGGAGTTCCAGAGCGGTAAGCGCCAGATCTTCCTGATCAGCCTGAAGGCTGGAGGCGTGGGCCTGAACCTGACCGAGGCCGATACCGTGATCCACTACGATCCGTGGTGGAACCCCGCCACCGAAAACCAGGCAACTGATCGCGCCTACCGCATCGGCCAGGAAAAACCGGTGTTCGTCTACAAGCTGATTGCCCGAGGCACAGTGGAAGAAAAGATACAGCTGCTGCAAAAAGAAAAATCCGACCTCGCTGCGGGCGTGCTGGACGGCCGCGTGGCAGGAGACTGGCAATTGCAGAGCGACGATATCGAGGCGCTGTTTGCCCCGCTGCCGGATAAGCTGGAAAAGCGCTGACGTCGGCGAAGCCCCTGTCCACGCCCTTCCCCAGTGAGAGCGCACAGGCCCGCAATAGCCGGCTATCCCGCCGCCAGCACCCGGGCCAGCACCGACTTCACTGTTCCCATCCCGTCACGCAACGCCTGCTCGATTTCTGCCATGCTGATGACCGTCGCGGATTTCCCGGCGGCCGGGTTCACCACCAGGGCCAGGCAGGCGTAGTCCAGTTTCAGCTCACGGGCCAGTGCCGCTTCCGGCATGCCGGTCATGCCGACGATGTCGCAACCATCGCGCTCCAGCCGTACGATCTCGGCGGCCGTCTCCAGGCGCGGCCCCTGGGTACAGCCATGGACGCCTCGATCGCTGTAGTCGCAGCCCTCGGCGGCCAGGGCAGCGATCAGCCGCTGGCGCAGCAGCTCGCTGTAGGGATAGCTGAAGTCGATATGGGTGACCGCTTCCAGGTCATCGGCGAAATAGGTGTGCTGACGACCGCTGGTGTAATCGATCAACTGATGGGGCACGCAAAGATGTCCGGTCCCCATGGCCGCATGAATCCCACCCACGGCGTTGACGGCCAGGATCGCCTCTGCACCGGCCTGCTTCAGGGCCCAGAGATTGGCGCGATAGTTCACCTGATGGGGCGGGAAGCGATGAGGATGACCATGACGAGCCAGGAACAGGACTTCACGCCCGGCGAATTCGCCAATGTGCACCTGGGAGGACGGTGCGCCATAGGGTGTCTCCACCGTCAGGGACTGGCGAATGGCCAGGCCCTCCAGTTGGGCCAAGCCGGTACCGCCGATGATTGCGTGAACGGCCATCGATGATGTCCTAGTCGATCAGTTGGGCAGCCTTCAAGGCGCCGATCGCCGTCAGCCAGCGTGGATCCTGGCGATACTCGGTGGTGGCGAACGCCTGGCCACGCATGCGGTCGATCCGTGCCGACGGCTTGACCTTCAACCGCTGTGCAGCACTCAAGGCCAGCTCAGCGGCTGCGCGGTCGTTGCACACCAGGCCCATGTCGCATCCGGCCGATAGCGCGGCCTCGATGCGACTGGCAGCATCGCCAACCACGTGGGCGCCAGCCATCGACAGGTCATCACTGAAGATCACGCCGTCGAACTGCAGCTCGCCTCGCAGGATGTCCTGCAGCCAGCGTCGGGAAAAGCCTGCCGGGTTGGCATCGACCTGGGGATAGATGACATGGGCGGGCATCACTGCGGCCAACTGCTTGCTCAATCTGGCGAAGGGCACCAGGTCATTGGCGCGGATCTGCTCCAGGCTGCGCTCATCATTGGGGATGGCCACGTGAGAGTCGGCCTCGGCCCAGCCATGACCGGGAAAATGCTTGCCGGTGGCCGCCATGCCGGCGGCCTTCATGCCACGAATGAACGCACCTGCCAGCGATGCCACGCGCTCGGGATCACCTTCGAAAGAACGACTACCAACCACGGCGCTGCGCTGGTAATCGAGATCCAGCACCGGCGCGAAGCTCAGGTCGAGACCGACAGCCAGCACCTCGGTGGCCATGATCCAGCCGCACTGCTCGGCCAGGTATTCGGCATTCGGATTGTCGGCAATGGCCCGCATGGCCGGCAAACGGACGAACCCCTGACGCAGGCGCTGAACGCGCCCCCCCTCCTGGTCCACCGCCAGCAGAAGGTCTGGACGAATGGCCCGTATCGACGCGCTCAACTCGCGAACCTGCCGTGGATGCTCGATATTTCGAGCGAAAATGATCAGGCCGCCCACTTCCGGCTGACGCAACAGGCGGCGGTCCTCGGCCGTCAGCCAGGTACCGGCGACATCCACCATCAACGAGCCTTGCAGGCAAGCAGTCATAATAGTTCCTTGATAATGATGAATCCGCACGGCGGCGGCTGCGCGACCGCACCCTCAGGCGCCTGGCCCGGCAGAACGCGGTCACGCAATGGGAGATGGGGCGGATTCGAAACGAGAGTGTGCATGGGCGGCTAGCTTAGCGGATGTAGGCCGCCGCGCCCACCCATGCACCGGGCACTCAGGCCTTGGCGAGCGCCGGTGTCGATTTGCTGCGCGGACGCAATTGCGCGGCCGCCATGGCGTCGTCGGTGACGCCGCTCTCGGCGCGCATGCCGGCCGCCAGGAACGGCACCATCAGGCGCATCACCTGCTCGATGGACGTGTTCACGCCGAAATCGGTTTCGGCGATGGCCCTCAAGGCCTTGATACCGGACATGCTGAACGCAGCGGCACCGAGCATGAAATGCACGCGCCAGAACAGCTCGATGGGCGGGATACGGGGTGCGGCTTCGTTGACCAGAAGCATGTAGCGGCGGAACACCTTGCCGTACATGTCTTCGAGGTAACGCCGCAGGTGCCCCTGGCTCTGGCTGAAGGCCAGGCCCAGGAGGCGCATGAAAATGGACAGGTCGTTGCCACTGCGTGGTTGCACGGCAAGCGCCTGCTCGACCAGCATCTCCAGCAGTTCTTCGAGGGTGGGCTTGACGTCGGGCTTGGCCTGGCGGCGTTCCAGCTCGCGGTCGAGGCTGAGGCAGAAAGGCCCGAGGAAGCGCGAGAAGACCGCCTGGATCAGCGCCTTCTTCGAGCCGAAATGATAGTTCACCGCCGCCAGGTTCACCCCGGCCTTGCTGGTAATCAGACGCAACGAGGTTTCGGCAAAACCTTTTTCCGCGAACAACTGCTCGGCAGCATCGAGAATGCGTTCAACGGTTTCCGACTGGGCCATGGCTACTCCGCCTGACAAACACTTGTTTGAAACATACGTTTCAGCCCCCGCGTTGTCAAGCCTGGCGGGACGTTTTGCGAACGGGCGGTCAGCTATTTAACCATACCTTTGACAGGCTGTAGCCATGGCGCATCCAGCAGCTCCTTCTACCGTCCGGCGGCCCGAGAAAAAAGGAGGATTGCCAAGCGGCCGCCACTGTATATAATCCCAGTCACTGTATAAAAAGACAGAGCGATCAATATGCTAAAGCTGACGCCACGCCAAGCAGAGATTCTGGCCTTCATCAAACGCTGCCTAGAAGACAACGGCTACCCGCCGACCCGCGCGGAAATCGCTCAGGAACTGGGTTTCAAGTCGCCCAACGCGGCGGAAGAACATCTCAAGGCCCTCGCTCGCAAAGGCGCGATCGAAATGACGCCCGGCGCGTCCCGCGGGATCCGCATCCCCGGCTTCGAAGCCAAGGCCGACGAAACCACCCTGCCGATCATTGGCCGCGTGGCGGCAGGCGCTCCGATCCTTGCTGAACAACACGTCGAAGAATCCTGCAACATCAACCCTTCTTTCTTCCATCCCCGGGCCGATTATCTTCTTCGCGTCCACGGCATGAGCATGAAGGACATCGGCATTTTCGATGGCGACCTGCTGGCGGTGCACACCACTCGCGAAGCCCGCAATGGCCAGATCGTCGTGGCGCGTATCGGTGACGAAGTGACCGTCAAGCGCTTCAAGCGCGATGGCAGCAAGGTCTGGCTGATCGCCGAAAACCCCGAATTCGCCCCCATCGAAGTGAACCTGAAAGAACAGGATCTCGTCATCGAAGGCTTGAGCGTCGGCGTCATTCGCCGCTAAAGGAGGCTTTATGCATTTCCCTCACACACCACAGCACACGCAACTGCCGCTGTTCGAGGCATTCATGGCCCAGCCTTTGGCTCCAGTCCTGAAAGATGTGATCGAATCACCCTGGGGCGTCGAGCCCGAGGCCTTCAGTGAATTGTCGTTACGTGGTGCGGCCGGGAACTGCCTGAACCTGCTGGCCCCGATCCTGCGGGAGTTGAGCCAGGACCAGGACGCTCGCTGGTTGACGCTGATCGCGCCTCCGGCGAGCGTTACCCAAGCCTGGCTGCGAGATGCCGGCCTCAATCGCGAGCGTATCCTGCTGCTGCAGCCCCGAGGCACTCAGAGCGCCCTACAGTTGACGTGCGAAGCACTGCGCCTGGGCCGTAGCCATACGGTGGTCAGCTGGCTCAACCCGCTATCCCCTGCCGCGCGGCAACAGTTGATCAGCGCCGCTCGCGTCGGAGACGCACAAAGCCTGAATATTCGTTTGGGCTAGGACAACCACGAGGCTTCTCCAGGACAGAGAAGCCGGTCAGCAAATCATCTTTCAAAAACCGACAAACGGGTATCAATGAAGAACCCGTGGTCCTTCTTCCTTGCTGAACTCACCTTCAACCAGGCGCCCTGCCATTTGGACACCCACGCTCAACATCGCCTTGGCGACTTCGACGTGCTGCCCCTGAAGGAACGCCTTGGCGTCTTCGGAGAAACTCAGGGTAACCAGGGAACCCTCGTCCTCAGCCCTGCGCAGCTCGATGCGGCCGTCAGGAAGTTCGACAATTTCTAGAAAGGACGTAGGCATAAAAGTCTGTTCTCCACGAAAGGCGAGGATTATATCGCCATCGGCCAGGATTCGCTCGGGATCTTGACCAAGCGTTGTCAATGAACGTTACGGTCCGAAAAGACCATCAGCATTCGTTCAACCCTTCACGGAAACGAATCGCCAGGCTTTTGAGATTCTGGCGCCAGCTCTCCAGCTCCTCCCGACTCAATTCGTCCTCAGGCTCCGGTTCGTCCAGGTTGACCGCCACAATCAACGGCTGGGTTACATCGCCCTTGGGCTTGTGCGGTGCCCGCGGCGGCTGGAACAGCGCCCCATGGGCCGCCAGCAATCTGGCCAGCCAGGTTTCAGGGTTCTGAGCCAGTTCGAGCATTTCCGCCAGCTCGGGGATGGCGATGTCCTGGAGGACCTCGCGGGTCAACAGCAGCTCTGCACGCGGAGCATTGGCCTGAGGCAAGCGATAGAAGCCTGCGATTTCATGACACAACCCCAATAACGCACCGTACAGGTGAAACAAGGCGGACTCACGCCCAGCCTGGATCAGTGCAGGGGAGTTCATTGCTCGTCCATCCTCGGCCCTGGCGAGCGCCTCGAGCGACAGGCCGGCGAAATAGATTTTCTGGTTGGTGCGGGTGTAGAGCTCGTGGGCCATGGCGGCATCCTCCCAACGACATGAAAGCTTCACGCAAGAGCGACAGTGTCATGGATCAACCGAGGCGACTGCAAGCCAAAAACAGAAAAGGCCCCATGACGGGGCCTTTTCTGTTCAACAACGGTGCTGTGGGAGCTGCCTGGTCATTCTGCGCACGCAAGCACTTTCATCCCCAAGTCATTGCCGACAATCAGCGTTTGTCTTCAACGGTCCACTTGCCGCCGTCGTAGTACGCCTTCCAGCCGGTGGGCTTGCCGTCGACCTCAGTCTGGACGTACTGCTCCTTGGTCTTGCGACTGTAGCGAATCACCGCCGGGCGACCGTCCGGATCCTTCTGCGGCGCTTCGCAAAGGAAATGGTACTTGGGATCGATCTCGTCCTTGTGCGGCAGCAGCTCTATCACCAGCGGTGCCCGGGTTTCACGGTTTTTCGGGAACTGGCTGGCGGCCAGGAACAGGCCGGACGCACCGTCACGCAGGATGTAGGTGTCGTTGACCTTCTCGCACTTGAGCTCAGGCATCTTCACCGGATCCATCTTCGGCGGTGCGGCGTCACCACTGCGCAGCAGTTTGCGGGTGTTCTTGCAGGTCGGGTTGGTGCAACCGAAAAACTTGCCGAAACGGCCGGTCTTGAGCTGCATCTCGCTACCGCACTTGTCGCACTCCAGGCTCGGGCCTTCATACCCCTTGATGCGATAGCTGCCCTCTTCGATCTCGTAGCCCGCACAATCCGGATTGTTACCGCAGATATGCAGCTTGCGCTTCTCATCCAGCAGGTAGGCATCCATCGCCGTGCTGCAGATCGGGCAGCGATGCTTGCCACGCAACACCAGGGATTCCGATTCCCCCTCGTCGTCCGCTGCGATTTCATCCCCCGGAACCAGGTTGACCGTGGCCTTGCAGCGCTCCTTGGGTGGCAGGCTGTAGCCCGAGCAACCCAGGAAGACGCCGGTCGAAGCCGTGCGGATCTGCATTGGACGACCGCAGGTCTGGCATGGAATATCGGTCATGACCGGCTGGTTGGCCCGCATGCCGTTGTCCGGGCTCTCCGCCACTTCGAGTTTTTTCTTGAAGTCGCCGTAGAACTCATCCAGGACGTTTTTCCAGTCCCGCTCGCCCTGGGCCACATCGTCGAGATTCTCTTCCATATCGGCGGTAAAGCCGTAGTCCATCAGGTTCGAGAAGCTCTCGGACAGGCGCTCGGTCACGATATCGCCCATCTTTTCCGAGTAGAACCGACGATTATGCAGCGCTACATAGCCACGATCCTGGATGGTGGAAATGATCGCTGCATAAGTCGAAGGACGACCGATACCACGCTTTTCCATCTCCTTGACCAGGCTGGCTTCCGAGTAGCGTGCCGGTGGCTTGGTGAAATGCTGCGTCGGATCGAGCTTTATGAGTTTCAGCACGTCGCCCTGGGCCATGTCCGGCAGGACATCGTCATCCCCAGGCTTGGTGATCTGCGGCATGACCCGGGTGTAGCCGTCGAACTTGAGGATGCGGCCCTTGGCGCGCAGCTCGAAGTCCCCGGCACCGACGCTGACGGTGGTGGACAGGTACTGGGCAGGCAGCATCTGGCATGCCAGGAACTGACGCCAGATCAGCTCGTACAGGCGCTCGGCATCACGCTCCATGCCCGACAGCTTGCTCGGCTCGGTATTGGCATCGGAGGGACGAATCGCTTCGTGAGCCTCCTGTGCGCCTTCCTTGCTGCTATAGACATTTGGCGTGTCCGGCAGGTACTTCTTGCCGAATTCGCTTTCGATGTAGGTGCGCGCCATCGCCACGGCATCGGCCGAAAGGTTGGTCGAGTCGGTACGCATGTAAGTGATGTAGCCCGCTTCGTACAGACGCTGGGCCATCATCATGGTTTTCTTCACGCCGAAGCCCAGGCGGTTGCTCGCGGCCTGCTGCAGCGTGGAGGTAATGAACGGCGCCGATGGCTTGCTGCTGGTCGGCTTGTCTTCACGCTTGACGATGCTGTAGCTGGAAGCCTTGAGCTTCTCCAGCGCAGCCATGGCCTGGGCTTCGTTGAGCGGCTTGAAGGCTTCGCCCTTCTCGCGGGCGACTTCGAAGCGCACGGTCGCGCCCTTGGTCGTGCCGAGGTCCGCATGCACTTCCCAATACTCTTCGGGAATGAACGCACGAATTTCCCGCTCGCGCTCCACCACCAGCTTCACTGCTACCGACTGCACTCGACCGGCCGACAGGCCGCGGGCGATCTTGGCCCACAGCAGGGGCGAAACCATGTAGCCCACCACCCGGTCGAGGAAACGACGCGCCTGCTGGGCGTTGACCCGATCGATGTCCAGCTCGCCCGGCTCGGAGAACGCTTCCTGGATGGCCTTCTTGGTGATCTCGTTGAACACCACGCGCTTGTAGCGGCTGTCATCCCCCCCGATGGCTTCGCGCAGGTGCCAGGCGATGGCTTCCCCTTCGCGGTCCAAGTCCGTCGCCAGGTAGATGGTGTCGGCATCCTTGGCGAGCCGACGCAACTCTTCGATGACCTTTTCCTTGCCCGGGAGGATCTCGTACTTGGCCTTCCAGCCATGCTCCGGATCGACTCCCATGCGCGAGACCAGCTGCTTGCGCGCCTTTTCCTTCGGCGACAGCGCCGGCGCTTCGCCCGCAGTGGCCTTGCCGCGCTTGGCGGCTGGCTCCTTGCTGGCGCTAGCCGAACCGCTGGTGGGCAGGTCACGGATATGGCCGATACTCGACTTCACCACGTATTGGTTACCCAGATACTTGTTGATGGTCTTGGCCTTAGCCGGGGATTCCACAATGACCAGCGATTTGCCCATGGATCAGAAAATTCCTGAATTCTAAAAAGTGAAAGGCGGTTGGCGCCTGACGCGGCACCGCTATATATAGTGGCTGTAAGGTGAGGTCAAGCGCAGGGGGTCCCGCACGAAGGCCTCATGGCCTGGAAAAAATGCTCTCTTCGGCCTGCACCAAAGCAAAGCGCGGCACCTGTTCGCCGTCAACCTCGACGGACTCCTGGAACATGCTCAAGGGACGCACCCAAAAGCCGTAATCGCCATACAGGGCCTGGTAGAAGACCACTTCTTCCTCGGTCTCGGAATGCCGCGCGATGCTGAATACGCGGTACTGCGGACCTTTGTAATGTTGGTAGAGCCCTGGTTGTATCGGCATGCTTCGGCCCTCGCTCAAGTCCTTTCAAAATAAAAACAAAATAAATCCGGAAAAACAAAAACCGGGGCACTCGGCCCCGGCTTCCATCGACGCAACGCTTAGACGCGTTCGAAGACAGTGGCGATGCCTTGGCCAAGGCCAATGCACATGGTGGACACCCCGAAAGTGCCGCCGTTCTGTTTCATGACGTTCAGCAACGTACCGGAGATACGCGCACCGGAGCAACCGAACGGGTGTCCCAGGGCGATCGCGCCGCCGTGCAGGTTAACCTTCTCGTCCATCTTGTCGAGCACTTTCAGATCTTTCAGCACCGGCAGGGCCTGTGCAGCGAAAGCTTCGTTGAGCTCGATGAAGTCGATATCGGCCATGCTCAGGCCGGCACGCTTCAGGGCTTTCTGGGTAGCCGGTACTGGACCATAGCCCATGATCGCCGGATCCACACCCGCTACCGCCATCGAACGAATCACGGCCATCGGCTGGATCCCCAGGTCCTGGGCACGCTGGGCGGACATCACGATCATGCACGAAGCACCATCGGTGATCTGCGACGAAGTGCCGGCCGTCACGGTACCACCCTTCGGGTTGAAGGCCGGCTTGAGGGTCGCCAGGCTTTCCAGGGTGGTTTCCGGACGGATGGTTTCGTCGTAGTCGAACAACTTCAGGAAGCCGTTCTCGTCGTAACCCTGCATCGGGATGATCTCGTCCTTGAACTTGCCTTCCACGGTCGCCTTGTGGGCGAGCTGGTGGGAGCGCACGCCAAAGGCGTCCTGCTGTTCGCGGGTGATGCCGTGCATCTTGCCGAGCATTTCCGCGGTCAGGCCCATCATGCCGGAGGCCTTTGCCGCATACAGCGACATATGCGGGTTCGGATCGACGCCGTGCATCATGCTCACGTGGCCCATGTGCTCGACACCACCGACGACGAACACGTCACCGTTGCCAGTCATGATCGCCTGGGCGGCGGTGTGCAGCGCGCTCATGGAGGAACCGCACAGGCGGCTGACGGTCTGGCCGGCCGACGTGTGGGGAATCTGGGTCATAAGCGAAGCCATGCGGGCGATGTTCCAGCCCTGCTCCAGGGTCTGGTTCACACAGCCCCAGATCACGTCTTCGACTTCATTGGGGTCGACCTTGACGTTGCGCTCCAGCAGCTTGCTGATCAGGTGCGCCGACATGTCCTCGGCACGGGTGTTGCGGTGCATGCCGCCCTTGGAGCGGCCCATCGGCGTACGACCGAAGTCGACGATCACGACGTCTCTAGGATTCAAGCTCATAAATGTTCTCTCGCTCTAGTCGTTGGGCGCTTAACCGAAGAAGCTCTGGCCGTTCTTGGCCATTTCACGCAGCTTCGCGGTGGGGTGGTACAGCGCGCCCAGATCAGCGTACTGGTCAGCCAGGGCAACGAACTGTGCAACACCGATCGAATCGATGTAGCGCAGCGCACCGCCACGGAATGGAGGGAAACCGATACCGTAGACCAGACCCATGTCGGCTTCGGCGGCGGTTTCGACAATGCCGTCTTCCAGGCAACGCACGGTCTCCAGGCACAGCGGGATCATCATCCAGTTGATGATGTCCTCGTCGGTGACTTCGCGCTGCTCATAGACGATCGGCTTGAGCACTTCCAGCACCGACGGGTCGGCCACTTTCTTCTGCTTGCCGCGCTTGTCGGTTTCGTAGGCATAGAAGCCCTTGCCGTTCTTCTGGCCCAGGCGCTTGGCTTCATAGAGCACGTCAACGGCGGAACGACGGTCGTCCTTCATGCGGTCCGGGAAACCTTCGGCCATGACGTCGCGGCCATGGTGACCGGTGTCGATGCCGACCACGTCCATCAGGTAGGCCGGGCCCATCGGCCAGCCGAATTTCTCCATGATCTTGTCGATGCGCACGAAGTCCACGCCGGCGCTGACCAGCTTGGCAAAACCGCCGAAGTACGGGAACAGCACGCGGTTGACCAAAAAACCCGGGCAGTCGTTGACGACGATCGGGTTCTTGCCCATTTTCTTGGCGTAGGCCACGGTGGTGGCGATAGCCTGTTCGCTGGACTTCTCGCCCCGGATCACTTCCACCAGCGGCATCATGTGCACCGGGTTGAAGAAGTGCATGCCCACGAAGTTCTCCGGGCGCTTGAGGGCCTTGGCCAGCAGCGAGATGGAAATGGTCGAAGTGTTCGAAGCGAGGATGGTGTCCTCCTTGACCTGGTCTTCGACTTCAGCCAATACCGCCTGCTTGACCTTCGGATTCTCGACAACCGCTTCGACCACCAGGTCGACATGGCCGAAGTCACCATAGGACAAGGTCGGGCGAATACCGTTGAGCACTTCGGCCATCTTCGCGGCGGTCATGCGGCCTTTGTCGACGCGGCCCACCAGCAGTTTGGCGGCTTCGGCCAGGCCTTGCTCGATACCGTGCTCGTTGATGTCTTTCATCAGGATCGGCGTGCCCTTGGACGCCGACTGATAAGCGATACCACCGCCCATGATGCCGGCGCCCAGCACGGCAGCCTGCTTCACGTCACGCGCGATTTCGTCGTAGGCCTTGGCCTTTTTCTTCAGTTCCTGGTCATTGAGGAACAGACCGATCAGGCTTTGTGCAGCGGAGGTCTTGGCCAGTTTGACGAAGCCGGCGGCTTCGGCTTCCAGGGCCTTGTCGCGACCGAAGTTCGCGGCTTTCTGAATGGTCTTGATGGCTTCGACCGGCGCCGGGTAGTTCGGGCCAGCCTGGCCGGCCACGAAACCCTTGGCGGTTTCGAAAGCCATCATCTGTTCGATGGCGTTGAGCTTGAGCTTTTCCAGCTTCGGCTGGCGCTTGGCCTTGTAATCGAACTCACCGCTGATGGCACGCTTGACCAGCTCGAGGGCGGCCTCCTGGAGTTTGCCAGGCTCGACCACGGCATCCACGGCACCGACTTTCAGCGCGTCTTCGGCACGGTTTTCCTTGCCGGCGGCAATCCATTCGATGGCGTTGTCGACGCCGATCAGGCGGGGCAGGCGCACGGTGCCACCAAAGCCCGGATAGATGCCCAGCTTGACTTCCGGCAGGCCGATCTTGGCCGATGTGGACATGACGCGATAATCCGCCGCCAGGCACATTTCCAGGCCGCCACCCAGGGCGATACCGTTGATGGCCGCGACGGTCGGAACATTGAGGTCTTCGAAATCGCTGAAGATACGGTTGGCTTCGAGGTTGCCGGCGATCAGTTCGGCATCGGGCAGCTTGAAGTTGTCGACGAACTCGGTGATGTCGGCGCCGACGATGAAGACGTCCTTGCCACTGCTGACGATCACACCCTTGATCGAAGCATCTGCCTTGATAGTGTCCACGGCCTGACGCAATTCATTCAGGGTTAGACGGTTGAACTTGTTGACGGACTCACCCTTGAGGTCGAACTTGAGTTCGACGATGCCGCTTTCAAGAGCCTTAACCGTGATGGCTTTACCTTCGTAAATCATCAACTGATCTCCACGATATGGACGCTGAACAGTACACGTTGAACGCTGACCACTGGTTCGGCATTGACGTTACCGTCGATGCTACGCCAATCCGCCAGGCACACCCGCCAACGCGATAGTCGGGGTTCTGTAGGAGCATTAGGAAAATACAAACGCTCAATTCATACGCCCGTTTGATTTGGGTACGTCACCTTCACGGAAATTCCGACAATTGTCAATCGCCCTAAACAGGGCGCCGAGCGCGACTTGACAGTCATTTCCGTACCGTACGGATCCGCAACACGGCGCCGCATGCAAGGCCATTCATAAGATCAATAATTAGAAAAGTCGCCCTAATTCCAGGCACGCTGATTTCGACCGGCTATGCTGGCGTAAGTGCGTTTGAAAACGGTCGGCTGATGAGGTCGCGAACGAACGTCCGGACAAGAATTCTGTTTACCGGCCTGCCTGGCCAACCCGCCCGATGAAGCTGTCGGGCTTTTTTATGGGTGCGGACGGCGACGCCCCATGACCTTCCGCCGCCCCGTCAAGCCAATGCCTTGAGCACATCGGAAATGTCCTGCAATACAGTGGCCTCGCCTTTTTCGCCCCAGTACAACGCGATCATTTGCCGATCGGCTTGGATCTTGTAGACGTTGGCGGGCAGCTTCTCCAGATGGGCGAGCAGCGCCTCATCCTGGCAGACTTCCCGCCACTGGTTGACCCAGACACCTGGCGCGCTTTGCCAGTAGCTCCAACTGGCCGGTTGCTTGCCGCGCCGGGGCCGGAGGTACTGGGCGCAAGGATTCGGTGGCTGCGGCTCGAGCCAGTGCGGCCACTCCTGGGGTGCCAGTTGCATGGCCAGGCCGAGGCGCCGCGCCTCCATGCGCAGGGCCATGCGACCGCTCTGTACACGGGACGGCCGCAACCATGCCAGGGGGCTCAACACCACCAGCAGGATTGACACCACTATCCAGACCGTCATATCTGTACTCCCGAATTCTGATGGGCCATTGACCGAGGTCGCCGTCAATGCGCTTGAAACCAGCCATACTTAACCGTATCGCAATTCTCTGGAGTGCTTTCCATGTACTACGAACACATCCTGGTCGCCGTCGACCTTACTGAAGAATGCGATCCCGTCGTCAAGCGTGCCCTCGCGCTTTGCGAAGGCCGAGACACCAAGCTTTCGCTGGTGCATATCGTCGAACCGATGGCCATGGCCTTCGGCGGCGACGTGCCAATGGACCTATCCCAGCTGCAACAACAGCAATTCGACCAGGCCAAGGAACGCCTTGACCGACTGATCGCGAAATATCCGGCCCTGAAGAAGGAATTCAGCCACCTGACCTACGGCCAGCCGCGCCAGGAAATCCACCACCTGGCCAAGGAACAGGGTTGCGACCTGATCGTGGTCGGCAGCCACGGTCGCCATGGCCTGGCACTGCTGCTGGGCTCTACCGCCAATGATGTGCTGCACGGCGCGCCTTGCGATGTGCTGGCGGTGCACCTGATCAAGCGCACATGATCCATGGGGAGCGAGCCTGCTTGCTCCCCATGGAGAGCGTTTTCAAATGAAAATCCCGGTATTCATTGCTGAACGCCGGGATTTACTTGCAACGGTTGATCACGCGTCCAGTTCGGCCCAGCGCTCGACCAAGGCATCCAGCTCGGCCTGCAACTGCTCCAGCTGCGCGATCACCTTGGCGGTTTCGGCGGGAGGGCGCTGATAGAAACCGGCCTCCGCCATTTCAGCTTCCACCGCCGCGATCTGCGCTTCCTTGGCCTCGATATCGCCGGGCAAGGCTTCCAGCTCGCGCTGCAGCTTATAGCTGAGTTTTTTCCTGGCCGGTGCCGGGGCGGCAGCCGAGACAACCGGTGCAGGTTCGGCCTTGACCACGGCCGAGTTCAGGTCGGCCTTGCCGGACTTGCTCTCGGTCACGCCCAGGAGGCGCGGCGAGCCACCCTGGCGCAACCAGTCCTGATACCCGCCGACGTATTCGCGAACCTGTCCCTCGCCTTCGAACACCAGGGTGCTGGTAACCACGTTGTCGAGGAAGGCCCGGTCGTGACTGACCATCAGCACCGTGCCGCTGAAGGTCAGCAACACTTCTTCCAGCAACTCCAGGGTTTCCACGTCCAGGTCGTTGGTCGGTTCGTCGAGCACCAGCAGGTTCGCCGGCTTGCTGAACAGCTTCGCCAGCAAGAGACGGGCACGCTCACCGCCGGACAAGGCCTTGACCGGCGTACGCGCACGCTGGGGGCTGAACAGGAAGTCGCCCAGGTAGCTCAGTACGTGGCGGCTCTGGCCATCGATCTCGATGAAGTCGCGGCCCTCGGCGACGTTGTCGATCACCGTCTTTTCCAGATCCAGCTGATGGCGCAACTGGTCGAAGTAGGCGACATCGATCCTGGTGCCCTCTTCTACCTTGCCGCTGGTAGGCGTCAGGCCACCGAGCATCAGCTTGAGCAAGGTGGTCTTGCCGGTGCCGTTGGCACCCAGCAGGCCGATACGGTCGCCCCGCTGCAGGACCATGGAAAAGTCCTTGACCAGGAGCGGTCCGCCCGGATGGGCAAAGCTGACGTTCTCCAGCACCATCACCTGCTTGCCGGACTTCTCGGCGGTGTCGAGCTGGATATTGGCCTTGCCGGTACGCTCGCGACGCTCGCTGCGTTCGACACGCAGGGCCTTGAGGGCGCGTACGCGGCCTTCGTTGCGAGTACGCCGGGCCTTGATGCCCTGGCGAATCCAGACTTCTTCCTGGGCCAGGCGCTTGTCGAACAAGGCATTGGCGGTTTCTTCGGCCGCCAGCATGGCTTCCTTGTGCACCAGGAAACTGGCGTAGTCGCCGTTCCAGTCAATCAGGCCGCCGCGATCCAGCTCGAGGATGCGGGTCGCCAGGTTCTGCAGGAAAGAACGGTCGTGGGTGATGAACAGCACCGCCCCCTGGAAATCCTTCAAGGCCTCTTCGAGCCAGGCGATGGCGCCGATGTCCAGGTGGTTGGTCGGTTCGTCGAGCAGCAGCAGGTCCGGCTCGGACACCAGGGCCTGGGCCAGCAGGACCCGGCGGCGCCAGCCACCGGACAGATCGGCCAGGGTCTTGTCGGCCGGCAATTGCAGGCGGCTCAGGGTGCTGTCGACCAGTTGCTGCAGGCGCCAGCCATCACGGGCCTCGAGGTCATGCTGCACGTGCATCAGCTTTTCCAGGTCGGCATCGGTGACGATGTTCTGGCTCAGGTGATGATACTCGGCCAGCAGCGCACCGACGCCGTCCAGGCCCTCGGCAACCACATCGAACACCGTCCGCTCGTCGGCCACCGGCAATTCCTGGGGCAATTCGCCGATCTTCAGGCCCGGGGCCCGCCAGACGGAGCCGTCGTCGGGCTTCTGGTCACCCTTGACCAGCTTCATCATGCTGGACTTGCCGGTACCGTTGCGGCCGATGATGCACACCCGCTCGCCACGGGCGATCTGCCAGGACACCTTGTCCAACAACGGCATGGCGCCGAACGCAAGGGACACATCGCTGAATTTGAGCAGGGTCATGAGCTTCTCCAAAAACCGGGCGCGCATTCTACCCGAGATAGGACCTTGCAGGGCCGCCTATTTCGTCACCCGAGGGCTCTTTACAGGTTCGGCGCGACAAAAACCGCGAACTTGCACCGATGGCCCCGCAAAGCTTTCGCCGCTTGCTGGCAAAAGGCTAAGCTACAGACAGTTACCCTGGGTTTTCCCTTGGGCTTGTCATGTTTTTTCTGCCCGGACGTATCATGCGCAGTCGCCTTTTTAGTGTCTTGTCCTGTTTTTTCGTGTGTGCCACTGCCATCCAGACCGCCCAGGCGGTGGATATCTCCACTCAACGCCAGTATTACGATGAGGCCAAGCGTGCCCTGGCCAAGGGCGACTCCGGCCCGTACTTGCGCTACAGCCAGGCCTTGCGCGACTATCCGCTGGAGCCGTACCTGGCCTATGACGAACTGACCGCGCGCCTCAAGAGCGCCAGCAACGCCGAAATCGAGAAGTTCCTCGCTGAACACGGTGACCTGCCCCAGGCCAACTGGATGAAGTTGCGCTGGCTGCGCTGGCTGAGCGAACGCGGCGACTGGCAGACCTTCGTCAAGTATTACGACCCCAAGCTCAACTTCACCGAACTGGACTGCCTCAATGCCCAATACCAGCTCACCCATGGCTTGAAGGCCGAAGGCTACGCCAACACCGAGAAACTCTGGCTCACCGGCAAGTCCCAGCCGCAGGCGTGCGACGCGCTGTTCGGCCTGTGGGCCTCCCAGGGCCAGTTGACGGAACAGAAACGCTGGGAGCGGGCCAAGCTGGCCGCCCAGGCCCGCAACTATCCGCTGGCCAACAGCCTGGTCAGCGGCCTGACCACCCTCGCCCCCCGAGGCAAATTGCTGGTGGACGTGGCGCAGAAACCCGAACTGCTCAACCAGCCGTCGCGCTTCAGCCCGGCGGACGAACCCATGTCCGATATCGTCAGCCTCGGCCTGCGCCGCCTCGCCCGCCAGGATCCTGACAAAGCCATGGCATTGCTGGACGGCTACGCCAGCACCATGCACTTTTCCCGCGACGAGAAGGTCGCCATCGCCCGGGAGATCGGCCTGACCCTGGCCAAGCGTTTCGACAGTCGTGCCCTGGACGTGATGACCAGATACGATCCGGAGCTGCGGGACGACACCGTGTCGGAATGGCGCCTGCGCCTGTTGCTGCGCCTGGGTCGCTGGAATGAGGCCTATGAATTGAGCCGGCGCCTGCCCGAGTCGCTGGCCACCACCAACCGCTGGCGCTACTGGCAGGCCCGTAGCCTGGAACTGGCGCAACCGCAGAACCCCGAGGCACAGGCGCTTTACAAGCACTTGGCGCGTGAGCGGGACTTCTACGGGTTCCTGGCCGCCGACCGCTCCCAGTCGCCCTACTCCCTGGTCAACAAACCGCTGGTGATGAGCCAGGCGCTGGTCAACAAGGTGCGCAATACCCCAGGCGTACGCCGGGCGCTGGAGTTTCATGCCCGCGGGCAGATCGTCGACGGTCGCCGCGAGTGGTACCACGTCAGCCGGCATTTCAGCCGGGAGGAAATGGTCGCCCAGGCGAAACTCGCCTATGACCTGAAATGGTATTTCCCGGCGATCCGCACCATCAGCCAGGCCAAGTACTGGGACGACCTGGACATCCGCTTCCCGATGGCCCACCGCGAGACCCTGGTGCGCGAGGCCAAGGTTCGTGGCCTGCATTCGAGCTGGGTCTTCGCGATCACCCGCCAGGAAAGTGCCTTTATGGATGACGCCCGCTCCAGCGTCGGTGCCGCCGGCCTGATGCAACTGATGCCCGGCACCGCCAAGGAGACCGCGCGCAAGTTCAGCATCCCCCTGGCCTCGCCACAGCAGGTATTGAACCCCGACAAGAACATCCAGCTGGGCGCGGCCTACCTGAGCCAGGTGCACAGCCAGTTCAACGGCAACCGCGTACTGGCTTCGGCCGCCTACAATGCCGGCCCCGGGCGCGTACGCCAGTGGCTGCGTGGCGCCGATCACCTGAGCTTCGACGTCTGGGTCGAAAGCATCCCGTTCGATGAAACCCGCCAATACGTGCAGAACGTGTTGTCCTACTCGGTGATCTACGGCCAGAAACTCAACTCGCCGCAGCCGTTGGTGGATTGGCACGAGCGGTACTTCGATGATCAGTGAGGGTTAGCGTCGAGCTTCAAGTGGCAAGCGGTTCCTCAAAAGCGAAAAAAATGCCCGTATAGAAAGCCACGGGCATTTTTTTGTCGGTTACCGGACCTTACGGCGGCAGTCCTCAGCCAGTTGCCGACTCCCGGCCAGCATCGAACTGCAACGCCGCCAACCGCGCATACAGCGCATTGCTGGCCACCAGCTCCTGATGAGTGCCCACGGCAACCACTTTGCCCTGGTCCATCACCGCGATCCGGTCGGCGTTCTTCACCGTCGCCAGGCGATGGGCGATGACCAGGGTGGTACGGTTCTTCATCAGACTGGGCAGGGCTTGCTGGATCAAGTGTTCGCTTTGCGCATCGAGGGCGCTGGTGGCCTCATCCAGCAGCAGGATCGGTGCATCCACCAGCAGCGCCCGCGCGATGGCCAGGCGTTGACGCTGGCCACCGGACAGCCCCAGGCCACCATCGCCCAGGTGGGTCTGGTAGCCATCGGGCATTTTTTCGATGAAGTCATGGGCGTGGGCGATCTGCGCCGCCTCGCGTACCTGCGCGGAGGTCGCCTGGGGATTGCCGTAGCGGAGGTTTTCTTCCACGGTGCCGAAAAACAGTGCCGGATTCTGCGACACCAGGGCGAAATGACGCCGCAGGTCCAGCGGATCGAGCCGGGTCAACGGTACGTCGTCGATCAGGATCCGGCCCTGCTGTGGGTCGTAGAATCGCAGCAACAAGTCATACACGGTGGATTTGCCCGCCCCGGACGGCCCGACCAGGGCCAGGGTCTCACCAGCCCTGACGCTCAGGTCCAGGCCATCGACCGCGTAGCTTTCCGGCCGGGAGGGATAGGAAAAACGCACGCCCTCGAGACGCAGATCACCCCGCACCCGCGGGGGCAAGGTCACCAGGCCCGAGCTTGGAGGCTGGATGATGTTCTGCGAGCGCAGCAGTTCGGCGATGCGTTCCGCGGCACCGGCTGCCCGCTGCAGCTCGCCGATCACCTCGCTCAAGGTGCCGAAGGCACTGCCGACGATCAGGCTGTAGAACACGAAAGCAGCCAGTTCACCGCCGGAAATCCGTCCGGCGATCACGTCCATGCCGCCCACCCAGAGCATGACCCCTACCGCTCCCAGCACCAGCACGATCACCAGCGTGATCAGCCAGGCCCGCTGGGCGATGCGCTTGCGAGCCGTGTCGAAAGCCTGCTCCACCGTGACGGCGAAACGTGCCTCGTCCTGGACCTGATGATTGTAGGCCTGGACGGTCTTGATCTGGCCCAGGGTTTCGGCGACGTAGCTGCCGACATCGGCGATGCGGTCCTGGCTCTCGCGGGACAGGCTGCGCACCCGGCGCCCGAAAACCAGGATCGGCGCCAGCACCAGCGGCAAGGCAATCACCACGATGCTGGTGAGCTTGGGGTTGGTGACGAACAGCAGCACGATGCCGCCGACCACCATCAAGGCATTGCGCAGGAACAACGACAGCGAAGAACCGATCACCGATTGCAGCAAGGTGGTATCTGCGGTCAGGCGCGACTGGATTTCGGAACTGCGGTTGTTCTCGTAGAACCCCGGGTGCAAGTACACCAGGTGGTTGAACACCTGGCGGCGGATATCGGCCACCACCCGCTCGCCAATCCAGGACACCAGGTAGAAGCGGGCGAAGGTGCCGACCGCCAACCCCGCCACCAGCACCATGAACAACCCGATGGACTGGTTGAGCAGATGAGGGGAACGGGTCATGAAGCCCTGGTCTACCAGTAACCGGATGCCCTGGCCCATGGACAAGGTTATGCCCGCCGTGACGATAAGGGCCAGCAAGGCACCGGCGACCTGCTTGCGGTAGGGGGCGATAAAACCACTGGCCAGGCCAATGGCCCGGCGATGTCGAGAAGAAAGCATTCAGGAACGTCCGATAATGCAACGGGAACGGGATCGGCAACGGTGCCGAAAACACAGCGGAACCAAGTTGAATCAGAATGAGTCAGGTTAAATATGACCACAACGACTAGTGACTAGATGTTATCGGTCTAAAGTCTGGGTGGAAACGCAACGATGTTTCTGTTTGAGTGAAGGTGTCGCCATGAACCTACAAGGAGTGTCATGGCTCGGTCACCTGGCGACACTAAACTAGGCACACAACCTGATGAGGAGACAGGCCATGTCCTTGCAACACAGCAGCGACGACAAGATTCAAGTGATCCGCACGCAACCGGACCAGTCCCTGGGCTGCTCGTTCATCGACGCCCAAGGGCGCGAAGTCCCGATCACCGAAGACATGATCCAGAAAGCCTGCAGCGAGCTGGAGAAACGACTGGTCAAGCCTGCCGAACAAAAGTGATACAGCCCGTCTTCAACTGAACCCGACCTCGACGTCGGGTTTTTTCTGCCTGCCTGGATAGGCAACTTATCTGTCATCCCAGCCCCATCGCGCCACGTAAACGGCCCTATTCCGCGGTGGCCCCCAGCGCGGTCACGATCTGCTGCAATGCCGGGGAGTGCCCTTCGATGTGCACCTTCAGGCTGTCGATCTCCCGGCGTGGCGGGTAATGCTTGCGCAAGGCATCGAAAGCGCGGCGCTGTTCGTCTACCGTGCCGACGAGACTGCGACGAAAATCTGCATCGTCGCGACGTGGGTCGTAGACGCTGCGGCACAGCGCCGCCAAGGCCCAGGCCGGGTCCGTCGCGGCATCCAGGGTGATGCCACCCAGCCATGGCCTGGGCAGCAGGTCGGCAAGGCTGACTTGCGCCGGGCGCTCCAGGAAATCGCACAAGGCCGCGTAGATCTGCGCCGTGCCGCGCTGGCGACCGTCAAGGCTATAACCGGCAATGTGTGGCGTGGCGATCACGCACAGGTCGGCCAGGTCCACATCCACCGTCGGCTCCTGCTCCCAGACGTCCAGCACCGCTTGCAGGTCTTCGCGCTCCAGCAGCACGCTGCGCAGCGCGACGTTGTCGATGACCGGCCCACGCGCGGCGTTGATCAACCAGGTGCCAGGCTTGAGCATGTTCAGGCGTGCTTCGTCGAACAGATGCCAGGTCGGCTGCCCGCCATCGCGGGTCAATGGCGTGTGCAGGCTGATCACGTCGCACTGCTCGATGATCTGCTCCAGGCTGACATAGTCCCCGCCCTCGGCGGCCTGGCGAGGTGGATCGCAGACTTTCACCGTCCAGCCCAGCCCCCTGAGCACTTGGATCAAGCGCCCGCCCACCTGGCCCGCGCCGACCACGCCGAAGGTGCGCTGACGCAAATCCGCGCCTTCGATCTCGGCCAGGGTCATCAGGCTGCCCAGCACATAGTCCACCACGCCACGGGCATTGCAACCCGGCGCGCTGGCCCAGCGGATACCGGCCTCGGCGAAGTAGGCCAGGTCCAGGTGATCGGTACCGATGGTGCAGGTACCGACGAAGCGCACCTTGCTGCCTTCCAGCAGCGCCCGGTTGACCTGGCTGACCGAACGCACCAGCAGAATATCGGCCTGGGCGACCAGCGCCCGGTCGATGCCCCGCCCCGGTACCCGGCGAATCTCGCCGAAACCTTGAAAGAATGCATCGAGCAGGGGGATGTTTTCGTCGGCGACGATCAGCATGGCAGAGCTCCTTTGGCGGGATGGGCAGTGTAGGCGTTCCGCTCAGCCCGTGCATTCACAAGTCGAGCAGGCGATTACAAATCCACAACACAGGTTTTTTCCTGACCGCCGTGTCAAGGCGTAGAATCCGCCGTTTCATGCTATTTCTCGGACGCTTCGCCTGTGAATCCTGTAATCGACACCGCCGTCACCCTCTCCCGCCCGGCCCGGGTCCGCCTGGAGCTCAAGACGCTGCTGGCCCTGGCATTGCCGATCATGGTGGCGCAGCTGGCGACCACCGCCATGGGCTTTGTCGATGCGGTGATGGCCGGCCGTGTCGGTCCACGGGACCTGGCGGCGGTGGCACTGGGCAACTCCATCTGGGTGCCGGTGTTCCTGTTGATGACCGGGACATTGCTGGCCACCACGCCCAAAGTTGCCCAGCGCTTCGGCGCCGGGACCTTCGACGAGATCGGACCGCTGGTGCGCCAGGCGCTGTGGCTGGCATTGGCAGTGGGATTGCTGGCGACACTGGCGCTGTACAGCGCCGAACCGATCCTGCACCTCATGAAGGTGGACCCCGAACTGGTCGGACCGTGCATGGAATACCTGCGGGGCATCGGTTCCGGCCTGCCGGCGGTGGCGCTGTACCACGTACTGCGCTGCTTCAGCGACGGCCTGGGCCGCACTCGACCCGCGATGGTGTTGGGGTTGTGCGGGCTGGCACTGAACATCCCGCTCAATTACATCTTCATCTATGGGCACCTGGGCGTGCCGGCCATGGGGGGCGTCGGTTGTGGCTGGGCCACGGCCATCGTCATGTGGGTCATGGCCCTGGGCATGGCCGGTTGGGCGCGCTGGGCACCGGCCTATCGATCGAGCCGTCTGTTCAGCCGTTTCGACTGGCCGCAGTGGACGGTCATCAAGCGCCTGCTGGGCATCGGCCTGCCCATTGGCATCGCCGTGTTCGCCGAGTCGAGCATCTTTGCGGTGATCGCCCTGCTGATCGGCAGCCTGGGCGCTACGGTGGTGGCCGGGCACCAGATCGCCCTGAACTTCAGCTCCCTGGTGTTCATGATCCCCTATTCCCTGGGCATGGCCGTGACGGTGCGGGTCGGCCAGGCCCTGGGGCGACGCCAGCCTCGGGAAGCACGCTTTGCCGCCGGCGTCGGCATGGGGGCCGCCCTGGCGTACGCCTGCCTGTCGGCCAGCCTGATGTTCGGCTTGCGTGGCCCCATCGCCTCGATCTATACCGCCGACCCCGTGGTGATCGAAGTGGCGTCGATGCTGATCGTCTACGCGGCGCTGTTCCAGTTTTCCGATGGCATCCAGGTGACGGCGGCGGGTGCCTTGCGCGGCTACCAGGATACTCGGGTGACGATGATCCTGACGCTGTTCGCCTATTGGGGCATCGGCCTGCCGGTGGGTTACGCCCTGGGGCTGACCGATTGGCTGGGGGCGGCCAGCGGCCCGAGCGGGCTGTGGCAGGGGTTGATCGTTGGCTTGAGCTGCGCGGCGCTGATGCTGTCGATCCGCCTGGCCCGCAGCGCACGCAAGCAGATCCGCATCAGCCGCTCGGCGGGTTAAGCGAGCTTCTTGCGGATCCAGTAGCGGTAGGTGCCGTTCTCTTCGTCCTGGGCCACCAATTGGTGGTCGAGGAACACGCAGAACTTGGGAATATCACGGCGGGTCGAGGGATCGGTGGCAATCACCATCAACAGCCCGCCCGGCACCAGGTCGCGGATGTGCTGGTGCAGCATCATCACCGGCTCAGGGCAATTGAGACCGCTGGCATCCAGGGTGCCGTCGACCGGCGTATCGTTCATCTGACTCATCTTTCACTCCTGAAACTGGCGGGCATTGTCGCGCAATGTCGGCGCTCGGTCACCCCTGGCTTCACACTGCCTCCTGTGGGAGCGAGCTTGCTCGCGACAGCGGTGGGTCAGCTTGCATCCATGTTGAATGTACCGACGTCATCGAGACTCGCTCCCACAAGGAACTGCATCAATTCCGAGGGCTAGCGGGACTTCGGCTTCTTCGTGTCCAACCGCCGTAAATGGCACGTCACCTCCTCACGGTCGTGATACAGCTGCTTGCAGCCGATCTGCACCTTGACGCCTCGCGCCTTGAAACCATCGGCGATGCGTTCGAGCAGACGTTTGACTTCGGCATAACGCTGCTTCATTGGCAGCTTGAGATTGACCACCGCCTCGCGACAGTGACCCTCGCCGATCCACTCCTCCAGCATCGCCGCGTTGCGCGCCGGCTTCTCGACGATGTCGCAGACCATCCAGTCCACCGGTTGTTTCGGCTTGAAGGTAAAGCCATCCGCCATCAGGTGTTGCACCAGGCCGGTTTCCATCAGGCTCTCGGCCATCGGACCGTTATCGATGGCGGTCACCAGCATGCCGCGATTGACCAGCTGCCAGGTCCAGCCACCCGGCGCGGCGCCCAGGTCGACACCGGTCATGTCGCTGTGCAGCCGCTCGTCCCACTGGTCCCGGGGTATGAAATGGTGCCAGGCCTCTTCAAGCTTGAGCGTGGAGCGGCTCGGCGCCTCCCGCGGAAACTTCAGGCGCGGGATGCCCATGGGCCACATTGCCGAGTTGTCGGCTTCCGCCAGCCCGAGAAACACTTCACGGCCGCTCTTGAAGGTCAACAGCAGACGCGGCCGGGCGTCATCGTCGATCAGTTTGCCGGCCCCGATCAGCGCCTTGCGCAAGGGCCCCTCGAATTTCTTGCAGAAGTTCGAAAGCTCCTTGCCATCGTTGGTGTCCAGCACCTCCAGCCACAGGCTGCCGCAGATGGGGAATGCGCTCATGTGGGACAGGATGACACTGATGCGGTCGGTTTCCGGCAGCTCGATGAAGGTGCCGCGGGCCCATTGGCGAGGGAAGATCAGATCGGCAAAACGCTGGCCGCGCATCAATCGCTCGGCACCCTCGTCTTGCGTACAGACGAATTCTGCGCAAGCACTGGCCGGCTTGGCCTTGGCATAGCCGGCCACGTTCAGGCGCGCGGCGTGTTCGGCGATTTCGGAGCAGACTTCTCCCTCGAAACCCGGCCGGCAATGCATGAAAAGCGTGTTCATTGAAACTCCGTAGCAAAGCCTGTCACGAAACCGGCGCATCATAGCGGAGTTCGGAACCCCAAACCTGCCCGCGGTGTCCTGTGATTAGTCATTACTTGAAATCAGGGCTAGGTTAAAGGCTCTGTCTGTTCCGTCAGTCCGTAGCCGTGCGGACTCAAAGGAGTGATCTCAATGCCCTCCCTCGATAGCCTGAAAACCCTCAAGACGCTGCAAGTCGACGCCAGGACCTACCATTATTTCAGCCTGCCGGATGCTGCCCGAAGCCTGGGCGACCTGGACAGGCTGCCCATGTCTCTCAAGGTCCTGCTGGAGAACCTGCTGCGCTGGGAAGATGAAAAGACCGTCACCGGGGCCGACCTCAAGGCCCTGGCCGGATGGCTTAAAGAACGACGTTCCGACCGCGAGATCCAGTATCGCCCGGCCCGGGTGCTGATGCAGGACTTCACCGGCGTCCCGGCCGTCGTCGACCTGGCCGCCATGCGCGCCGCCGTGGAAAAGGCCGGCGGCGATCCCCAGCGGATCAATCCACTGTCGCCGGTGGACCTGGTGATCGACCACTCGGTGATGGTGGACAAGTTCGCCAGCCAACAGGCGTTCGAGCAGAACGTCGATATCGAAATGCAGCGCAATGGCGAACGCTACGCCTTCCTGCGCTGGGGCCAGAGCGCCTTCGACAACTTCAGCGTGGTCCCGCCGGGCACTGGCATCTGCCACCAGGTCAATCTCGAATATCTGGGACGCACTGTGTGGACCCGTGAAGAAGAAGGACGCACCTACGCCTTTCCCGACACACTGGTGGGCACCGACTCCCACACCACCATGATCAATGGCCTCGGTGTCCTGGGCTGGGGCGTCGGCGGGATCGAGGCCGAGGCCGCCATGCTCGGCCAGCCGGTGTCGATGCTGATTCCCGAGGTCATCGGTTTCAAACTCACCGGCAAGCTGCGCGAGGGCATTACCGCCACCGACCTGGTGCTGACCGTCACGCAGATGCTGCGCAAGAAAGGCGTGGTGGGTAAATTCGTCGAGTTCTATGGCGACGGCCTCGCCGATCTGCCCCTGGCCGACCGCGCCACCATCGCCAACATGGCCCCCGAGTACGGCGCCACCTGCGGATTTTTCCCGGTGGACGACGTGACCCTGGACTACTTGCGCCTGTCCGGGCGACCGGCGGACACCGTGAAACTGGTGGAAGCCTACTGCAAGGCCCAGGGCCTGTGGCGGCTGCCTGGCCAGGAACCGGTGTTCACCGACACCCTGGAGCTGGACATGGGCAGCGTCGACGCCAGCCTGGCAGGGCCCAAACGGCCTCAGGACAGGGTCTCGCTGGCCAACGTCGGCCAGGCGTTCGACGACTTCCTGGGGTTGCAGGTCAAACCCACCAGCAAGGAAGAAGGCCGCCTGGAAAGCGAAGGCGGTGGCGGCGTCGCGGTGGGCAATGCCGATCAGGTGGGAGAAGCCGAGTATGAATTCGAAGGCCAGACCCATCGCCTGAAGAACGGCGCGGTGGTGATCGCCGCCATCACCTCCTGCACCAACACCTCCAACCCCAGCGTGATGATGGCCGCCGGGCTGCTGGCGAAGAAAGCCGTGGAGAAAGGCCTGACCCGCAAACCCTGGGTCAAGAGTTCCCTGGCGCCCGGCTCCAAGGTGGTCACCGATTACTACCGGGCCGCCGGGTTGACCGAGTATCTGGACCAATTGGGTTTCGCCCTGGTGGGCTATGGCTGCACGACCTGCATCGGTAATTCCGGACCATTGCCCGAGCCGATCGAAAAGGCCATCCAGAAGGCCGACCTGACGGTAGCCTCAGTCCTGTCGGGCAACCGCAACTTCGAAGGCCGCGTGCATCCGCTGGTCAAGACCAACTGGCTGGCCTCGCCGCCCCTGGTGGTGGCCTATGCCCTGGCGGGCACGGTGCGCATCGATATCGGCAGCGAACCCCTGGGCAACGACCGGGACGGCAAACCCGTGTACCTGCGGGACATCTGGCCCAGCAGCCAGGAAGTGGCCGAAGCCGTGGCCAAGGTGGATACCAGCATGTTCCACAAGGAATATGCCGCCGTGTTCGCCGGCGACGAGCAATGGCAGGCCATCGAGGTGCCGCAGGCAGCCACCTACGTCTGGCAGTCGGACTCGACCTATATCCAGCATCCGCCGTTCTTCGACGGCATCGGCGGGCCACCGCCGGTCATCCAAAACGTCGAGGGCGCCCGGGTCCTGGCCCTGCTCGGGGACTCGGTCACCACCGACCATATTTCCCCGGCCGGCAATATCAAGGCCGACAGCCCGGCTGGCCGTTATCTGCGCGAACAGGGCGTGGAACCGCGGGACTTCAACTCCTATGGCTCAAGGCGCGGTAATCACGAGGTGATGATGCGCGGTACCTTCGCCAATATCCGGATCCGCAACGAGATGCTGGGCGGTGAGGAAGGCGGCAATACGATCTATATTCCCAACGGCGAGAAAATGCCGATCTACGATGCCGCGATGCTGTACCAGGCCACAGGCACGCCGCTGGTGGTCATCGCCGGCCAGGAATATGGCACCGGATCGAGTCGTGACTGGGCGGCCAAGGGCACCAATCTACTGGGGGTCAAGGCGGTAATCGCCGAAAGCTTCGAGCGCATCCACCGCTCCAACCTGGTGGGCATGGGCGTGCTGCCACTGCAGTTCAAGCTGGACCAGAATCGCAAGAGCCTGAACCTGACCGGCAAGGAAACCCTGGATATCCTTGGGCTGAGCGACGTCGAACTGACACCACGGATGAACCTGCCTCTGGTCATTACCCGCGAGGATGGTCGCCAGGAGCGGATCGAAGTGCTGTGCCGCATCGATACCTTGAATGAAGTGGAATATTTCAAGGCCGGCGGTATCCTGCACTATGTCCTACGGCAACTGATCGCAGCCTAAAAAGACCCCTCCTACAGAAACACCGCCTCTTTCAGGCGGTGTTTTTGTATTGGGGCTGCCTATAATTCCGCCGTCTTGCCGCTCTCGCTTCGATTCAAGGATGTCCTATGCCCGCCCTACCCTGGCCTTACCTGGCCCTCCTGTCCGCCGGCTACTGCCTGGCCGTGGCCTATGGCCAACTGGCCTGGACCGCCCTGATCTCGGTCGCCCTGCTGCTGTTCGCCGGGTACGCGGTCCGCCAGCAGCAGACCCCTGTCGGCCGCTTCCTCGGCCACGCCCTGTTCCTGGTGATGGCCCTGGCCCTGGCGTTGCACTGGATGCCGGGCTTCTTCAACGGACGGGCCATCCCGGCACAACGCCTGACCGCGGATGCCGCGCCATTCGCCATGTATTTCAATCAGGACAAGCCACTGATCGGCTTCTGGCTGTTGCTGGCATGCCCCTGGATCGTCGGTCGGCGCGGGTTTCGCCTGTCGGTCCATGCGACGGCCCTGGGGCTGGCGCTGAGCGCGATCCTGGCCTTGGGTGGGGCCATGTTGCTGGGCATGATCCAATGGGCGCCGAAATGGCCGGACCATGCGTGGCTGTGGGTTCTCAACAATCTTTTATTGGTGACGCTGGTGGAGGAAGCGCTGTTTCGTGGCTACATTCAGGGGGGCCTGAGCCGGCGCTTCAAGCACCTGGCCCATGGCGACAACCTGGCGTTGCTCCTGGCCTCGCTGCTGTTCGGCCTGGTACACGCCGGTGCTGGTTGGGAATGGGTGCTGCTGTCGGGCCTCGCGGGGCTCGGCTACGGCCTGGCGTATCGCTTCGGCGGCCTGGGAGCTGCGATCGCCACGCACTTCGGCCTGAACCTGATTCATTTCACTTTGTTTACATACCCGATGCTGGCGTGAAACCGATGGGGAAAATAACTTCAATAAATACCTGACGTGGCCGACAACCTTTCAAAGCCTTGCGGATCTACACACCATGCGTAACAACCAACCTGTCACCCAACGCGAAAGGACCTTCCCGGCCCAACAACGACTGATTTCCACCACCAATGCCAAGGGAGTGATCACCTACTGCAACGACGCATTCGTCGAGATCAGTGGGTTTTCCAAGGAAGAACTGATCGGTTCGCCTCACAATCTGGTGCGCCACCCCGACGTCCCGTCGGCCGTGTTCGCCCATATGTGGAATACCCTGAAACAAGGCTTGCCATGGATGGGCATCGTCAAGAATCGCTGCAAGAGCGGAGACCATTATTGGGTCAACGCCTACGTCACGCCCATATTCGAGGGTAACCAGGTGATCGGCTACGAGTCGGTGCGCGTCAAGCCCACCGCCGAGCAGGTCTCCCGGGCCGAAGCGCTCTACCGACGCATCAACCAGGGCAAGCCGGCCGTCCCGCGGAGCGACAAGTGGCTCCCGATACTGCAGGATTGGCTGCCGTTCATCCTGGTGAGCCAGTTGAGCTTCATCGTAGGCGCCTTCCTCAACTCCTCCTGGGGCTTCGCCCTGGCCGCCCTGCTGTCGGTGCCCCTGGGCCTGATGGGCCTGCAATGGCAGCAACGGGGCATCAAGCGCCTGCTGCGCCTGGCCGAGCAGACCACCTCCGACCCGCTGATCGCCCAGATGTACACCGACAGCCGTGGGGTCCAGGCACGCCTGGAAATGTCCATCCTCAGCCAGGAAGCGCGCCTGAAGACCTGCCTGACCCGCCTGCAGGATACCGCCGAGCACCTCAACGACCAGGCGCGACAGTCCAACGCGCTGGCCCACAACAGTTCCAGCGGCCTGGAACGCCAGCGAGTGGAGACCGAACAGGTGGCCACGGCGGTCAACCAGATGGCCGCCACCACCCAGGAAGTCGCCAGTCACGTGCAACGCACCGCCGACGCGACCCAGGAAGCCAACCGACTGACCGGTCGTGGCCGCGATATCGCCGGGGAAACCCGCGAAGCCATCGAGCGCCTGTCGGTGGTGGTGGGCGAGACCGGACAGACCGTGACCCAGCTGGCCAAGGACAGCGACGAGATCGGTGGCGTGGTGGATGTGATCAAGGGCATCGCCGACCAGACCAACCTCCTGGCCCTGAACGCCGCCATCGAAGCGGCCCGTGCCGGCGAAATGGGCCGCGGCTTTGCCGTTGTGGCCGATGAAGTGCGGCAACTGGCGCAACGCACCAGCGAATCCACGGGGCAGATCCATGCCCTGATCGCCAAGCTCCAGCAGACGGCCAACAATGCCGTGCAGACCATGGACGCCGGTCACCGCCAGGCCGAGGAAGGCGTGGCACGCGTCATGGAGGCCGACCAGGCGCTGGTGGGGATCAGCGAAGCGGTGGCCAACATCACCGACATGACCACCCAGATCGCGGCCGCCACCGAGGAACAAAGCTCTGTGGCCGAAGAGATCAGTCGCAACATCAGCAACATTTCGGAACTGGCCGACCAGACCTCGGACCAGGCCCACAACTCGGCGCTGCTCAGCGAAGAACTGACCCGTACAGCCAATACGCAGTACTCATTGGTGGAGCGGTTCAACCGCTGACAGATGCCTGCCTCAAAAAAAACCGGACAGCGAAAGCTTCCGGTTTTTTATTGCCTCCCAGTCTCTTCCCACAAGGTCATGGATCGTCCGTCCAGGTGCATCGCAATTGTGGGGGCGAGCCTGCTCGGGATGAGGCCATGGTCGTCAACCAAGCGTTGATTGGAGAAATGCTGCCACCTTGCTCGCCGCCGTCTCCAGATGCTGCTCATGGCTGAATCCAGAAGCCTTCAATGGCTTCAAGTCATGATCCCCCGCCACCAGCCACAGCACTTCGATATCCGGTGACAAGGTATAGCCCTGGACCGTTTCACGGTTGCCCAACGCATCGCGCTCGCCCTGGACGATCAAGGTGGCGGTCTTCAGTCCCGCCAGATGCTCGACCCGTGGCTTCTCCGGCTTGCCCGCCGCATAGAAGGGATACCCCAGGCACACCAACGCGTCAGCGCCCAGCTCATCGGCCAGCAAACTCGCCATCCGCCCGCCCATGGACTTGCCGCCAATGGCCAGCCGCCCAGCGACATAAGGCCGCACCGTGGCGTACACCTCACGCCAACACTCCAGCAGTTTCGGTGCCGGGTTCGGAGGACGCTTGCCACCGTCCTGGCGCCGTTGGGCCATGTAGGGAAACTCGAAGCGCAACACGTTGACCCCATGTGCGGCAAGGCGCGCGGCCATTTCGTCCATGAAACCACTGTCCATCGGCGCACCGGCTCCGTGGGCCAGGATCAGGGTTGGCGCCCCGGCATGCGAGGCCGGTTGCGCGGCGGTCCATAACCAACCGTTTTGCGCCACGCACCGCGCCCATTGATCCCCGTCAATACTGGCCTTGTGCTGTTTGTCCATGCTTGCCTCGCTTTCAGTCTGCCTATAACTCCAGGCGAAGATGCCCCGCTGCCTTGCGCAGGCGCGCTCTTCGGCTGAACCGTGGATGGGGAACCATGAACACTTCTATCAGTACCGCCTACAACTACAAGGTGGTCCGCCAATTCGCCATTATGACGGTGGTGTGGGGCATCGTCGGCATGGGGCTCGGGGTTTTTCTCGCCGCCCAATTGGTCTGGCCACAGCTCAACTTCGATCTACCGTGGACCAGCTTCGGCCGCCTGCGCCCGCTGCACACCAACGCGGTGATCTTCGCCTTCGGTGGCTGCGCCCTGTTCGCCAGCTCGTTCTATTCGGTGCAGCGCACCTGCCAGACCCAGCTGTTTGCGCCAAAGCTCGCCGCATTCTGTTTCTGGGGCTGGCAACTGGTGATCCTGCTGGCGGCCATCAGCCTGCCGCTGGGCTACACCAGCTCCAAGGAATACGCCGAACTGGAATGGCCGATCGACATCCTGATCACCATCGTCTGGGTCGCCTACGCCATCGTGTTCTTCGGGACCGTGGCCAAGCGCAACACCAAGCACATCTACGTGGGCAACTGGTTCTTCGGTGGGTTCATCCTGACCGTGGCGATCCTGCACATCGTCAACAACCTGGAACTGCCGGTGAGCCTCACCAAGTCCTACTCGGTGTATGCCGGGGCCACGGACGCGATGGTGCAATGGTGGTACGGCCACAACGCCGTGGGCTTCTTCCTCACCGCAGGCTTCCTGGGGATGATGTACTACTTCGTGCCGAAACAGGCCGAGCGTCCGGTGTATTCCTATCGCCTGTCCATCGTGCACTTCTGGGCGCTGATCACCCTGTACATCTGGGCCGGTCCGCACCACCTGCACTACACCGCGCTGCCGGACTGGGCCCAGTCCCTGGGCATGGTGATGTCGCTGATCCTGCTGGCACCGAGCTGGGGCGGCATGATCAACGGCATGATGACCCTCTCCGGCGCCTGGCATAAGCTGCGCAGCGACCCGATCCTGCGGTTCCTGGTGGTGTCCCTGGCGTTCTACGGCATGTCGACCTTCGAAGGTCCGATGATGGCGATCAAGACCGTCAACGCCCTCTCCCACTACACCGACTGGACCATCGGCCACGTACACGCCGGCGCCCTCGGCTGGGTGGCAATGATCTCCATCGGCGCGCTGTATCACATGATCCCGAAAGTCTTCGGCCGCGCGCAGATGCACAGCATCGGCCTGATCAACGCGCACTTCTGGCTCGCGACCATCGGCACCGTGCTCTACATCGCCTCGATGTGGGTCAACGGCATCGCCCAGGGCCTGATGTGGCGCGCGGTGAACGAAGACGGGACCCTCACCTACTCCTTCGTCGAAACCCTGGTGGCCAGCCACCCCGGCTTCGTCGTGCGGCTGGCAGGCGGGGCGATCTTCCTCATCGGCATGCTGCTGATGGCCTACAACACCTGGCGCACCGTGCGGGCCTACCAGCCTGCCGAAGCCGCCGCTGCCGCGCAGATGGCCTGAGGAGTCCGCCATGAAACACGAAACAATCGAAAAAAACGTCGGCCTGCTGATGCTGCTGATGGTCCTGGCCGTGAGCATCGGTGGCCTGACCCAGATCGTTCCTCTGTTTTTCCAGGACGTGACCAACAAGCCGGTGGACGGCATGAAGCCCTACACCGCCCTGCAACTGGAAGGCCGCGACATCTATATCCGTGAAGGCTGCGTCGGCTGCCACTCGCAGATGATCCGTCCATTCCGCGCCGAGACCGAACGCTACGGCCACTACTCGGTCGCCGGCGAAAGCGTCTGGGACCATCCGTTCCTGTGGGGTTCCAAGCGCACCGGTCCGGACCTGGCCCGGGTTGGCGCGCGCTACTCCGATGACTGGCACCGCGCCCACCTGTACAACCCGCGCAACGTCGTGCCCGAGTCGAAGATGCCGGCCTACCCGTGGCTGGTGACCAAGGCGGTGGACAGCAGCCATACCGAAGCCAAGCTGCGCACCATGCGCACCCTGGGCGTGCCGTACACCGACGATGACATCAGCGCCAGCGTGGCCTCGCTCCAGGGCAAGACCGAAATGGACGCGCTGGTGGCCTACCTGCAAGTGCTCGGCACTGCCATCAAGAGCAAGAGGTGAGCCCCATGTTTCTTGAAATGAGCACTGGAATGATCCGAGGGCTGGGCACGGTCGTGGTCTTCGTTGCCTTCGTCGGCCTGATCCTGTGGGTCTTCAGCAGCAAACGCGGCCCTGAATTCGCCCAGGCCCGCCTGCTGCCGTTCGCCGACGAGCCACCCGCCGACACCGCCAATCCCCAAGACCCTGCAACAAGGAGTACCCGGCCATGACCACCTTCTGGAGTACGTGGATCTGCGTACTGACCATCGGCAGCCTCATCGGCCTGACCTGGCTGCTGATCGGCACCCGCAAGGGCGAGACCAAGGGCAGCGTCGACCAGACCATGGGCCACAGCTTCGACGGCATCGAGGAGTACGACAACCCGCTGCCGCAGTGGTGGTTCCTGTTGTTCGCCGGCACCCTGGTGTTTTCCGTCGGCTACCTGGTCCTCTACCCGGGCCTGGGCAACTGGAAAGGCATCCTGCCCGGCTACGAGAACGGCTGGACCGGCGCCCATGAGTGGGAAAAGGAAATGGCCAAGGCCGACGCCAGGTTCGGACCGATCTTCGCCAAATTCGCCGCGATGCCGGTGGAAGAAGTCGCCAAGGACCCGCAGGCCCTGAAGATGGGCGGTCGCTTGTTCGCCTCCAACTGCTCGGTCTGCCACGGCTCCGACGCCAAGGGCGCGTTCGGCTTCCCGAACCTGGCCGACAGCAACTGGCGCTGGGGCGGCAATGCCGAAACCATCAAGGCCACGATCATGGGCGGTCGCATGGCGGCAATGCCGGCCTGGGGCGAGGTGCTGGGCGATGCCGGGGTCAAGAACGTAGCCGCCTATGTGCGTCATGACCTGGCCGGCCTGCCGTTGCCAGCGGACAGCGGCGCCGACCTGGAAGCCGGCAAGCAGGCCTTCAATACCACCTGTGTCGCCTGCCATGGCGCCACTGGCCAGGGCACCGAAGCCATGGGCGCGCCGAACCTGACGCAACCGGCTGGCTTCATCTACGGCACCAGCCTGGCACAGCTGCAGCAGACCATTCGCCATGGTCGCCAGGGTCATATGCCGGCCCAGAACGAACTGCTGGGCAATGACAAGGTGCAGTTGCTTGCAGCTTACGTCTACAGCCTGTCCCACCCTGCCGGTGCCGAGCGCCTGCAGGCTGAACACAAAAGCCAATAAATCCTGACCACACCAACAACCGCATTCACTCGAATGCGGTTGTTCGCCTCACTGCGCGACGCATTGTCGCACCCTCCCATGATCTTCCTTTCGGTTCACCGCAATCGGGTCTAAGCTCTCCTCTGCGTGTACTGGCGACTGCCGGTTTCAGGTCGACCCGACCCGATGTGTTCGACAATCGTTCGATAAAAATGCCGCAAAGACAGGCAGATACCGGCTATTTTCGAGATAGCTGCGTATCACCCGAACCCGTTGTGTGAACACACCCCGTTACAACCGACCCGACCCCCTCGCCTCTTTCCTTTGCCGCGGCTGTTTGCCGGGGCCGGATTTTGTCCCTACGCAATACATGGAAAGGCCGCAGAATCAGCGTTGGAAAGCATTGACCCAGGTCATGGCGCGTTGCAATGACCCCCTGCTTTCTCCATACTGCGGCCGATTTTTATCCTAATAAAACACCCAAACCGTGGAACCTTAGAATGAGCACAGCAATCAGTCCGACTGCTTATAACTATAAGGTAGTCCGCCAGTTCGCCATCATGACGGTGGTCTGGGGGATCCTTGGCATGGGGCTCGGTGTCTTCATCGCCTCGCAACTGGTCTGGCCGGAGTTGAACTTCGATCTGCCATGGACGACGTTTGGACGCCTGCGCCCACTGCACACCAACCTGGTGATCTTCGCCTTCGGTGGTTGTGCATTGTTTGCCACTTCCTACTACGTCGTGCAGCGAACCTGCCAAACGCGACTGATTTCCGACAGCCTCGCCGCCTTCACCTTCTGGGGTTGGCAAGCGGTGATCGTCGGCGCGATCGTGACCCTGCCAATGGGTTTCACCACCACCAAGGAATACGCCGAACTGGAATGGCCCCTGGCTATCCTGCTGGCCATCGTCTGGGTGACCTACGGTCTGGTGTTCTTCGGCACCATCGTCAAGCGCAAGACCAAGCACATCTATGTGGGCAACTGGTTCTACGGTGCCTTCATCGTCGTGACGGCCATGCTGCACATCGTCAACCACATGTCGTTGCCGGTCAGCCTGTTCAAGTCGTACTCGGCCTACTCGGGCGCGACCGACGCGATGATCCAGTGGTGGTACGGCCACAACGCCGTGGGCTTCTTCCTGACCACCGGCTTCTTGGGGATGATGTACTACTTCGTGCCGAAGCAGGCCGAGCGTCCGATCTACTCCTATCGCCTGTCCATCGTGCACTTCTGGGCGCTGATCACCCTGTACATCTGGGCCGGTCCGCACCACCTGCACTACACCGCGCTGCCGGACTGGGCCCAGTCCCTGGGCATGGCGATGTCGATCATCCTGCTGGCACCAAGCTGGGGCGGCATGATCAACGGCATGATGACCCTCTCCGGCGCCTGGCATAAGCTGCGTACCGACCCGATCCTGCGGTTCCTGGTGGTGTCCCTGGCGTTCTACGGCATGTCGACCTTCGAAGGCCCGATGATGGCGATCAAGACCGTCAACTCCCTCTCCCACTACACCGACTGGACCATCGGCCACGTACACGCCGGCGCCCTCGGCTGGGTAGCGATGATCTCCATCGGCGCCATCTACCACATGATCCCGAAACTGTTCGGTCGTGCGCAGATGCACAGCACCGGCCTGATCAACGCGCATTTCTGGCTCGCGACCATCGGTACCGTGCTCTACATCGCCTCGATGTGGGTCAACGGCATCACCCAGGGCCTGATGTGGCGTGCAATCAACGATGACGGCACCCTGACCTACTCGTTCGTCGAGGCGCTGCAAGCCAGTCACCCTGGTTTCATCGTGCGTGCCCTGGGCGGCGCGTTCTTCGCCAGCGGCATGCTGCTCATGGCCTACAACGTGTACCGCACCGTTCGTGCTTCTGACCCGGCTGAAGCTGAAGCCGCCGCCAAGATCGCCGTAGTTGGAGCTCACTGATGAAGCACGAAGCAGTAGAGAAGAATATCGGCCTGCTGGCCTTCTTCATGGTCATCGCCGTCAGCGTCGGCGGCCTGACCCAGATCGTTCCGCTGTTTTTCCAGGACGTGACCAACAAGCCGGTCGAAGGCATGAAGCCGCGCACCGCCCTTGAACTGGAAGGCCGCGACGTCTATATCGCCAACGGCTGTGTCGGCTGCCATTCGCAGATGATCCGTCCGTTCCGCGCCGAGACCGAACGCTACGGCCACTACTCGGTCGCCGGCGAAAGCGTCTGGGACCACCCGTTCCTGTGGGGCTCCAAGCGCACCGGTCCGGACCTGGCCCGTGTTGGCGGTCGCTACTCCGACGATTGGCAGCGTGCGCACCTGTACAACCCACGCAACGTGGTGCCGGAGTCGAAAATGCCGGCCTACCCGTTCCTCGTAGAAAACAAGCTCGACGGCAAAGACACCGCGAAAAAAATGGAAGTCCTGCGCAGCCTGGGCGTTCCTTACACCGACGAAGACATCGCCGGTGCCAGGGATGCCGTGAAGGGCAAGACTGAAATGGACGCGCTGGTGGCCTATCTGCAAGGCCTGGGCACCATCATCAAAAGCAAACGGTGATTTAGATGGATATCGGGATGATTCGTGGCCTGGGCACCGTCGTCGTGATGGTGGCCTTTATCGGTCTGGCCCTGTGGGTGTTCAGCCCCAAGCGCAAGTCGGAGTTTGACGACGCGACCTTGCTGCCGTTCGCGGATGATCCCGAAGCCATCAAGCACGTCGAGCAAGCTTCTAGGAGTAACAAAGAATGACTACGTTCTGGAGTCTGTACGTCACAGTCCTCAGTCTGGGAACCATCTTCTCCCTGACCTGGCTGCTGCTGTCGACCCGCAAGGGCCAGCGCGCCGAACAAACGGACGAGACCGTTGGCCACTCGTTCGATGGCATCGAGGAATATGACAACCCTCTGCCAAAGTGGTGGTTCATGCTGTTCGTGGGCACCATCGTGTTCGCCCTCGGTTACCTGGTGCTCTACCCGGGCCTGGGCAACTGGAAAGGCCTGCTGCCGGGCTATAACTACTTGGACACCGAAAAGCAGACCCCTTTCGCCAATGGCCAGACCGGCTGGACCGGCGTGCACGAATGGGAAAAGGAAATGGCTCGTTCGGACGCCAAGTTCGGTCCGATCTTCGCCAAATTCGCATCCATGCCCATCGAAGAAGTCGCCAAGGACCCGCAAGCCCTGAAGATGGGTGGCCGCCTGTTCGCCTCCAACTGCTCGGTCTGCCACGGCTCCGACGCCAAGGGCGCCTATGGCTTCCCCAACCTGACCGACGCCGACTGGCGCTGGGGCGGTGAACCGGAAACCATCAAGACCACCATCATGGGCGGTCGTCACGCGGTCATGCCGGGTTGGGCTGCCGTGGTGGGCGAGCAAGGCGTAGCCGACGTGGCCTCCTACGTAGTGACCAGCCTGCACGGTCGCAAGCTGCCGGAAGGTGCCAAGGCCGATCCGGCCAACGGCCAGAAACTGTTCGCGGCCAACTGCGTGGCCTGTCACGGCCCGGCCGGCAAAGGCACGCCTGCCATGGGCGCGCCTGACCTGACGCATCCAGCCGGTTTCATCTACGGTTCGAGTTTCGCCCAGCTGCAGCAGACCATCCGTTACGGCCGCCAGGGCCAGATGCCGGCCCAGGCCGACCTGCAAGGCAACGACAAGGTCCACTTGCTGGCTGCCTATGTCTACAGCCTGTCTCACGGCGAGAAAGCACCTGCGGCCGACGCCCAGTAAAGCTAACGCCTGATGTACCGAAGGCCCCGTCAACCAGCGTTGACGGGGCCTTTTTGTTTGCCGGTGCGACAGGACGAAATGGTTTTATCTTGCCCGCAATCAGCAGCGGTAGTAACGTGCCTACATTCAGTTCTATTGAGGACGCCGCCATGTCCATCACCACTATTTCCAGCCGCGAATTCAACCACGACACAAGTGGTGCCAAAAAAGCCACCCGCCAGGGGCCGGTCATCATCACCGACCGTGGCAAGCCGGCCCACGTGCTGCTAAGCATTGAGGAGTACCAGAAACTGACCGGCGTTGGCACCAGCATTGTCGAGTTGCTGGTCATGCCCGACACACCGGATATCGATTTCGATATCGAACGTGCCGTCATCTCTCCTCGACCGGTGGACCTGTCCTGATGTATCTGCTCGACACTAACGTCATCTCGGAACTGCGCAAGCCTCAAGCCGATAAGAACGTACAGGCCTGGGCGCGTGGCGTGCCCGCCCCTAGCCTTTACCTCTCGGCGATTACCGTATTGGAATTGGAAACCGGCGTGTTGCGCTTCGAACGCAGGGACCCGGTACAAGGCAGCCGCCTGCGCGAATGGCTGGACAACCATGTCATGCCCGCATTCGCCGGAAGAATCCTGGCGGTCGACCGCGCTGTCGCGCTGCGCTGCGCTCGCCTGCACGTTCCGGATCGCAGCAATGAATGCGATGCACTGATTGCTGCCACTGCATTGGTCCACGGGCTGACCTTAGTCACCCGCAACGTGAGTGATTTTCATAACAGCGGCGTGGCGGTGCTCAACCCATGGTCATCCAGTCCAGCCGCTTGAGACGGCAGCTCCTACAATAGTCAATTGATCTGGGTCATGACTTGTTACATCCGCTACACCATTCTATGCAGACGCCCAACGCGACCAAAGGTCGCACCCGTGGCCTGAAGCGACAGGCGTATCATTGCGCCATTGCAACGCCCTTTCTGACCGTGGTCGGCACGTACTGGCCTCGGCACTTTTCCACTGCCGTGGGATGCATTCGATGAGTAACCAGATTCCGGTACATGACGTCACCCCGCCTGCCAAGGACGCGAACAAAACCGTCGACCTTTATGCCTCTCGGGAAAAGATCTACACGCGTGCCTTCACCGGCCTGTTCCGCAACCTGCGGATGGTCGGCGGCGCATTACTGTTCCTGCTGTATTTCGGTACGGTCTGGCTGAACTGGGGTGGCCACCAGGCCGTCTGGTGGAACCTGCCGGAACGCAAGTTCTTCATCTTCGGCGCGACCTTCTGGCCCCAGGACTTCATCCTGCTGTCGGGACTGCTGATCATCGCGGCCTTCGGCCTGTTCTTCATCACGGTCTATGCAGGGCGGATCTGGTGTGGCTATACCTGTCCGCAGAGCGTGTGGACCTGGATCTTCATGTGGTGTGAAAAAGTCACCGAAGGCGACCGCAACCAGCGCATCAAGCTGGACAAGGCGCCCATGAGCGCCAACAAATTCCTGCGCAAGTTCGCCAAGCACAGCCTGTGGCTGCTGATCGGCTTCGTCACCGGCATGACCTTCGTCGGCTACTTCACCCCCATTCGCGAACTGGTCTTCGAATTCTTCACCGGCCAGGCCGACGGCTGGTCGTATTTCTGGGTCGGCTTCTTCACCCTCGCCACCTATGGCAACGCCGGTTGGCTGCGCGAGCAGGTGTGCATCTACATGTGCCCCTATGCCCGCTTCCAGAGCGTGATGTTCGACAAGGACACCCTGATCGTGTCCTACGATCCGCGTCGCGGCGAAAGCCGTGGCCCGCGCAAGAAAGGCATCGACTACAAGGCCCTTGGACTGGGGGACTGCATCGACTGCACCATGTGCGTCCAGGTCTGCCCCACCGGTATCGATATCCGCGACGGCCTGCAGATCGAGTGCATCGGCTGTGCCGCCTGCATCGACGCCTGCGACAACATCATGGACAAGATGGACTACCCCCGCGGCCTGATCAGCTACACCACCGAACACAACCTGTCGGGGCAGAAAACCCATAAACTGCGTCCGCGCCTGATCGGCTATGCCCTGGTCCTGCTGACCATGATCAGCCTGCTGGTAACCGCGTTCTTCATGCGTTCGCTGGTGGGCTTCGACGTCAGCAAGGACCGCGTGCTGTACCGCGAGAACGCCGAAGGCCGGATCGAAAACGTCTACAGCCTGAAAATCATGAACAAGGACCAGCGCGATCACACCTATGTGCTGGAAGCCACCGGCCTGCCTGACCTCAAGCTTCAGGGCCGGCGGGAAATCAAGGTCGCGGCCGGCGACATCTTCAGCCAGCCGGTTGAACTGTCCAGCGCTCCGGATCAACTGCCGTCCAGCACCAATGAGGTGACTTTCATCCTCAAGGATGCCGATGACGACAGCGTTCATGTTGAAGCCAAGAGCCGGTTCATCGGCCCACAAACTCGTTGAGAGAAATGACATGCCTGCAGCAACTGCCTCCAGCCCTTGGTACAAGCACCTCTGGCCCTGGATCATCATCGGCATCCTGACCTGCTCGGTGGTGCTGAGCCTGTCCATGGTGACCATCGCGGTGAACAACCCGGACAACCTGGTGAACGACAACTACTACGAAGCCGGCAAGGGCATCAACCGCTCCCTGGAGCGCGAGCTGCTGGGCCAGACCCTGCAGTTGCATGCCAATGTGCAGCTCGATGACGTCACCGGCGAAGTGAACCTGCGCCTGAGCGGCAACAGCCGGCCCCAGACCCTGGAACTGAGCCTGATTTCGCCGACCCAGCCGGAGAAGGACCGCAAGGTCGTCCTGACCCGCAACGACAGCGAGCCTGGGCGGTATGTCGGACAGTTGACAGACAAGATCGAAGGCCGGCGCTTCGTGGAACTGCTGGGCATGGAGAACGGCAAGACCTGGCGCCTGTTCGAAGAAGAACAGATCAACCATGACCAGGACGTCTTGCTCGGTGACGAGCCGCTGCAAGGCGCTGAAGACTTGCACAAATAAGCCGCTTTTCCTGCGGCCAAGGAGTTGCTCCCATTGGGCCGCTAAGCGGCCCTGTGTTTGGTCCGGCGCCCCTTTCAGGCATATTGCGTTCTCTGACAACGGCGGCTCGTCGCCGAGCGGGAGCAAGCTCCCTCGCCACAAAAGGCTTTCATGCGACAACCATGACCACTCCACAGCCCTGCTACCACTGCGCCCTGCCCGTGCCTCCCGGCAGTCGCTTTACCACCGTTGTCCTGGGTGAAACCCGCGAGCTGTGCTGCCCGGGCTGCCAGGCGGTGGCCCAGGCCATCGTGGCAGGCGGCCTGGAGAGTTATTATCAGCATCGCAGCGAGGCCTCGGCCAACCCCGAGACCCTGCCCACCCAGTTGACCGACGAACTGGCCCTGTATGACCGTCCCGATGTCCAGCAATCCTTTGTGCGCCACGAGGGCGAACTGGCGCAAGCCACCCTGCTGATGGAGGGCATCAGTTGCGCCGCCTGCGGCTGGCTGATCGAGAAACAGCTGCGCAGCCTCCCGGACGTGGCCGAGGCGCGCTTGAACCTCTCCAACCATCGCCTGCATGTACGCTGGGCCGACGCTCGCTTGCCCCTGAGCACGCTGCTCGCCGAATTGCGCCGCATCGGCTACGCCGCCCACCCGTACCACGCCGACCAGGCCAGCGAACAGCTCGCTGCACAGAACCGCCTGGCCCTGCGTCAGCTCGGCGTGGCCGGATTGCTGTGGTTCCAGGCCATGATGGCGACCATGGCCACCTGGCCGGAATTCAACATCGACCTGAGCCCCGAGATGCACACCATCCTGCGCTGGGTCGCGCTGTTCCTCACCACCCCGATCGTGTTCTACAGCTGCGCGCCTTTCTTCAAGGGCGCGATGCGTGACCTGCGCACCCGCCACCTGACCATGGACGTTTCCGTGTCCCTGGCCATCGGCAGTGCCTATGTCGCCGGAATCTGGACTTCCATCACCGGTACGGGAGAACTGTATTTCGACGCCGTGGGCATGTTCGCCCTGTTCCTGCTGGCCGGCCGATACCTGGAGCGCCGGGCCCGGGAACGTACCGCCGCCGCCACCGCGCAACTGGTCAACCTGTTGCCCGCGTCGTGCCTGCGCCTGGAAGACAACGGCCAGAGTGAACGCATCCTGCTCAGCGAGTTGCGCGTCGGCGACCGGGTACTGGTACAGCCCGGCGCGACCCTGCCGGCCGATGGCCGGATCCTCGACGGCCAGTCCAGTGTCGACGAGTCGCTGCTGACCGGCGAATACCTGCCCCAGCCTCGCCAGGCGGGCGATGCAGTCACTGCCGGCACGCTCAACGTCGAAGGAGCGCTGACGGTCGAAGTACTGGCCCTGGGACAAGACACTCGGTTGTCGGCCATCGTGCGCCTGCTGGAACGAGCCCAGGCCGAAAAACCGCGCCTGGCGGAAATCGCCGACCGCGCCGCCCAGTGGTTCCTGCTGTTTTCCCTGATCGCCGTGGCCGCCATCGGCCTGTTGTGGTGGCAGCTGGATGCGTCCAGGGCATTCTGGATCGTCCTGGCGATGCTGGTCGCCACTTGCCCTTGCGCATTGTCCCTGGCGACCCCCACCGCCCTCACGGCCGCCACCGGCTCCCTGCACAAGCTCGGGCTGCTGTTGACCCGCGGGCATGTGCTGGAGGGATTGAATCAGATCGATACGGTGATTTTCGACAAGACCGGCACCCTCACCGAAGGTCGCCTGGCCTTGCGTGCCATTCGTCCGCTGGCCGCCCTGGACAGCGACCAGTGCCTGGGCTTGGCCGCAGCCCTGGAAAACCGCTCCGAGCATCCCATCGCCCGCGCCTTCGGGCGTGCGCCCCTGGCCGCCGAGCAAGTGCAAAGCACCCCGGGGCTGGGCCTGGAGGGATGGGTGGCCGAACGACGCCTGCGCATCGGCCACCCCGGCTTCGTTTGTGAGTTGAGCGGCGCCACCGTTCCATCGATGCCAGACGAACCCGGTCAATGGCTGCTGCTGGGCGATACCGACGGGCCGCTGGCGTGGTTTGTCCTGGACGATCGGCTACGCGCCGATGCCCCGGCACTGCTGGCGGCCTGCAAGGCGCGCGGCTGGCGTACGCTGCTGCTGTCGGGCGACAGCTCGCCGATGGTGGCCGGCGTGGCGGCCGAACTGGGCATCGACGAGGCCCGGGGTGGCCTGCGCCCGGACGACAAACTGGCGGTGCTGCAGCAGTTGCACCAGCAGGGTCACAAGGTACTGATGCTCGGCGACGGCGTGAACGACGTGCCGGTGCTGGCGGCCGCGGACATCAGCGTCGCCATGGGCTCGGCCACCGACCTGGCCAAGACCAGCGCCGACGCGGTGCTCCTGTCCAACCGCCTCGACGCCCTGGTCCACGCCTTCGCCCTGGCCCGCCGCACCCGCCGGGTGATTATCGAGAACCTGGCGTGGGCCGCGCTGTACAATGGCCTCATGCTGCCGTTCGCCGCCCTCGGCTGGATCACACCGGTTTGGGCGGCGGTCGGTATGTCCATCAGTTCGTTGACCGTGGTGTTGAATGCGCTGAGGCTGACTCGCCAGCCCCGGGCGCCCGTTTGCGCCACCACCCCCGACACCCGCCCGCTGCCGGCCTGAGCCGCGCGGGCATGGAGTTCCGACAATGCCAGCTCTGTATGTGATGATCCCGGCGGCACTGCTGATCGTCGCCATCGCCGTCTACATCTTCTTCTGGGCCGTGGACAGCGGGCAGTACGACGACCTCGACGGCCCGGCCCACAGCATCCTGTTCGACGACCAGGACCCGAACCACAAGGCCGCGGTGGACGAGGCCGACGGTCAACCCCGCGAACCGGACGACAAGGCCCCTCCTCATGCTTGAGCTGGCGCTGCAACTGGTCTCGGCGGTCATTCTCGGCCTGTTGGGCGGTGGGCACTGCCTGGGTATGTGCGGCGGCCTCATGGGCGCCCTGACCCTGGCGATTCCCAAGGAACAGCGCAGCCGGCGCTTGCGGCTGCTGCTGGCGTACAACCTGGGACGGATCCTGAGCTATGCCACCGCCGGACTGCTGATCGGCCTGGCCGGCTGGGCTGTCGCCAACAGCGCAGCGGCGATGATCCTGCGGGTCCTGGCCGGCTTGCTGCTGATCGCCATGGGCCTGTACCTGGCGGGCTGGTGGAGCGGCCTGACCCGTATCGAAAGCGTCGGTCGCGGGCTGTGGCGGCTCATCCAGCCCGTCGCCAATCGCTTGCTCCCTGTTTCGAGCCTGCCTCGGGCCCTGCTGCTGGGCGCGTTATGGGGCTGGCTGCCGTGCGGCCTGGTCTACAGCACCCTGTTGTGGTCGGCGAGCCAGGGCAACGCGCTGGACAGCGCGCTCTTGATGCTTGCCTTCGGCCTCGGCACCTGGCCAGTACTGCTCGCCACGGGCCTGGCGGCAGAGCGCGTCACGGCGCTGTTGCGCAAGCGCAGCGTGCGCGTGGCCGGCGGGCTGCTGGTGATGGTCTTCGGCCTCTGGACCCTGCCGGGGCCGCACCAGCATTGGCTCATGGGGCACTGATCGGCAACCGTCATCCCTCGCAGGCTCGCTCGTACACTCACCACGCCCCTGCCCACAGTCGACGCCCGTTGATGCAAATCAAGACGCTCCCCCGCTGGCATCCCTAGACTCGCCCCATGCCAGTTTATCCGGGGAACGCCCGCATGCTCGACGCCATTCGTTGGGACCCAGACCTGATCCGCCGCTATGACCTGGCGGGGCCTCGCTACACCTCGTACCCGACCGCGGCGCAATTCACCAGCCAGGTGGGGACCTTCGACCTGCTCCACGCCCTGCGCGAGAGCCGCAAGGCATTGCGGCCACTGTCGCTGTACGTGCACGTGCCGTTCTGCGCGAACATCTGCTACTACTGCGCCTGCAACAAAGTCATCACCAAGGACCGGGGCCGTGCCCACGCCTACCTGCAGCGCCTGGAACAGGAAATCCAGCTGATCGGTTGCCATCTGGACCCGACCCAGCGCGTGGAACAGTTGCACCTGGGCGGCGGCACGCCAACGTTCCTCAGCCATGACGAGTTGCGCCAGTTGATGGCCAAGCTGCGCAAGCACCTGAATCTGCAGGATGACGATTCCGGCGACTACGGCATCGAGATCGATCCACGGGAAGCCGACTGGTCCACCATGGGCCTGTTGCGGGAACTGGGATTCAACCGGGTCAGCATCGGCGTGCAGGACCTCGACCCTGCCGTGCAGCGGGCCGTCAATCGCCTGCAAAGCCTGGATGAAACCCGCGCCGTGATCGAGGCGGCCCGCACCTTGCAATTTCGCTCGATCAACATCGACCTGATCTACGGCCTGCCCAAACAGACCCCGGAAAACTTTGCCCGCACCGTACAGGAGATCATCCAGCTGCAGCCCGATCGCCTGTCGGTGTTCAATTATGCCCATCTGCCGGAGCGCTTCATGCCCCAGCGGCGCATCGACAGCCAGGACCTGCCGAGCCCCGTGCAAAAGCTGGCCATGCTGCAAGGCACCATCGAACAGCTGACCGCCGCCGGTTACCGCTACATTGGCATGGACCACTTCGCCCTGCCCGACGACGACCTGGCGATCGCCCAGGAAGAGGCCACCCTGCAACGCAATTTCCAGGGCTACACCACCCATGGCCACTGCGACCTGATCGGCCTCGGCGTGTCGGCCATCAGCCAGATCGGCGACCTGTACTGCCAGAACAACAGCGATTTGAACCAGTACCAGAACACCCTGGCCGACGGCCAACTGGCGACCAGTCGCGGCCTGCTCTGCACCGCCGACGACCGCCTGCGGCGGGCGGTGATCCAGCAGTTGATCTGCCATTTCAACCTGGAATTCGCCGAGATCGAGCGAGCCTTCGACATCGATTTCGTCGAGTACTTCGCCTCGGTGTGGCCATCCCTGCAAGTCATGGCCGACGATGGCCTGATCGAGCTCGACAGCGAACACATCAGGGTCCTGCCCGCCGGGCGCCTGCTGGTGCGCTCGGTGTGCATGGTGTTCGACGCCTATCTGGAGCAGCAAAATCGCCAGCGCTTCTCCCGCGTGATCTGAGCGCGACAATTTGACGACGAAAGCGCACTGGCCGGGTTGCCTGAGCTGGGTTACCCTTACGGCTGATGTGTGTTTTTCCCACAAGGATTAAAGAAATGTCCGAGCCCGTCAAATTGCGCGCACACAACCAGGCCCATTGCAAGGATTGCAGCCTGGCCCCTCTATGCCTGCCACTTTCTCTGAATCTGGAGGACATGGACGCGCTGGACGAAATCGTCAAGCGGGGCCGCCCCTTGAAGAAAGGTGAGTTCCTGTTCCGCCAGGGCGACACGTTCGACTCCGTGTACGCCGTGCGATCGGGCGCCTTGAAGACGTTCAACCTCAGTGACAGCGGCGAGGAGCAGCTCACCGGTTTCCACCTGCCCAGCGAGCTGGTGGGCCTGTCAGGCATGGACACCGAAAGCCATCCGGTCTCGGCCCAGGCGCTGGAAACCACCTCGGTCTGCGAGATTCCGTTCGAACGCCTCGACGAACTGGCGCTGCAACTGCCACAGCTGCGTCGCCAACTGATGCGGGTGATGAGCCGCGAGATCCGCGACGATCAGCAAATGATGCTGCTGCTCTCGAAAAAGACCGCCGACGAGCGCATCGCCACCTTCCTGGTCAACCTCTCCGCGCGCTTCCGTGCCCGGGGCTTCTCCGCCAACCAGTTCCGCCTGAGCATGTCGCGCAACGAAATCGGCAACTACCTGGGCCTGGCCGTGGAAACCGTGTCGCGGGTATTCACCCGCTTCCAGCAGAACGAACTGATCGCCGCCGAAGGCAAGGAAATCCACATCCTCGACCCGATCCAGCTCTGCGCCCTGGCCGGCGGCTCGATCGACGGCTGATGAATGCGAGCGGCTGAGGGTTTCCCTCGGCCGCGCTATACTGCCGCGTTTGCAGCCTTGCCAGGACACCTCGACGATGGTCTTCGACTCCTTCGACATCAAATCCCTGATCCGCCCCGTAATCGATTTCCCCAAGCCCGGCGTGATCTTTCGCGACATCACCCCACTGTTCCAGTCCCCCACCGCCCTGCGGCTGGTCATGGACAGCTTCGCCCACCGCTATGTCGAAGCCGACTTCACCCACATCGGCGCGATGGATGCCCGGGGCTTCCTGATCGGCTCGATCCTGGCCTACCAGTTGAACAAGCCATTGGTGCTGTTTCGCAAGCAAGGCAAGCTGCCAGCCGATGTGCTGGCCGAGGGTTACCAGACCGAATACGGCGAAGCCTTCCTTGAAGTGCACGCCGACAGCCTGTGCGAGGGTGATTCGGTGGTGATGTTCGATGACCTGATCGCCACCGGCGGCACGCTGATCGCCGCCGCCAACCTGATCCGTCGCATGGGCGCCAAGGTCCATGAAGCCGCCGCGATCATCGACCTGCCGGAACTGCTCGGTTCCCAGCGCCTGGAAGACATGGGCATTCCCACCTTCTGCCTGACGCAGTTCTCCCTCAGCGAAAAATAACGGGCAGGCAACCATCGAACCTGTGGGAGCGAGCTTGCTCGCGATGGCGGTCTATCAGTCGCATGGAGGTTGGCTGATCCACCGCTATCGCGAGCAGGCTCGCTCCCACAGGTACTGTGTAGCGGTTACAACGCGATCGGCTTGCGACCGGCAAACGAATGCGCCAGCGTCCCGCCGTCCACCAGCTCCAGCTCCCCACCCAGCGGCACGCCATGGGCGATGCGTGAGGCGACCAGGCCTTTGTTGCTCAGCAGCTGGGCGATGTAGTGCGCGGTGGCTTCGCCCTCCACTGTCGGGTTGGTGGCCAGGATCACTTCCTTGAAGGTGCCGGCCTCTTCGATGCGCGCCATCAGCTCAGGAATGCCGATGGCTTCCGGCCCCAGGCCGTCGAGGGGCGACAGATGTCCCTTGAGCACGAAATAACGCCCACGAAACCCGGTCTGCTCCACCGCGTACACGTCCATCGGCCCTTCCACGACGCACAACAGGCTGTCGTCCCGCCGCGGGTCGGCGCATTGGGGGCACAGGTCGTCCTCGGTGAGGGTCCGGCACTGGCGGCAATGCCCTACCCCTTCCATGGCCTGGCTCAAGGCCTGGGCCAGGCGTGAGCCGCCGCTGCGATCACGCTCGAGCAACTGCAACGCCATGCGCTGGGCCGTTTTCTGACCCACGCCCGGCAAGGTTCGCAGGGCATCGATCAGTTGGCGAATCAAAGGGCTGAAGCTCATTGAGGAAATATCCGACATGACAACGAGACGCGGTTTATACCCGCGCCTCCGATTAGCGTCAAATACTCAATCCTGTGCCACCCGCACTACCAGCTTGCCGAAATTGCGTCCCTCCAACAGGCCGATAAACGCCTGCGGTGCGTTCTCGAGGCCATCGACCACGTCTTCGCGGAACCTCACCTTGCCGTCCCGGACCCAGGGTGCCATGGCACTGAGAAATTCCGGCTGCCGGTCGCCGTAGTCGTCGAACACGATAAACCCTTGCATCCGCACCCGCTTGGTCAGCAAGGTGCGCTGCAGGAGCGGCAGGCGGTCGGGACCGTCCGGGGCCTGTTGATCATTGTAGGAAGCGATCAGCCCGCAGAGTGGAATGCGCGCCTTGGCATTGAGCAGTGGCACCACGGCATCGAAAACCTTGCCGCCGACATTTTCATAATAGATGTCGATCCCCTTGTCACAGGTCCGGGCCAGCTCCTCGGCAAAATCCGCGCGTTTATGATCGACGCAGGCATCGAACCCCAGCTCCTCCACCACGTATCTGCATTTCTCGCTGCCGCCGGCCACGCCTACCACCCGCAGCCCCTTGATCTTCGCCACCTGGCCGACCACCGAGCCGACGGCGCCCGAGGCCGCCGCCACGACCAGGGTTTCCCCGGCCCGGGGCTGGCCGATGTCCATCAACCCCATGTAGGCGGTCATGCCCGGCATGCCCAGCACACCCAGGGCCATCGACGGGCTGGGCAGCCCGGAGGGAATGGGGATGATGTTGCGGCCGTCACTGATGCTGTGGCTCTGCCAGCCCGTTACCCCCACCACCAGGTCGCCTTCCTGGAATTTCGGATGCAGGGAGCGCTCCACGCGACTGACGGCCCCGCCGGTCATCACTTCATCGATCTGCACGGGCGCGGCATAGGACGGTGCGTCGCTCATTCGCCCGCGCATGTAGGGGTCCAGGGACAGGAACAGTGTCTTGAGCAGGACCTGCCCTTCTGCCAGGTCCGGTAATGTCACCTGCTCGATGCGGAAATTCTCCGGGACGGGCGCCCCCTTGGGACGGGAAGCAAGAACGATGCGCTGGTTGGTTATCGATGCCTGTGACATGGAAACGTCTCCTTGATCGTGGATGGGCGTGCATAGGCAGCAGACCACTGCCCAAGGGGCAGCGTTCGATGTTTGTGCGCTCGGCCCGCGACGCCAGGAATTTCTGAAGCGGACACAAAAATGCCAGGCGCGGTGCCTGGCATTGTGTGTAGCCCATCCCCGTCGGGATCGCGAATCAGAACGGCAGCTTCATGCCCGGTGGCAGTTGCATGCCGGCGGTCATGCCGGACATCTTTTCCTGGCTGTTGGCTTCGATCTTGCGCACCGCGTCGTTGACGGCGGCGGCGAACAGGGCCTCAAGCATTTCCTTGTCGTCTTCGCTCAGGCCTTCGACCACGCTTGGATCGATGCTGACGCGCTTGATGTCGTGGCGACCGGTCATGACCACGGTCACCATGTCACCGCCGGATTTGCCGGTGACTTCGGCGTTGGCCAGCTCTTCCTGCATCTTGGCCATTTTTTCCTGCATCTGCTGTGCCTGCTTCATCAGGCCGGCCATGCCACCTTTCATCATGGGAATCACCTCGAAAGTACTTGGATAGATACCGCGCCCGAACCGTCCGGTCCGGCGCTTTCAGTTATGAGCCCTGGCTGACCGGGGCCTCGACAGGTTCGATAGTATCGTGACGGACCACGGCGCCGAACTGTTGCATCATCTGCTGGATGAACGGATCGTTGTGGATCGACTCCTCGGCCTCGCGCTGACGGTCGGCACGGCGTCGTGCCGCCGCCTGGGCCGGGGTTTCCTGCTCGGGCTTGATCAGCTCGATGCTCAGGGTCAGGGTGCGCTGATGATACTGGTTCAGCGCATCGTTGAGGCGACGCTGCTGGGTCGCGTTGAACAGCGCACTGTGGGCCGGATCCAGGTGCAGCAGCCAATGGTCGCCTTCCACGGAAATCAGCGTGCAGTTGGCGGCGATACTGCCGGTCATGCCGGAAATCGGCAGTTTCGCAAACAGCTCCAGCCATTGCAGGGCCAGCCCGGTGGCCGGCATCGCGGCAGGTTCCGGCTCGGGTTCGGGCGTCGGCTCGCGGGCATGCTCGCTGGCCAGGTCGTCCAGATAGCTGTAGGCCGAGTCCAGGTCCGGCTCGATGTAGTCTTCATCCAGCGGAGGCTCGTCGTCCAGGTCAGTGCCAGGGGTGGCGAGATCGACCTCGGCCGCCGTCGGCTCCGGCATGGGGGCCGCGACCCACTCGGGGGCGTCGGGCACCACACTGTCCGGGGTCGGCATGGGGAGCGGCGGCAGCTCGGGCTGCTGGGCTGTGGTATCCAGCACAGGCTGCCGGGCAGGCGGCTGGACGATCTCAGGCTCCACCGGATCGTTCCAGGGCAGGTCGATGACTGCTTCGGCAACCGGTTCGGGAGCTGGCTCTGGTTCGGGCACAGGCTGCGCAGCCGCGACAACAGGTGTCGGGGCCGGTTGCGCAATGGCTGCTACCGTAACCGGGGCAGAAACCACTGCCGGCGCAACAACAGGCGCGGCAGCCACTGGCCTGGTGGAATCAGCTGTGGCCTGGCTGATCCCCACTGGCTTTAGCACCGGCCTCGGCGCGTCCGCCGTATCGGCGGGCCGGAACGCCAGCATCCGCAACAGCACCATTTCGAAGCCGCCTCGCGGATCCGGCGCCAAAGGCAGGTCGCGACGGCCGATGAGGCCCATCTGGTAATAGAACTGCACGTCTTCGGCTGGCAAGGCCTGGGCCAGGGCCAATACCCGATCACGGTCGCCATGGCCATTGTCGACACCTTCAGGCAAGGCCTGGGCGATGGCGACACGGTGCAATACGTTGAGGATTTCCGACAGCACGCCATTCCAGTCCGGGCCTTGCTCGGCCAGGTGACGCACGGCTTCGAGCAACGCCTTCGCGTCGCCTTCGATCAGCGCATGCAACACGTCATAGACCTGGCCATGGTCCAGGGTACCGAGCATGGCCCGCACGTCGGCGGCCATCACCTTGCCTTCGCCAAAGGCAATGGCCTGGTCGGTGAGGCTCATGGCGTCACGCATCGAACCGTCGGCGGCGCGCCCCAGCAGCCACAACGCGTCGTCTTCGAACGGCACGTTCTCGACACCCAGCACATGGGTGAGGTGCTCGACGACCCGCTCCGGCGTCATGTTCTTGAGGGAGAACTGCAGGCAACGGGACAAAATTGTCGCGGGAAGTTTCTGCGGGTCGGTGGTCGCCAGGATGAACTTGACGTAGGGCGGCGGCTCCTCAAGCGTCTTGAGCAGCGCATTGAAGGAATGGCTGGAGAGCATGTGCACTTCGTCGATCAGGTAGACCTTGAAGCGCCCACGGCTCGGGGCGTACTGCACGTTGTCGAGCAGTTCGCGGGTGTCTTCGACCTTGGTGCGACTGGCGGCGTCGATCTCGATGAGGTCGACGAAACGGCCCTCGTCGATCTCGCGACAGACCGAACATTCGCCACAGGGCGTGGAAGTGATGCCGGTTTCGCAGTTCAGGCACTTGGCGATGATCCGCGCAATGGTGGTCTTGCCCACGCCCCGCGTCCCCGTGAACAGGTAGGCGTGGTGCAGCCGCTGGCTGTCCAAGGCATTGATCAGAGCCTTGAGCACATGGGTCTGGCCGACCATTTCGCGGAACGAGCGCGGACGCCATTTACGTGCAAGAACCTGATAACTCATCGAAAACCGTCGCAACGAAGGAACACAAGCGGCTAATGCTAGCGGAGCAGGGGCGAAATTGCATCCGGTGCGCTCGCCTAATCTGACTAAGCTGTGGATCATGACTCGGTTGTCGACAGGATTCGCGGGATCAGGAGAGCGTATGCACGGGGCCATGGGGGCTTTGCTGTTGTTGAGTACGGGTTGTCTGGCCGCCGAAACGCCCTTGCGATTTGCCGTCACCGACGGCTGGGCCATGCCCATGGTACAGATCGAACGGGGCCGTCCGACCCAGGGCATCATGCCCGACATCATGACCAGCCTGGCGACCCAGGCAGGCATGCCGGCCGAGTTCCACGTGCTGTCTCGGGCCAGGCTCGACGCGGCCATGCAGAATGGCGAAGTCGATATGCGCTGTTATGTCAGCCCCGACTGGGTGGATGGCAACGGCAATTATCTATGGAGCGTCCCGCTGTTCTTCCAGCGCGACCTGCTGGTCGGCACCACCAGCGTGTCCACGCAACTGTCGCCGGCGGCACTGGCACCACAACCGATCGGCACGGTGCTGGGCTATACGTACCCGACCTTGCAGCCGCTGTTCGACAGCGGCCACTTGCGGCGCGACGATGCGCGTAGCCAGGAGCAGGTGCTGGCCAAGCTGCTTGCCGGTCGCTATCGCTATGGCGTGAGCAATCAATGGGCACTGGACTGGTTCAATCAACGGCATGGGGCTGACCGTCAACTGCACGAGGTGGCTGTTCTCCAGGAACAACAGCTGGGCTGCTACCTGCGTAACGATCCCGGTCTTGCGACACAACGCATTCTGCGCACCCTGGAAAAAATGAAAGCGTCGGGGGAAATCGACGCCATCATCCGGCTCTATACCGGCCGCAACGCCGCATCGCAGGCAGAGACCGAGTCGCCCTGAATGCCGGGCCGTTGCTTCCACTGCGGCGGTGGAACAAAGCCCCTTACCCACCCCGGTATCTGCTCGGGGGGCATGGGTCGGGCAATGAAATACCCTTGAGCCACTTCACACCCCAGCCGCAGCAACAATTGCCCATGTTCCAGGCTGTCCAACCCCTCGGCCACCACCTGGCGCCCGAATGCCTGAGCCAGACCGATCACGGCGCGGGTCAGGGCCAGGTCGTCCCGGTCCTCCAGGATGTCGCGGACAAAGGTCTTGTCGATCTTGATGGTCTGGGTGCGCAGGTGCTTGAGGTCATTGAGGGAACAGTGGCCCGTTCCGAAGCCTCCCAGGGAAAACACCACGCCCAAGGCCTGGCAGGCCTGGAGACAGTCGCTGACGTGGGCCAGGTTTTCCACCGCGACGGATTCGACGATCTGCAGGTCCAGCATGCGCGGCGACACCGTCGGGTGTCGTTCCAGCACCTGCCGCAGGCGCGCCACGAAATCCGCGCGCTGGAAGTGTCGCGCCGAGATGTTGATGCTCACCGGCCAACACTGCCCCGCCTGCTGCCATTGCTGCAACTGGGTCATGACCTGCTCCATGACCCATTCGCCGATGTCGACGATCAGGTCGGTTTCTTCCACCAGGGGCAGGAACTCCCGGGGCGGCACCAGTCCACGTTGCGGATGTTTCCAGCGCAGCAGCGCCTCGAGACCGACCACGCAGCCATCGCGCATATTGACCTTGGGCTGGAAATGCAGCCGCAACTCGTCGTCCACCAATGCCTGCCGGACTCGCTCGACGGACTGGTACGTGGCCTGTACCTCCCTGTCCCGGGACACATCGAACAGATGGAAACGATTGCGACCGCTCTGCTTGGCCACGTACATGGCCTGGTCGGCGTGGCGCAGCAAGGTTTCGGCATCCTCGTCGTCACACGGGTACAGCGTGACACCGATGCTGGCGAACACCTTGATACTCTTGCCATCGATCACGTAGGGCGCGGAGACGGCGATCAGCACCCGGTTCAAGGCGCCATGCAGCTCATCCATCCCACGCACATGGCGCAGCACCAGTACGAACTCATCCCCGGCCAGCCGCGCCACCACGTCCTCGCCACGCACGATACTGCGCAGCCGCCTGGCCACTTCCACCAGCAGCCGGTCGCCACTGGCGTGGCCATGACCATCATTGACGGCCTTGAAGCCGTCGAGGTCGAGCATGCATATCGCCAGGGGCAGGTTTTCCGCCCGGGAAAAGGCCAGGGACTGATTCAACAAGTCCGACAGGTAGGTGCGATTGGGCAGCCCGGTCAGCACATCGTGTCCGACCCGCCATTGCAGGGAATGCAGTTGCCGACGCTTCTCGCTGACATCGAAACGAATCGCCAGGTAACGCTCGATCCGCCCTGTCGTATCGTCGGCCACCGGTACCAGGGTGGTGTCGACCCAATGCAAGGTTCCGTCCTTGGCCCGGTTGCAGATCTCGCCTTTCCAGATCTGGCCCAGGGCAATGGTGCGCCACATGGCGCTGAAGAACTCGCCAGGGTGCTGTCCGGAGTTGAGCAGGCGATGATTTTCGCCCAGCAGTTCATCGCGCCGGTAGCCAAAGAGAAGACAGAACTGATCGTTGACGTAGGTGATACGCCCGTTCAAATCGGTTTCGGAGAAAATCGCGGCTGCGTCAACGGCTCTGCGGTACTTCTTATCCATCGAAGCAGTCATCCATGAGTCATGGCTGGGCAGACGAAACAGCCAACTCGCTTCGAACACCTCGAAATGAGTTGGAGCGCGGGCCGTGCCGGCGATTGGGGTCAAGCCTCTACCGTTTGTCGCGACAATAAACGCAAGCGCTGTGTTTTTCGCGCATCCCGGTGTCTGATGCAGGTCACCAAATACCCGTGCCAAAGGCCGATTCTACGAAACACATCACATTTTGCAAAGCAAAGTGATGGAAAATGCGGTTGCCTAATGCAAAAATCTATCGTTAAGTTCTTGATTCTAAATGGGAATTGAGCGATGCGAATTTCGAGCTTGGGGGCGGCCATCAGACGCTATCGCAAAGTAGCGGGGCTGACTCAGGCTGAACTGGGCGAAAAGACCGGCTTTGACCCCAAAACCATCAGCCGTTTCGAAACCGGCACCTACACCCCCAGCGTTGAAGCGCTGATCCTGCTTGCCAAGGCGCTGGACGTACAGCTCAAGGCATTTTTTGTCGACATGAACGACGAAGACGAACAACGCGCCTATCTGTTCGGCGTCATCCACAAAGCCACGCCAAAGGACCTGGGGAAGCTGATCGCGGCGGTAGACCAGGCGCTGTCCAAGCCTTAGGGCATGTCCCCTGAAATCCAGGGGAGCAGGTCATCGGCCAGTCAACGCTCCCCCTTCGCCCGATCCACGGCAATCACGACCAGCGATATCACCACGAACCCCACCAGCACCATGGCCGCATTGCCAAGCGCCTGCATATAACCCAGCCGATTCACTTCGATGAACGGATAGGGATAGGTGTCCAGCAGATGGCCGCGCACCAGGGCGTAGATGAAATAGGCCAACGGATAGATCAGCCACGGCCAGGCGTTGCGCCAATGCAGCCCCTTGGGAACGCAGAACCACCAATAGATCACGAACACCACTGGCATCACGTCGTGGAGCAACTCGTCGGCCACCCATTGCCAGCCCTGGGGATCCCACACGTTACGCAGCAAGAAATTGTAGGCCAGACCCACCAGCACGATGGCGGCTGCCACGCCGCCTTGTGTCGACGGTCGGAGAAAGAAGCTGCGCAGCGCCGAGCTCCCTGTCGTCGCGGCATAAGTCAACACCACCGCCACCAGGATATTGGTCAGCACCGTGAAGTAACTGAAGAAGATATCCAGCCCACCCGCCAGGCTCTTGCCGGCCTGCCAGCGCGAAGTCAGGATCAAGTAAAGCTGGAGCACCAAGGCAAACCAGGCCAGCCCAGCGGCAAGCTTCACGGCCACATTGCCCTTGCCTTGCGTTAACACCATGTCGTCGCTCATCACGTTGCCCTCCGGCCACGTGGCAGCTGCGACTGCGAAGTCCCTGAAAGGGATGTTCAACGACAGGCTGCCTGTTGGACGAGACCCTAGAAAAGCACCCGCAAGGATTCCACTGTCATTGCTGACAGTTCCGACCAGTGGTCATGCTGCAGGCGGCACAAGGCTGCGAAAGCATTCGAAGAGCAGAACAGGAAGACAAGGAAGGATGAAGTGAGAAGAACCTTGCGAAGGAAGGTTCGGGCGTTATGGAGGCAACCCCACCAGCCACACCCCGGCACACAATGTTCCCGCTGTGGCTGCTTCCTTCCGGATCTGACCAGGTTCACGGGTAATCGTTGCGGGGGGACCGATGGGGTCACCATAACGACGCCCGCCTGACGGCGAGCCGCGCCATTGTACCTATCTGGCAAGAACTTACAACCGTCCGCGCCGGATTAAAAACCGAAGATGTTCAAGCACTTGCCGCGCAGGCAAGGCCCGCGTGGCTATAGCAGCACTTCATCGGCCCGACCGCCCTCCTCCTGGATCACCATGTGGATGAAATGCAGCTTGGTAATCACCGCGGCCGGCAGGACGAAAGGGTAGAAATCCGGCTGGCCCATGCTGCGGGACAGCTCGTTGAGCATGCCGGCCAGTTCGATCCAGGCGTTGACGAAGGACAGGAAGGCCGAGCCACCGGAATGCCCCGGGTCGAACAGGGTGTCGGGCGGGAACGGCTGGTAGTCGAAATCCATGTCCTGGGCGCTCATGCCAAACCCCAGCGCGGTGTCCACCGCGTCCATCATGTGCAGGTAGTGAGCCCAGGTCTCGGCCCAGTCCTCCCAGGGATGCATGGTGGCGTAGGCGCTGACGTAACGGCTTTGCCAATCCTGGGGCGCGCCTTGCTGGTAGTGACGCTCCAGGGCTTCGGAATAACTGGCGCGCTCGTCGCCGAACAATCCACGAAACGGCTCGAGCCAGTGGCTGTTGGCGACCAGCCGGTCCCAGTAGTAATGGCCCACTTCGTGACGAAAATGCCCGAGCAGGGTGCGATACGGCTCGCGCATCTGCTGGCGCACGTATTCGCGATGGGCATCGTCGGCTTCCTTGATGTCCAGAGTGATCAATCCGCTGGCGTGACCGGTGGTCGGCGGGGTGCCGTCAGGGTCGACGCCGATGAAATCGAAGGCCAGGCCAATGTCTTCATCGACACTTTTCGGGACCACCGGCAAACCCAGGGTGATCAGTTGCGCCACCAGGCGGCGCTTGGCGGTCTCGACCTTGCGCCAGCGCTCCGGGTTTTCCGGGAGCGACAGATCCGGAATGGTGCGGTTCAGGCTGCAAGCAATGCACAGCGTGTCCTGGTCATTGGCCGGCAGCAACCAGTTGCAGGCCGCCGGGGTATCCAGGTTGGCACAGCGACGGAACAATCCCGCCTGCGGATCGGCATCCAGCGTCCAGGTGCCCGGTTGCTCGCCGGGTTGCAGGGAAGACAGACGGCTCTGTTCGGGCTGATACCCCAGCGCCGCCAGGCAGGCCAGGCATTGGCTGTTGCGAAAGAACAGGGACTGGCCGCAGCGACACGGCCAGATCTTGCTGTTACGCGAACGATCGGCCATGAAAGGCGCGGCGATGCGTGAACTCAGCTGTTCGAAGAAGCGGTACATGGCGATCTTTCTCCCGGGAGCCTGAAGATTAGTGGCCTGTGTGGCTAATTCGTGCCCTCGACGTCAAGTTGACCGTACAGACCACTAGATCACCCCGCGCGCAGGATCGTTCCTGCGCGCATCGCTTCAAACGCGGCAAGGAGCGGCTCGCGTCATGGAGCCCCGCTCCACACCACAGGCCTGCTCAGGACTGGACGGCGATGCCATGCTTGCCCAGGAAAGCCACGAACGCCTCTTCGTCCAGCACCTCGATGCCCAACTCGTTCGCCTTGGCCAGTTTCGAACCTGCCCCCGGCCCAGCCACCACGCAATGGGTTTTCGCTGACACGGAACCAGCCACCTTGGCACCCAGGCTCTCGAGCTTGTCCTTGGCGACGTCGCGACTCATCAGTTCCAACGAGCCGGTCAGCACCCAGGTATGCCCCGCTTCGGGCAAGCCTTCGACGACTTTCTTCTCGCTCTGCCAGTGCATGCCGAAGTCCCGCAGCTGTTTTTCGGCGGCCTCGGCCTGCCGGCGATTTTCGGCGATGGCGAAAAATTCCCGAACGGCATTGGCCTGTTTCTCCGGCAGGGTCTGGCGCATGTCCAGCCAGTCCGCCTCCATCACCGCTTCGAGGGATCCGAACCTGTCCGCCAGTTTCTGCGCCCCACCGGGCCCGACCGAAGGGATGTCCAGCTTGTCCAGGAAACCACCCAGGGTGGTGCTGGCCGAGAATTCCGCCCCCAGTTCGCCCTGGTCCTGGATATCCAGACCGTGGCGCAGCAATTCCTTGATCACCTGGCGGTTATGCGGGTCTTCGAAGAAGCTGTGGATCTCGTGGGCGACTTCCAGCCCTACATCCGGCAGGTAAGTGAGTACCTGGGGCAACGCTGCCTGAACGCGCTCCAGCGACCCCAGGGAGCGGGCCAGGACCTTGGCGGTTTCCTCGCCGACATCCGGAATGCCCAGGGCATAGATGAAGCGCGCCAGGCTCGGCTTCTTGCTGTCGGCGATGGCCGCCAGCAGGTTCCTGCTGGACAGCTCGGCGAAGCCTTCCAGGTCCACCACTTGCTCGAAGGTCAGGGCGTACAGATCGGCGGGCGAGCCCACCAGGCCCTCGTCCACCAATTGCTCGACACTCTTCTCCCCCAGCCCTTCGATGTCCATGGCCCGGCGCGACACGAAATGAATGATCGCCTGCTTGAGCTGCGCACCACAGGCCAGGCGCCCGACGCAGCGATACACCGCGCCTTCGCTGACGGTCTCGCGTCCCTTGCTGCGCCTGATCAATTGCGTGCGCTCCACGTGGGAACCGCACACCGGGCATTGCTGGGGGATCGCCACGGGACGTGCGTCATCCGGACGACGTTCGGTGACCACTTGCACCACTTGTGGAATCACATCCCCGGCACGGCGGATGATCACGGTGTCGCCGATCATCAGGCCCAGGCGCGCCACTTCGTCCATGTTGTGCAGCGTGGCATTGGCCACCGTCACGCCGGCCACCTTGACCGGCTTGAGCCGTGCCACGGGCGTCACCGCTCCGGTGCGGCCCACCTGGAACTCGACATCCAGCAGCTCGGTGAGCTCTTCGCTGGCCGGGAATTTATGGGCAATGGCCCAGCGTGGCTCACGGGCGCGGAAGCCAAGCTCGCGCTGGGAAGCGATGCTGTTGACCTTGAACACCACCCCGTCGATTTCATAAGGCAGTGCGTTGCGCCGCTCACCGATGTCGCGGTAGTAGTCCAGGCATTCATCGATGCCATGGGCAAGCTTCAGCTCGCGACTGATGGGCAGGCCCCAGGCCTTGAGCTGCTTGAGGTTGCCGATGTGGGTATCGGCGATGTCCGCTGTCACCTGGCCGATGCCGTAGCAGCAGAACTCCAGGGGTCGGTTGGCGGTGATCCGGGAATCCAGTTGCCGCAGGCTGCCGGCCGCCGCGTTGCGCGGGTTGGCGAAGGTCTTGCCGCCCGCCTCCAGCTGCGTGGCGTTGAGCCGTTCGAAGCCGGCCTTGGACATGTACACCTCGCCCCGTACTTCCAGCACGGGTGGCCAGCCGCTGCCCTGCAGCCTGAGGGGGATGTTGCGCACTGTGCGCACGTTGACACTGATGTCTTCGCCGGTAGTGCCGTCACCGCGGGTGGCACCGCGTACCAGCATGCCGTCCTGGTACAACAGGCTGACCGCCAGGCCATCGAGCTTCGGCTCGCAGCTGTATTGCACCGCCGCGCCGCCGCCCAGCAGATCGCCCATGGGCAGGTCGAGCCCCTCGGTCACCCGGCGATCGAACTCGCGCATGGTGGTTTCATCGAAGGCGTTGCCCAGGCTGAGCATCGGAATCTCGTGGCGGACCTGGCTGAACGCAGACAGGGCGACGCTGCCGACACGCTGGGTCGGGGAGTCGCTGGTCACCAGTTCCGGATGCTGCTCTTCCAGGGCCTTGAGTTCATGGAACAGACGATCGTACTCGGCGTCCGGGATGGTTGGTTCATCGAGGACATGGTAACGGTAGTTGTGCTGATCCAGCTCGGTACGCAGCTCTAGGATGCGGGTTTCGACGGCATTCATGGTGTTCTCTCATAAAGCAAAAGAGCAGCCGAGGCTGCTCATTTCAATCAGTCATGCAACGCTCGGCGGAAAACCTGCGGCAACTTAATATTTTGGGAGCTGCTTCGCAGCCCAGCGGGGCGGCGCGACGTTTCGCCAAATCCCCTCGCCACAAAAGCGCCTCGCCAGTTGGCAGCCTCAGCGCTTCTGGGTCAATGCCCGGCGCTCGAATTCGACGATGCGCTGACGGTAATGTTCGATGGTCTGGGCCGTCAGCACGCTGCGTTGGTCATCCTTCAATTCGCCGTTGAGTTCCTGGGACAGCTTGCGGGCCGCCGCGACCATCACGTCGAATGCCTGTTTGGGGTGGCGCGGTCCTGGCAGGCCAAGGAAGAAACTCACCGCCGGGGTGCTGAAGTGATCGATGTCGTCCAGGTCGAACACGCCTGGCTTGACGGCGTTGGCCATGGAAAACAGGACCTCGCCGTTACCAGCCATGCTTTCGTGGCGGTGGAAGATGTCCATCTCGCCGAAGCGCAGGCCGCTTTCCAGGATGTTCTGCAACAGCGCCGGGCCCTTGAATCCGCCCGGATCGCGGCAGATGACGCTGATCACCAGCACTTCTTCTGCCTGGGCCTGGTCCTTGTCGCTGCCGGAAGTCTTGCTTTCGTCCGGGAAATCGTCGCGGCTGCTGAAGCTCGGACCACCGTCCAGGTCGAGGTTGAGGTTCAGGTCGCCCTGGGACGGCTCACTGTTACGCTTGCCGCGCTTGGAGCCCGACTCCCGTGGTTCGCGTGCGGGTGCGCTGACCGAAGGCAGGTCATGCTCGTCCAGCTGCGGCTCCTTGTGGGTGTCCAGCACCCGGGGCGGCCCCAGCAGCTCGGTGTTGTCATCGTCATCCGGCAGGTTCGACAGGCTGCGATCAAGGCGGAACTTGAGCTTCCCCTTGCCGCCGCGCATCCGGCGCCAGCCGTCGAAAAGAATACCGGCAATGACAATGATGCCGATGACGATCAGCCACTCGCGCAGACCGATTTCCATGTAATCCCGTGCCTCTATAAAAATGCTGAAAAATAAGGGGCTTAGCTATTTGCAAACCGCTTTAAAACGTGGCGCCAACTCTATGTTCTGAATGGCGTTTTGCCCACGCATAGGAAAAATTGACATTAAACTAGCACGACCAAAGATAACTTTACACCGTCTGTCGCATAGGCTTGTGCCAATCTGTGATTTGCACGGCACCGTTCAACGGTTAAAAGCCCCGCGGCCCTCCAGGAAGATGTCCGGCTTGCCACTTCAGCCATCCACCATTGCCATGGCCTCCTCGACATCCACCGCCACCAGACGCGAACAGCCGGGCTCATGCATCGTCACCCCCATCAACTGGTCGGCCATTTCCATGGCGATCTTGTTGTGGGTGATGTAGATGAACTGCACCGTTTCGGACATTTCCTTCACCAGCCGCGCGTAACGACCCACGTTCGCGTCGTCCAGCGGCGCATCGACCTCGTCGAGCATGCAGAACGGCGCCGGATTCAACTTGAAGATGGCAAATACCAGGGCCAGGGCCGTCAGCGCTTTTTCACCGCCGGAGAGCAAATGGATGGTGCTGTTCTTCTTTCCGGGTGGACGCGCCATGATCGTCACCCCAGTATCGAGTAGATCTTCGCCCGTCAGTTCCAAATACGCGCTGCCGCCACCGAAAACTTTCGGGAAAAGTGCCTGCAAACCGCTGTTGATCTGATCAAAGGTATCCTTGAAGCGATTTCGGGTTTCCTTGTCGATCTTGCGAATGACGTTTTCCAGGGTCTCCAGCGCTTCCACCAGGTCGGCATCCTGGGCGTCCAGGTAACGCTTGCGCTCGGACTGCTGCTCGTATTCGTCGATCGCCGCCAGGTTGATCGCGCCCAGGCGCTGGATGCGCGCGGCGATGCGCTCCAGCTCCTCCTCGGCGTCTTTCTCGTTGGCGCCGGGCACCAGCGTGGCGAGCACACCATTGAGGTCGTAACCGTCTTCGAGCAACTGATCCTGCAACGCCTTGCGGCGCACTGTCAGGGCCTGCCACTCCAGGCGTTGCTGCTCCATCTGGCCACGGATCAGTTGCGATTGCTGCTCGGCCTGGCTGCGCCGCTTCTCGGCGTCACGCAGCTCTCGGTCGGCGTCTTCCAGGGCGATCTGCGCAGTCTTGAGTTCTTCGTCGACGCTCATGCGCTTGTCCAGCAGCTCTTCGAGCTTGAGCCGCAGTTCCTCCAGCGGTGCCTCCCCCTCCTCCAGGTTGAGACTCAGCTGTTCGCGCTTTTCAGTCAGGCGCTCGGATTGCATTTCCAGGCGCTCCAAAGCCTGACGGGTGGAATCGTACTGGGCCTGGAGCGAGCCCAGGCGTACCGCCAGTTGATGGGCATGGTCCTTGTGCTGGCGAGCCTCCTGGCGTACCCGATCCAGGCGCTCGCGCAAGCTGTCGCGCTGGGCCAGCAACAGTTCGCGTTGCTCGGTGTCCAGAGCCATGGCATCGAGGGCCTCTTGCAGTTGCAAGCGCGCCTCGCCGATCTGTTCATGTTCCAGTGCCCGTTGCTCGCCCAGCTCGGCGATCTCTTCTTCGAGACGAGTGCGACGCAGGGCCAGTTGTTCGACCTTGGCCTTGCCGGCCGACAGCCCGGCCTTGAGCTCACCCTGATGGCGCGCTTCGTCCTGCAACAGCCGACGCAGGTGTTCACGGCCATTTTCCTGCTGACGTTGCTGCGCCCGCAGGTTCTGCAATTCGCTTTCCAAGGCCTCGACGCTGGCTTCGCGCTCTTCGCGTTCGGCCCCCAGGCGCTGGATCTCCTGGCCTCGGGCAAGCATGCCGCTCTCGGCTTCGCTGGCCCGGCGCACCCGCAGGAAGTGTCGGCCAACCCAATAGCCGTCGCGGCTGATCAGGCTCTCACCCGTCGCCAGTTGTCCGCGCAAAGCCAAGGCCTGTTCGAGGCTATCCACGGGCTTGACCTGGCCCAGCCAGGGCGACAGATCGACCTGGGCCTCGACCTTGTCCAACAGGCTGCCCGGCATCCGCACACCGTCACCGGCCGGACTGAGCAGCCGCAGGTCGCCCTGGGTAAAGCCCGACAGGTCGAAACCGGCGAAATCGTCCACCAGTACCGCCTGCAGGTCGGCACCCAGCACCGTCTCCACCGCCAGTTCCCAACCGGCGTCGACCTTCAGGCCTTCGGCCAAGCGTGGACGCTCGGCCAGATGCTGGTCGCGCAGCCATTCGGCGGTGCCGGTGCCTGGGTCGAGCGCGGCTTGCTGCAAGGCTTCCAGGGAGGCCAGACGCCCATTGAGTCGCTGCAACTCGCCCTGGGCCTGTTGCTGGTTGTGCAAGGCCTGCTGCAAGGCCTGGCGCAACTGTTCAAGGCGTTCGACCTGGGCGTCTTCACTGGCCTGTAAGTCTTCGAGGGTGGCTTCGCTGGCCGCCAGCTGCTCGCTCAGGTCCAGGATCGCCGCGTCTTCCGGGTCGGCCGCCAGCAGGGCGCGCTCTTCGCCCAGGCGCCGCTGGCGCTCGGCCAGGCGCTCCATGCTGGTTTCCAATTGCTGGATGCGCGACTGCTGCACCTCGGCCTGGCGCCGCGGTTCGGCGGAAGTCAGGTTGAAACGGTCCCACTGCTCCTGCCAGCCATGCATGGTCAGCTCGGCTTCCTCCAGGGCAGCGGCAGCCTCTTCGGCCGCGGCGCTGGTAACTTCCTGTTCCGGGGTGAGTCGGTCCAGCTCTTCGCCGAGGGTCAGCAGCAACGTACGGTCGTGCCCCAGGTGAGACTCGGTTTCCAGCCGCGCCCGCTCGGCTTCCTTCAAGTCATCCTGCAACTGACGCAGCCGTTGCTGGCCGTGCTGGATACTCTGCTCGACCCTGGCGATGTCGCCGCCCACCGAATAGAAGCGCCCCTGCACCAGATTGAAGCGCTCGGACAGTTCGTGATGCCCGTCGCGCAGGCGCTCGATGGCCGCGTCGGCGTTGCGCTGCTCGGCCACCAGGGCTTCGAAGCTGACCTCCTGGTTGCCGATGATCGACTCGCGCTGGCCGACCTGCTCATTCAGGGCCTGCCACCGCAGGGCCGAGAGCTGGGCCTTGAGCTGGCGCTCCTCGCCCTTGTATTCCTGGTACTTGCGGGCGGCTTCGGATTGGCGGTGCAACCGTTCGAGCTGGCGATCGAGCTCTTCGCGCAAGTCGGTCAGGCGGGCAAGGTTTTCGTGGGTGCGGCGGATACGGTTTTCAGTCTCGCGCCGCCGCTCCTTGTATTTGGAAATACCCGCGGCTTCCTCGATGAAGTTGCGCAGGTCTTCGGGCTTGGCCTCGATCAGCTTGGAGATCATGCCCTGCTCGATGATCGAATAGCTGCGCGGCCCCAGGCCGGTGCCCAGGAAGATATCGGTGATATCGCGCCGCCGGCACTTGGCACCATTGAGGAAATAACTGTTCTGGCTGTCCCGGGTCACCTTGCGCCGAATGGAGATCTCGGCATAGGCGGCATATTCGCCCACCAGGGTGCTGTCGGAGTTGTCGAACACCAGCTCGATGCTTGCCTGGCTCACCGGCTTGCGACTGGTCGAGCCGTTGAAGATGACGTCGGTCATCGACTCGCCGCGCAGGTTCTTGGCCGAGCTCTCGCCCATCACCCAGCGGACGGCGTCGATGATATTGGACTTGCCGCAACCGTTGGGCCCCACCACCGCCGCCATGTTGCTGGGGAAGTTCACCGTGGTCGGGTCGACGAAGGACTTGAACCCCGCCAGCTTGATGCACTTGAGTCGCACGTCAGGCCGCCGTCAGGGCAGAAACCACCAGATCGCAACTGCGCTGGGCATAGGCCGTCAGCACGATGCGAATCTGCGGCAGGTCACGGGCCAGCACGGCCACGAGCAGGCGCTGGAACAGATCGAGGAACTCGCTCATTTCCGCCTTGCGCTGTTCCAGGGCCAGGAAGTAGGCACGGCTCATGGCCGGCTGCAGGTTCTCGACGGTTTCCTGCAGGTACGGATTGTTGGCGAAAGGATAGGCGGCACGCATCACACTGAAGCTTTCATCGACGAAGGTACGGATGTCCTGTCGGACGAAGGCCTCCTTGAGGCGCTGCTGGATCACCAGGAAGGGCGCCATGTCGGCCTGATCCTTCCAGCCCTGGGCCACGGCGTTGCCCAGCAGGATGTACAGCTCGCTCATCAGCGCGCAGAGGCTGCGTACCTTGTGCTCGGTGAGTTCGGTGACATGGGCGCCACGGCGCGGCAGGATCGCGACCAGATGGCGCCGTTCCAGGATCAGCAAGGCCTCGCGGACCGAGCCGCGGCTGACATTGAGCGCCAGCGTGACCTTCTGCTCCTGGATGCGCTCCCCCGGCCTCATTTCGCCGCGAATGATGCGCTCGGCGAGATGATGGGCGATTTGCTCAGCGAGGCTGTCCGGGGCCTTGAACGTCATGGTTGTCCTTCAAACTCTTCGATTTGCACAAGCGGCGCAGTGTACCGCACTCGATACGTCATGGCGCAGGGCCTGCACCGGGTTTTTGGCACGATATAAGCAAATTTTCAAGGGCCCGGCCTTTGCGCAAGCAGGGCTCGCCCGCGAACGTGGACCGACCGCCGCAGATCCTTGCGCAGGCCGGCATCCGAGCAAGCAAGCCCGTCCCACAAGGATTTGCGCTTAACTGATGGAGAGAGGACATCGCTCGAAGTTCGACCCCGAAACCTGTTGTTCATCGACAAAGCGAATTTTCCTGACCTTAAAGTCAGAAAATCGTTGACCGAAAAGTCAGAACTGATAAATTCGGCCCACGTCGATACAACAATAATGAATCTGCGAGGCCTTCCGTGATCCAGTTTTTACTCAACCAGGAACTCCGTAGCGAGCACAGCCTGGACCCGAACCTGACCGTGCTCAATTACCTGCGCGAGCATGTCGGCCGGTCCGGCACCAAAGAAGGCTGCGCCAGCGGCGACTGTGGTGCGTGCACCGTGGTGGTGGGCGAACTGCACGTAGATGAATCCGGTCATGAGCGCCTGCGCTATCGCAGCCTCAACTCATGCCTGACCTTCGTCTCGTCCCTGCACGGCAAGCAACTGATCAGCGTCGAAGACCTCAAGCACCAGGGCCGGTTGCACAGCGTCCAGCAGGCCATGGTCGATTGTCACGGCTCGCAATGCGGCTTCTGTACCCCCGGCTTCGTCATGTCGCTGTTTGCCCTGCAGAAAAACAGCGAACAGCCCGACGCGCACAAGGCCCACGAGGCCCTGGCCGGCAACCTGTGTCGCTGCACCGGCTACCGGCCGATCCTGGCTGCCGCCGACCAGGCCTGCTGCGGCAAGCAAACGGACCAGTTCGACGCTCGTGAAGCCCAGACCATCGCTCGTCTCAAGGCCATTGCGCCCAAGGAGACCGGCGAACTCAACAGCGGCGACAAGCGCTGCCTGGTGCCGCTGACGGTCGCCGACCTGGCCGAACTCTACGACGCGTATCCCCAGGCGCGCCTGCTGGCCGGCGGCACGGACCTGGCCCTGGAAGTCACCCAGTTCCACCGTACCCTGCCGGTGATGATCTATGTGGGAAACGTGGCCGAACTCAAGCGCATCGAGCGCTTCGACGACCGCCTGGAGATCGGCGCCGCTACCGCGCTCTCCGATTGCTACGAGGCCTTGCAGGCCGAATACCCCGACTTCGGTGAATTGCTGCAGCGCTTCGCCTCGCTGCAGATCCGCAACCAGGGCACCCTGGGCGGCAACATCGGCAACGCCTCGCCCATCGGCGACTCCCCGCCCCTGCTGATCGCCCTCGGCGCGCAGATCGTACTGTGCAAGGGGCAGGTGCGCCGCACACTGGCCCTGGAGGACTATTTCATCGATTACCGGGTCACGGCTCGCCAGGAAAGCGAATTCATCGAGAAGATCATCGTGCCGAGGGCCAGCGCCGAGCAGGCATTTCGCGCCTACAAGGTTTCCAAGCGCCTGGACGATGACATTTCCGCCGTGTGCGCGGCATTCAACCTGCGGATCGACAACGGCGTGGTGCGCGACGCCCGCGTAGCGTTCGGCGGCATGGCCGCGACGCCCAAGCGCGCCAAGCATTGTGAGGCGGCCCTGATCGGCTCTGCATGGAACGACAGCACTGTCGAGCGTGCCTGCGCGGCCCTGGGCGAGGATTTCACGCCGCTGTCGGACTTCCGCGCCAGCAAGGAGTACCGCTTGCTCGGCGCCCGCAACCTGCTGCGCAAATACTTCATCGAACTGCAAACGCCGCACATCGAGACTCGGGTGACCGCTTATGTCTAACCATCACGCCGCAGAAAAGACCCAAGCCGAACTGGCCGAACTGTTCGCCCGCGACCTCACCACTGGCGTGGGCCGCAGCGTCAAGCACGACAGCGCCGCCAAGCATGTGTCTGGTGAAGCCCAGTACATCGATGACCGCCTGGAGTTTCCCAACCAGTTGCACGTCTATGCCCGGCTGTCGGACCGCGCCCACGCCCGGATCCTGCGCATCGACACCACGCCGTGCTATGCCTTCGACGGGGTGCGCATCGCCATTACCCATGCGGATATACCGGGCCTGAAGGACATCGGACCGTTGCTGCCCGGCGATCCACTGCTGGCCATCGATGATGTGCAGTTCGTCGGCCAGCCCGTGCTGGCCGTGGCCGCCCGGGACCTGGAAACCGCGCGCAAGGCGGCGATGGCGGCCATCGTCGAATATGAAGACCTGGACCCGGTGCTCGACGTGGTCGAAGCCCTGCGCAAGCGTCACTTCGTGCTCGACAGCCACACCCATCGGCGCGGTGATTCGGCCGCCGCCCTGGCCGGTGCCGAACACCGTATCCAGGGCACGCTGCACATCGGCGGCCAGGAACATTTCTACCTGGAAACCCAGATTTCCTCGGTGATGCCCACCGAAGATGGCGGCATGCTCGTCTACTGCTCGACCCAGAACCCCACCGAAGTGCAGAAACTGGTGGCCGAAGTGCTGGGGGTTTCGATGAACAAAGTCGTGGTGGACATGCGCCGCATGGGCGGTGGGTTCGGCGGCAAGGAAACCCAGGCCGCCAGCCCGGCCTGCCTGTGCGCGGTCATCGCCCATCTCACTGGCCAGCCGACCAAGATGCGCCTGCCCCGGGTCGAAGACATGCTGATGACCGGCAAGCGCCACCCCTTCTACATCGAATACGACGTCGGCTTCGACAGCACCGGGCGCCTGCACGGCATCGCCCTCGAACTGGCCGGCAATTGCGGCTGTTCGCCGGACCTGTCCGCCTCTATCGTCGACCGTGCGATGTTCCACGCCGATAACGCCTATTACCTGGGCGATGCGACCATCAACGGCCATCGCTGCAAGACCAATATCGCCTCGAACACCGCCTATCGCGGCTTCGGCGGCCCCCAGGGCATGGTCGCCATCGAGGAAGTCATGGACGCCATCGCCCGACACCTGGGCCTGGACCCGCTGGCCGTGCGCAAGGCCAACTACTACGGCAAGACCGAGCGCAACGTCACCCACTACTACCAGACCGTCGAGCACAACATGCTCGAGGAAATGACCGCCGAGCTTGAGCAAAGCAGCCAGTACGCCGAACGCCGCGAGGCGATCCGCCGCTACAACGCCAACAGCCCGATCCTGAAAAAAGGCCTGGCGCTGACCCCGGTGAAATTCGGCATTTCGTTCACCGCCAGTTTCCTCAACCAGGCCGGCGCGCTGATCCACATCTACACCGATGGCAGCATCCACCTTAATCATGGTGGCACCGAAATGGGCCAGGGCCTCAACACCAAGGTCGCCCAGGTGGTGGCCGAAGTGTTCCAGGTGGAAATGGACCGGGTGCAGATCACCGCGACCAATACCGACAAAGTGCCCAACACCTCGCCCACCGCCGCCAGCAGCGGCGCCGACCTGAACGGCAAGGCCGCGCAGAACGCCGCCGAAACCATCAAGCGGCGCCTGGTGGAGTTCGCTGCGCGGCAGTACAAGGTCAGCGAAGAAGACGTGGAATTCAAAAACAGCCATGTTCGGGTGCGCGATCACATCCTAACGTTCGAGGCGTTGGTGCAACAGGCCTATTTCGCCCAGGTCTCGCTGTCCAGCACCGGTTTCTACAAGACTCCGAAGATCTACTACGACCGCAGCCAGGCCCGTGGCCGGCCGTTCTACTACTACGCCTATGGCGCGGCCTGCGCCGAGGTCATCGTCGATACCCTGACTGGCGAATACAAGATGCTGCGCACCGACATCCTCCACGACGTCGGCGCCTCGTTGAACCCGGCGATCGATATCGGCCAGGTCGAGGGTGGCTTCATCCAGGGCATGGGCTGGCTGACCATGGAAGAGCTGGTGTGGAACGACAAGGGCAAGCTGATGACCAATGGCCCGGCCAGCTACAAGATCCCGGCCGTGGCCGACATGCCCCTGGACCTGCGGGTCAGGCTGGTGGAGAACCGCAAGAACCCGGAAGACACGGTGTTCCATTCCAAGGCCGTTGGCGAGCCGCCCTTCATGCTCGGCATCGCCGCATGGTGCGCCATCAAGGACGCCGTGGCGAGCCTGGGGGATTACAGGCACCAACCGAAAATCGATGCGCCGGCGACGCCGGAGCGGGTGTTGTGGGGGTGTGAGCAGATGCGAGGGTTGAAAGCGGTCAGGACTGAGGAAGCTGAAGTCGAAGTGGCTTCGCTCTAGACCGCGGCGCGGCTATCGCGAGCAAGCTCGCTCCCACAAGGGACTGCGGACACCGTCCCAATGTGGGAGCGAGCTTGCTCGCGATGAGGCCGGAACAGACAAAAGAGATGTCGAGGTGAATATGTACAACTGGATCAGCGCCCTCGCCGACCTGCAGACCCGCGGTGAACCCTGCGTGCTGGTGACGATCATCGAAGAACTGGGTTCCACACCGCGCAATGCCGGCTCGAAGATGGTCATCAGCGCCAGCCAGACCTTCGACACCATCGGTGGCGGGCATCTGGAGTACAAGGCCATGGAGATCGCCCGGCAAATGCTCGCCAGCGGCCAGCAGGACACCCATCTGGAGCGTTTCAGCCTCGGCGCCAGCCTGGGCCAGTGCTGCGGTGGCGTCACGGTGCTGCTGTTCGAACCCATGGGCCAGGTGCAGGCACAGATCGCAGTGTTCGGCGCCGGTCATGTCGGTCGCGCGCTGGTGCCGCTGCTGGCGAGCCTGCCTTGCAAGGTGCGCTGGATCGACTCGCGGGAGACGGAATTTCCTGAACAACTGCCCCACGGCGTGCGCAGGATCGTCAGCGAAGATCCGTTGGATGAAGTCGACGCACTGCCGCCCGGCAGCTACTGCATCGTCATGACCCATACCCATCAGCTGGACCTGGAGCTGAGCGCCGCGATCCTCAAGCGCAATGACTTCGCCTATTTCGGCCTGATCGGTTCGAAGACCAAACGGGTCAGGTTCGAACACCGCCTGCGCGACCGCGGCTTCGACAGCGGCGCCTTGCAGCGCATGCGCTGCCCGATGGGCATTGGCGAAGTCAAAGGCAAGCTGCCTGTGGAAATCGCCATCTCCATCGCCGGCGAAATCATCGCCACCTATAACGCGAATTTCGGCCAGCAGACCCGCCGCGCCGAGCCCATTGCCAAACTGCTGCCGGCCTCGCGTCGCAGCTGACCATTTCCGAGAGTTCCCATGCCCCTGACTCGCAAAGCCTACCGTGCCGCCCTGCTCCACAGTCTCGCCGATCCTGCCGAAGCCGGGATCGAAGCGTCCTACGAATACTTCGAAGACGGCCTGCTGGTGGTGGAGAATGGCCAGATCAGCGCCATCGGCCCCGCCTGCGACCTGCTGCCCACACTGGCCGCCGACATCGAGATCGTCCATCACCAGGATGCGCTGATCACTCCTGGCTTCATCGATACCCATATCCATCTGCCCCAGACCGGCATGGTGGGCGCCTATGGCGAACAGTTGCTGGACTGGCTGGACACCTACACCTTTCCCTGCGAGAGCCAGTTCGCCGACAAGGCCCACGCCGACGCGGTGGCGGATATTTTCGTCAAGGAACTGCTGCGCAACGGCACCACCACGGCGCTGGTGTTCGGCAGCGTGCACCCGCAATCGGTGAACGCGTTCTTCGAAGTGGCCCAGAAACTCGACCTGCGGATGATCGCCGGCAAAGTGATGATGGACCGCAATGCCCCGGACTACCTGGTCGATACGGCCGAATCCAGCTACACCCAGAGCAAGGCGCTGATCGAGCGCTGGCATGGCAAGGGTCGCCTGCACTACGCCGTGACACCGCGCTTCGCCCCCACCAGCACACCGGAACAACTGGCCCTGGCCGGTCAATTGCTGAGGGAATATCCCGATCTCTACATGCAGACCCACATCAGTGAAAACCTGCAGGAAGTGCAGTGGGTCAAGTCCCTGTTTCCCGAGCGCAAGGGCTATCTGGACGTCTACGACCACTACCAGTTGCTCGGCCAGCGCTCGGTACTGGCCCATGGCGTGCACCTGTGCGACGACGAATGCGCGCGCCTGGCCGAGACCGGTTCGGCCATAGCCTTCTGCCCGACTTCGAACCTGTTCCTCGGCAGCGGACTGTTCAACCTGCCCATGGCCGAGAAGCATAAGGTGAATGTGGGGCTGGGCACGGACGTCGGTGGCGGTACCAGCTTTTCGCTGCTGCAGACCCTGAACGAAGCCTACAAGGTGATGCAGTTGCAGGGCGCCAGGCTGAGCCCGTTCAAGTCACTCTACCTGGCCACCCTGGGCGGCGCCCGGGCCTTGCGCCTGGAGGATCGGATCGGGACCTTGCAACCGGGTACGGATGCGGACTTCCTGGTGCTGGACTACAACGCCACGCCGCTGCTGAGCTATCGCCTCAAGCAGGCCAAGGACATTGCCGAGCGGTTGTTCGTATTGATGACGCTGGGGGATGACCGGACGGTGGCGCAGACCTATGCGGCCGGTAAATTGGTGCATCAGCGCTAGAATCTCGGCGCCTGTCGGAACGCTATCGCGAGCAGGCTCGCTCCTGCAGGGATTATGTGAACAACACAAATCCACTGTGGAAGCGAGCCTGCTGGCGATGAAGGCGACTGGGAATAACTGGCTCACCCCATCAGAGCTTGGCCGTCGACCGCCCAGGCTTCTTGCTCTGCAGCAGATGCGAGAACACCGCATGCAAATCATCCGACGCGCTTTCTTCGTCGAGGTTGAGCTTGCTGTCGATGTGATCCATGTGGTGCATCATCAGGTCAACCGCCAGCGTGGCGTCCCGGGCCTCGATGGCGTCGATCAGCTGGGTGTGTTCGTCATAGGAACAGTGGGAACGGTTGCCGCTTTCGTATTGGGCGATGATCAGGGACGTCTGGGACACCAGGCTGCGCTGGAAGCTGATCAATGGCGCGTTCTTCGCCGCTTCGGCCAGCTTGAGGTGGAACTCGCCCGACAGGCGAATGCCGGCGCCACGGTCGCCACGGGAAAAACTGTCGCGCTCGTCGCTGACCATCTGCCGCAGTTCGGCCAGTTGCTCGGCGGTGGCGTGCTGCACCGCCAACTCGGTGATGGCCCGTTCCACGAGGCGCCGGGCCATGAACACCTGGCGAGCCTCCTCGACACTCGGGCTGGCCACCACGGCGCCCCGATTGGGTCGCAGCAGCACCACCCCTTCATGGGCCAGGCGAGACAGCGCGCGCCGGATGATCGTGCGGCTGACTCCGAAAATTTCCCCCAGTGCCTCTTCGCTCAACTTGGTACCGGGCGCCAGGCGTTGTTCGAGGATGGCCTCGAAGATATGTGCATAGACAATATCGTCCTGGGTTCCGCTGCGGCCGGCTTTACCTGCTCGCGGTTGTTTCTTGAGGGGTTGCAACTGTTCGTTCATGGGCACTCGGGTCGGGAGAACTGCGGCGAATTGACCGTGACTGTAATACGGCACAGCGGGTCGCTGGCAAGTATCGTGTAAAAAACAGCTCGATTGTACACAACCTCTGATGGCAACACGACTGTACGGCTGTTTGCAGGCATGGCTGTATTGCAATCGACAACTGCGTTGAGTTTAGGCTTAAACCACAAAATCTGTGGCGAGGGGATTGATCCCCGCCGGGTCGCAAAGCGGGCGGTCTCAGCCATACCAGCCTTGTTGCAACGAGACTTTCCAGGACCGCCATGCAGTTCATCGAGGATCAATCCTCTCGCCACACAGTCAGGCTCTAGCTGTTCTACCAATCAGGATCATCCCGCACCATGACCGAAGTCACGACTACGCCACTTCGCCCCTTGGCCGACACCTCCCTCTCGGCCATCGTCGCCGGGTTCATTGCCATGATGACCGGCTACACCAGTTCCCTGGTGCTGATGTTCCAGGCCGGGCAGGCGGCCGGGCTGACCAGCGGGCAGATTTCCTCGTGGATCTGGGCGATTTCCATTGGCATGGCGGTGTGCTCCATCGGGCTGTCGTTGCGCTATCGCACACCGATCACCATCGCCTGGTCGACACCCGGCGCGGCGCTGTTGATCACCAGCCTGGGCGGTGTGAGTTACGGCGAGGCCATCGGCGCCTATATCACCTGTGCAGTGCTGGTGACGATCTGCGGCCTGACCGGCAGCTTCGAACGCCTGGTCAAGCGCATTCCGGCCTCGCTGGCGGCGGCGCTGCTGGCGGGCATCCTGTTCAAGATCGGCAGCGAGATTTTCGTCGCCGCCCAGCATCGCACCGGCCTGGTGCTGGGGATGTTCTTCACCTACCTGGTGGTCAAGCGCGTGTCGCCTCGCTACGCCGTGCTGACAGCGCTGTTGATCGGTACCGCGCTGGCGAGCGTGATGGACCTGCTGGACTTCAGCGGTTTCGCCCTGGAAGTCGCGACTCCGGTCTGGACCACGCCGCACTTTTCCCTGGCAGCCACCATCAGCATCGGCATTCCGCTGTTCGTGGTGGCGATGACTTCGCAGAACATGCCGGGCATCGCCGTGCTGCGAGCCGACGGCTACAACGTGCCGGCCTCGCCGCTGATCACCAGCACGGGCATCGCCTCCCTGCTGCTGGCGCCCTTCGGCTCCCATGGCATCAACCTGGCGGCCATCAGCGCTGCCATCTGCACCGGGCCCCACGCCCATGAGGATCGCAACAAACGCTACACGGCGGCCGTCTGGTGCGGGGTTTTCTACGCAATCGCCGGCGTGTTCGGCGCAACGCTAGCGGCGTTGTTCGCGGCACTGCCCAAGGAACTGGTGCTGTCCATCGCGGCGCTGGCGCTGTTCGGCTCGATCATCAATGGCTTGAGCATCGCCATGAGCGAAGCCAGGGAACGGGAAGCGGCGCTGATCACCTTCATGGTCACGGCGTCGGGGCTGACGCTGTTCTCCATTGGTTCGGCATTCTGGGGGATCGTGGCGGGGGTGTCGACGTTGCTCATCCTGAACTGGAGCAAGGATTGATCGCCCCCACGCTCAGCGTGGGAACGATCGCTCCAACCGACAGGCGCAAAAAAACCGGCACCCATGAGGGTTGCCGGTTTCGGAACATCAAGCGACCGGGTTGATCTGCTTTTCCGGGTACCACACGTCGATCAGCGGGCTGACTTCAACGCTGGTCAGCTCAGGACGGGCCTTGAGCCAGGCTTCTACAGCCGCGCGCTGCTCTTCGCTGACCGAACCGCGCTTCTGCAGGCAGACCAGACCGTAGTCGTCGCCGCCCACATAACCCAGGCCATTGGCTTCCATGGCTTCTTTCAGGAACGCGTCGAGGAAAGCGTCAATAGCCTCATCGGCCAGATCTTCTTTGAAATCCAGGTTCAATTCGAAACCCAGCTCTTGAAATTCATCCACGCAAAGCTTTTTGCGCAGACGCCGGGAACGGTTAGTCGCCATTGAAACAATCCTCATAAGTAATAACGGCCGGCACTTTACCAGTTTGGAGCACCGTTTGCCCGACTGATCGGCGCAACCGCCTACCGTCGGTAAAAAAATAGCGCCTGGAAGGACTCGGGCACGGCAAAGCCGCTACGCCTTGGGGCATAATGCCGACACATTCATTACCGTTGAGGACGTTCAATTTTCATGTCCTCGTTTTTTCCCCCTCGCCCGCAGGGTTTTATTTCAAATGATCAAGTCTTTGCGTCCACTGCTTCTGGCCAGCCTTCTTCTTCCCCTGGCCCTTCCTGCCTACACCAGCGCCGCCACCATCAATACCGCCCTGTCGCCCAACGTGCAAAAGGCCCTCAAGGCCAGCAAGCTGCAGGACAACGCCCTGTCCCTGGTACTGGTGCCGCTCAACGGCCCTGGCACGCCGACCCTTTATAACGCCGACGTTTCGGTCAATCCTGCCTCCACCATGAAGCTGGTGACCACCTACGCGGCGCTGGAAATGCTCGGCCCCAACCACCAGTGGAAAACCGAGTTCTACACCGACGGCACCCTCAACGGCGGCATCCTCAACGGCAACCTGTACCTCAAGGGCGGCGGTGACCCCAAGCTGAACATGGAAAAGCTCTGGTTGCTGATGCGCGACCTGCGGGCCAACGGTGTGCAGCAGGTCACGGGTGACCTGGTGCTGGACCGCGGCTTCTTCATCCAGCCGCAACTGCCCGAGTTCAACGACGACGGCAACGACGAGAACAAGCCTTTCCTGGTCAAGCCCGACTCCTTGCTGGTCAACCTCAAGGCCCTGCGCTTCGTGGCACGCAATGACGGCGGGCGGGTGCTGGTGTCGGTGGAACCGCCCATCGCCAGCATCCGTATCGATAACCAGGTCAAGGCCGTCAACGGCAAGCAGTGCGCCGGCAACGTGCGCTACAACCCGGTGCCGCAAGCGGACGGCAGCGTGAACGTGACCGTCAGCGGCCAACTCGGTGACGGTTGCAGCTCCCAGACCTATCTGTCGCTGCTGGATCACGCCACCTACACCGCCGGCGCGGTGCGGGCGATCTGGAAAGAACTGGGTGGCAGCATCCAGGGCCAGGATCGCCTGGCCTCGACGCCAAACAATGCCAAGGTACTGGCCCGGGCGTTCTCGCCGGACCTGGCGGAAATCATCCGCGACATCAACAAATACAGTAACAACACCATGGCCCAGCAACTGTTCCTGAGCCTGGGCGCGCAGTTTCGCAACGAAGCCGACGGTGACGACGCCAAGGCCGCGCAACGCGTGGTGCGCCAATGGCTGGCCAAGAAAGGCATCACCGCGCCGCACCTGGTGATGGAAAACGGTTCCGGGCTGTCTCGCGCCGAACGGGTGAGCGCCCGGGAAATGGCAGCGATGCTGCAAGCGGCGTGGCGCAGCCCGTATTCGGCGGAGTTCATCAGCTCGATGCCCATCGTCGGCACCGACGGGACCATGCGCAAGCGCCTCAAGACCACCGCCATGGCCGGTGAGGCCCATGTCAAGACAGGCACCCTGAACACCGTTCGAGCCATCGCCGGCTACAGCCGGGACGTCAACGGCAATACCTGGGCGGTAGTAGCGATCCTCAACGATCCGAAGCCGTGGGGTGCGTCCTCGGTGCTGGACCAGGTGCTGCTGGACCTGTACCGCCAGCCGAAACTGCCGCAGACGGCTTCGGTGCTGTAACCCATCGACCCACAGTGGGAGCGGGCCAGCTCGCCCCCACTGGATCGGCGGCTTCCGACAGTCGCTACTCCAGTTGTGCCTCGACCCGGTCCCGCCCGGCCTGCTTGGCCGCATAGACCCCTGAGTCGGCCCGCAACAGCAACGCATCCGCCCCTTCTCCGGCACGCCAACTGGCAATGCCGAAGCTGGCGGTAATCACACCGACATCCTCGATGGGCGCATTTCGCAGCCCTTCCCACAACCCGATGGCCAGCGCATGGGCGCTTTCACCGTCGGTATCCGGACACAGCACCACGAACTCTTCCCCACCCAGGCGACAGAAGACGTCGGTACGCCGCAGGCGCTGGGTAATGCGAAGGCAGACCGCCTGCAACACCCGATCGCCTACGGCATGGCCGTGCTGGTCGTTGATGCGTTTGAAGTGGTCGATGTCCAGCATGATGACCGAGAGGTCGCCGGAGCCGCGTTCGACCCGCGTCATTTCCGAAGTCAGGCGCTCTTGGAAATAACGCCGGTTGCGGATACCGGTCAGGGCATCGGTCACTGACAGGGCCCGCAGTTCCTCCTCCACGCGCTTGAGATCGGAAATATCCGAGATATAGCCATGCCAGAGCACGCCACCGCCCGGCAACTGTTCGGGCGTCGCCTCGCCACGCACCCAACGCAGCCCCCGCTGCGGCAGTTGCACCCGATACTCTTCGCGCCAGGGGCTCAAGGTATCGGCCGAGGTGCGGATCGAAGCCCGGACCCGGGCACTGTCCAACGGATGAATGCGTGAAAATACCGCCTCCGCGTTCTGGACCAGCACATCGGGCGCCAGCTCATAAATGTCGCGGATCCCGTCGCTGGCATAAATCACGCTGAAGCTGCCGTTGAAGTCCATCTTGAACTGGTAGATACCGCCGGGGACGTGGGCGCTGAGCTTTTTGAGCAGCATATCCCTGGCCGCCAGTGCCTCATGGACACGCTTGCGCTCGGTGATATCGATACAGATCGCCAGGTGGCCGACCCACAACCCCTGGTCGTCAAGCATCGGCGTGGCCAGCATGTTCACTGTCAGGTGGCTGCCGTCGCGGCGCACCAGGGTCCACTCACGGGCCTGCTGTCCGCCACGCTCGCCGCTCTCCAGCAGCATCGCATGGCAGGTGGGTATCGGCTTGCCATAGCGCGAGGCGAGTTGGGCCGCCCGTGCCTGGAGCTCACGCGGAACGTGCAGGCTCTCGAGGGTCATGCTCTGCAGGACCTCGCTGCTCTGGTAGCCCAGCATGTGCTCGGCCCCGGCGTTGAACGTGGTGATGACACCTCGCAGGTCCGTGGCGATGATCGCCACCTGGGTCGCGGCATCCAGCACACCGCGCAGCTGGCTGTGGGTCCCGCGCAGTTCCTGCTCTCGGGCACGCAGTTCCCGGGTACGTTGTTCCACCAGCGTCAGCGCCCGCTGCCGCTGGCTCACCAATACATAGAGCAGGGCGCTGAGCAGGAAACTGAGCAGGCCGCCCAACACCACCAGGCTCGATACCGAGGAATGGTTGGCCGACAGGAAGATCCGGCTGGGCCGCAGTTCTACCCGATAGTCTCGATCCCCAAGGCGCAACAGGCGAACCGCCGATAAATCGCTGTCACCGGGCGGCTCCGGGGAATCGAACAGCACTTCTTCCCGGACATCGCCGGACAGGTCCAGGACGCGCATGGAGAGGTTTTCATGGTTGGACGCCGGCAAGCCGACACCCACCAGGCGGCGCATGCTGATGGCAGCCACCACGTAACCGAACGGCTCCCTGGATGCTGCCCTGGTCACCGGGGCAACCAGCAAGACGCCACGGGCGAAGGCCGGATCGCCTCCCAGCAGATCCAGGGGCTGCGAGACCGCCAGGGCATCGCGCTGGCGCGCCTGTTCAAGGACCGCCCGACGCGATGGGTCAGACAATAGATCCAGGCCCAATGGCGAGACGAAGGACGGTTGGCTCTGGATGTACAGGACAGGCACGTACTCGCCCCGTTCGGCAGCGGGTCGCAAGCCGCCGCTACCATCCGCCTCACGAATGGAAAATGCATCCAGCCCCTCCTCCCGCGCCTGAAGCTCGAACGCCTGCCGCTCGGCCCCGGTCACCCGAGGCGCCCAGCCGAAAGCCTGGGTACGGCGCAACAGCGCCTCGGCGTAGCCGTGGAATTCGTCGCTGGAGACGCCCGATGAATTGGCAAAGAAGCGTCTGAGGCTATCGAGACGCTGCTCCTGGTCCTGGAAGCGTTCCTCGATGCGGCTGAACCGTTCCTCGGCCTGCAGCTCGAAGCGTTGGCGCAGTTGCTGGTTGAACAGATTGGTCATCGCCCAGGTCAGCAAACCGGTCATGCAGGTGCCCGCCACGAAGACCAGTGAAGCCACCAGCCAGGCCGAGACATCTTCGCTGATAAAGCCCAGGATCCTGGGACGTACCGGATGCAATGCCATAACGCCAACTCGAAGAAAGGGGGCAGGCATCGTTACAGCCCTGGCCACAGGCTTAGTTATAGCTATTAGCCATCACTTTGACCAGCACTAAAAACGGCTGGAAGCCTTGAATTACAAGGCTTCGTGGATCCAATCCGGAAATTTCAACGTGCCATGATCTTCCAGGCGCGGTGGATTTTTCCGTTGCGGGCGAAATCCGGGTCGATGGTGCTGGCGGTGATTTCCTCCACCGCGTAGCGCTCGCCAAGATTGTCCTCGAGCTGGAACTTGCGGAAATTGTTGGAGAAGTACAGCACGCCGCCCGGTGCCAGGCGGGCCATGGCCAGATCCAGCAACTGGACATGGTCACGCTGCACGTCGAACACGCCTTCCATGCGCTTGGAGTTGGAGAAGGTTGGAGGGTCGATGAAGATCAGGTCGTATTCATCGCGGCAGTCCTGCAGCCAGGTCATGACATCGCCCTGCTCCAGCCGGTTCTTGTCGGAGAAACCGTTGAGGGACAGGTTGCGCCGCGCCCAGTCCAGGTAGGTTTTCGACAGATCGACGCTGGTGGTGCTCCGGGCACCGCCCTTGGCGGCATGGACGCTGGCGGTGGCGGTGTAGCAGAACAGGTTGAGGAAGCGCTTGCCGGCGGCTTCCTTCTGGATCCGCAGGCGCATCGGACGATGATCGAGGAACAGGCCGGTGTCCAGGTAGTCGGTGAGGTTGACCAACAGCTTCACGCCTCCCTCGTTGACCTCGGTGAACTTGCCCTGGGTACTCTGGCGTTCGTACTGCCGGGTGCCGCTCTGGCGTTCGCGGCGCTTGATCACTACATGACTCTTGTCGATGTTCAACGCCTGGGGAATGGCCGCCAGGGCATCGAACAGCCGGGCCGAAGCCTTTTCCGGGTCGATGGACTTGGGCGCGGCGTATTCCTGGACGTGCACCCAGTCGTGATACAGATCGATGGCCATGGAATATTCCGGCATGTCGGCATCGTAGACCCGGTAGCAGTCCACGCCTTCGCGCTTGGCCCATTTGCCCAACTGCTTGAGGTTCTTTTGCAGGCGGTTGGCGAACATCTGCCCGCCTTCGCTCAACCGGGCCAGTTCGACCACCGGGGCCGGGGCCGGTTTGATCGGGTTGCCGTTCTTGTTGTACTGACGCTCTTGCGGCGTAGCCGGGGCCTGATCCTGCTCGGCAAGGGCTTGCTCGCGCTCCGCCTGGCGCTGTTCCGGGGTGCGGCGCTCGCCGGTGACGAACTGGTCGGGCAGCACCTTGATCAGCAGCAATTTGCACGGCAAGGCGCCGTTCCAGAAGGAATACTGCTTGTGGCTGCGGATCCCCATGCGCTTGCCCAGGTCCGGGGCACCGGTGAACACCGCCGCCTCCCAGTTCAGGCAAGCCTGGCGCAGACGCTCGCCAAGGTTCTGGTAGAGATACAGCAAGCTGGCCTCGTCGCCCAGGCGCTCGCCATAGGGCGGGTTGCAGATCACCAGGCCTTTCTGGTTCTGGTCCGGCCGCGGCTCGAACGTGGCGACCTCGCCCTGGTAGATCTTGATCCACTCGCTCAGGCCGGCACGCTCGACGTTGTTGCGGCCCGGCTGGATCAGTCGTGGATCGGCTTCGTAGCCGCGAATCCACAACGGTGGCCTGGCCAGCCCGGCAGCGGCGCGGGCGGTGGCTTCTTCATGGAGTTTTTTCCACAACGCCGGCACATGGCCCAGCCACGCAGTGAAGCCCCACTGCTGACGGCGCAGGTTCGGCGCCATGTCGGTGGCGATCATCCCGGCTTCCACCAGGAACGTGCCCACGCCGCACATGGGGTCGGCCAGCGCCCCGCCTTCGGCGGCGATACGCGGCCACCCGGCCCGGATCAGAATGGCCGCCGCGAGGTTTTCCTTGAGCGGCGCAGCGCCCTGCTGCAAGCGGTAGCCGCGCTGGTGCAGGCTGTGGCCGGACAGGTCCAGGGAGAGGATCGCTTCACCGCGATCCAGGCGCAGGTGGATGCGCAGGTCCGGATTGAGCTTGTCGATGGATGGCCGCTCCCCCGCAGGCGTGCGCAGCTTGTCGACGATGGCATCCTTGACCTTCAGCGCGCCGAAGTGGGTGTTATCGATGCCCGAACCATGACCGCTGAACTCCACCGCCAGGGTGCCATCGGCTAGCATGTGATCCTGCCAGTCTACATCCAGCACGCCGTGGTACAGGTCGTCGGCGCTCTTCATGGCAAAGCGCTTGAGCACCAGCAACACGCGGTTGGCCAGGCGCGACCACAGGCACAGGCGATAGGCGGTTTCCATGTTGGCCATGCCGCGCACGGCCGAGGTGTGCTCGCGCGCCTCTTCAAGGCCAAGCCCGACGGCTTCCTCGAGCAGCAGGCCTTCTAGGCCCTTGGGGCAGGTGAGGAAGAGTTCGAAACGATCGGACATTGGAATTCCAGAGCCTTTGGCTAAGTGGACAGGCAACGCATTGCCTGTCGGGTTCAATCAGGTGCTTTTCACCTGGGCCTGCACAGTGGCTTTTCGTACAGGTCCAGAGCACCCGGTGGCACGAGAATGTGCCGTTCCACCCTCGCCGCTCGGGTTAAAAAAGCTTAGATGCGGGGGCAGATAAAAAATTCTGTGGAACAAATCGGGGAAAACGCGTCCCTTTCGTCGAATAGTACCCGACGGCCGTACGAGGACATTCTCATTCGCAACAGGATAGCCCCTTCCACGCAGGGCCGATCATACAGGGGTCTTGCTCAAAAGCGGTCAACGAACATCATGTTACTTATCTCCCTAACATCTTTATTGTTACGTGCTTATGACAAAACGATCATTCCATCCATGTGACGCTTTGGTTAGAACTCAACACAGGTTGACGTCGCAACGGCGCCAACACCTTGGCTCGTCACGCCGGCAACGAGCCGCCAACGGCAGAATGATTCTGCCCCGGCCTCGATAGAGGTCGACGCTAAGCAACAGTCAACAAGTGAGGGCAACACCCTATGAGAAGACTTAAGCGTGATCCGTTGGAAAGAGCATTTTTACGCGGTTACCAATATGGCGTTGGTGGTAAATCCCGTGAGCTTTGCCCCTTTACTCTACCGTCGGTACGTCAAGCCTGGATCAATGGCTGGCGAGAAGGACGTGGCGACAACTGGGACGGTATGACCGGCACTGCGGGTATCCACAGACTCAACGAACTTCACGCCGTCGGCTGACACAGGGCTTAACACTCAAGAACTCGACAATCTGATACTCACAACGATTTAACCACGCGCGTCCCATCCGGACGGCGGGCTACGGCCCAGGGGCTCCTTCGAGGAGCCCTTTTTAATGCCCGGCTTCCTGTGGCAAACGCCCTTGTGGCGAGGGGATCTATCTCCTCGCCACGGATAGATCGACTCACCACAATAAATCCCTTCGCCGCAGTGGGTTTCAGAGATCAATCAACGCAACGCCGCGATGGCATCCACCGATTCACGAATCAGCGCCGGGCCTTTGTAGATAAAGCCCGAATAGATCTGCACCAGGCTCGCCCCCGCGGTGATTTTTTCGGCGGCGTGGCGGCCTTCCGTGATCCCGCCCGCGGCGATGATCGGCAGCCGTCCGGCCAGTTCGGCGGCCAGTACCTTCACCGTATGGGTGCTCTTGTCGCGCACTGGCGCGCCGGACAGCCCGCCCGCCTCGTCACCGTGCTCCAGCCCCTGGACACCTTCACGCCCCAGCGTCGTGTTGGTGGCGATCACGGCGTCCATTCCGGTCTCCATCAGGGCCTGGGCCACTTGTACGGTCTCCTCGTCGCTCATGTCCGGGGCAATCTTGATCGCCAGGGGAACATGCCGGCCATGAATCGTCGCCAGCTCAGCGCGACGCCGGGCCAGGTCGGCCAACAGCTGCTTGAGCGAGTCACCGAATTGCAGGCTGCGCAGGCCCGGGGTGTTGGGCGAGCTGACGTTGACGGTGACATAGCTGGCGTGGGCGTAGACCTTGTCCAGGCAGATCAGGTAATCGTCGACGGCACGTTCCACCGGGGTGTCGAAGTTCTTGCCGATATTGATGCCCAGCACGCCCTTGTACTTGGCCGCCGCCACGCGGGCCAGCAGATGATCGACGCCGAGGTTGTTGAAACCCATGCGGTTGATGATCGCCTCGGCCTGGGGCAGGCGGAAGAGCCGGGGCTTGGGGTTGCCTGGTTGCGGCCGTGGCGTGACAGTGCCGATTTCCACGAAACCGAATCCCAGTTGCGCGAATCCGTCGATGGCCGCGCCATTCTTGTCCAGCCCTGCCGCCAGGCCGACGGGGTTGGGGAACTGCAGCCCCATCACGGTCACCGGCAACTTCGCCGGCGCCTTGCACAACAGGCCATTGAGGCCCAGGCGCCCGCCCGCGCCGATCAGATCCAGGGACAGGTCGTGGGAGGTTTCCGGGGAAAGTTTGAACAGCAGTTCACGGGCCAGGGTGTACATGGGCGGCTTTGACTCGGGCGACAAAATGAGGCGGCGATTATAGCCGCGCAGCGCCGGTTCAGCGAGGCGCCTGCATAAAACAGCACCGATGGCATATGCCTTGCACCCTTTTCGGTCATCGGCGCTCATACCAACGGCGGAATGAGTGCCACACTGTTTAAAGAGGACAATGGCGTCGTCATCCGGCACTGCTCTGGCAGCAGCCCGGGTACGGCGCTTTTTCATGTGGAAGGTGATGCCCGATGAATGAAGTTCCAGCCACTCCCCTGGCCTGGGTCAATGGCAGCGATGCACCGGAAAAAAGCGTGCTCGATCTCGGCTTCATGGCCCTGAGCGACTGCGCCCCGGTCGTGGTGGCCGCTACCCAGGGGTTCGCCCAACCCTACGGCCTGACCTTGAACCTCAAGCGCCAGGCCTCCTGGGCCAACTTGCGGGACAAGCTGGTCAGCGGTGAAATCGACGCGGCCCACAGCCTGTACGGCCTGGTCTACGCCGTACACCTGGGTATCGGTGGCGTCGCGCCGACCGACATGGCCGTACTGATGGGCCTGAACCAGAACGGCCAGAGCATCAACCTTTCCCATGGCCTGCAGGCCCTGGGCGTGACCAGTCCTGAGGCACTGGAACGCCATGTGCACCAAACTCGCACGAAACTGACCTTCGCCCAGACTTTCCCCACGGGCACCCATGCGATGTGGCTTTATTACTGGCTCGCCGCCCAAGGCATCCACCCCTTGTCGGACGTCGACAGCGTGGTGGTCCCGCCGCCACAGATGGTCGCCCACCTGCAGGCCGGGCGCATCGATGGCCTCTGCGTCGGCGAACCCTGGTGTGCCAGCGCGGTGAAGCAGAACCTGGGCTTCACCCTGGCGACCACCCAGACCATCTGGCCCGATCATCCGGAAAAGGTCCTGGGTTGCACCCGAGCATTCGTGGAGCAGTACCCCAACACCGCGCGGGCCTTGGTAATGGCTGTCCTCGAAGCCAGCCGATTCATCGAACAGAGTACCGAGAACCGTCGCAGCACCGCGCAACTGCTGAGCGCGCCCGAGTACCTCGACGCACCGCTGGACTGCATCGAGCCCCGCCTGCTCGGCATCTATGCCGACGGCCTGGGCAACAGCTGGCAGGATCCCCACGCCATGCGCTTCCACGGCAACGGCGAGGTGAACGTGCCGTACCTGTCCGACGGCATGTGGTTCATGACTCAGTTCCGGCGTTGGGGCCTGCTGCGCGAAGACCCGGATTACCTCGCCGTGGCGCGGGAGGTCCAACAGCTCGAGTTGTACCATGAGGCCTGTGCGGCGCTGGGCATCGCGTCCCCACGCCAGGACATGCGCAGCAGCCAGTTGATCGACGGCATCCGCTGGGACGGTTCCGATCCGGCCGGGTATGCCCGTGGCTTCAAACTGCACGCCTTGAGCGATGCGGCTCCCCTTCTCGCCAGCCGCTGACAGGAGCCCCGACCATGTTGCGTATCCTGCTGATCAACGACACCGCGAAAAAGGTCGGGCGCCTCAAGGCTGCCCTGACGGAGGCCGGATTCGACGTCATCGACGAATCCGGGCTGACCATCGACTTGCCGGAACGCGTCGAAACAGTGCGTCCGGATGTCATCCTGATCGATACCGAGTCACCGGGACGAGACGTCATGGAACAAGTGGTGCTGGTCAGCCGCGACCAGCCACGACCGATCGTCATGTTTACCGACGAGCACGACCCGGATGTGATGCGCCAGGCGATCAAGTCCGGCGTAAGCGCCTATATCGTCGAAGGCATCCACGCCGCGCGCCTGCAGCCGATCCTCGACGTGGCCATGGCCCGCTTCGAAAGCGACCAGGCCCTGCGGGCCCAGCTCCTGGCACGGGACCAGCAACTGGCCGAACGCAAGCGCATCGAACTGGCCAAGGGCATGCTGATGAAGATGAAAGCCTGCAATGAGGAACAGGCCTACACCCTGATGCGCCGCCAGGCCATGAGCCGCCAGCAGAAGCTGATCCAGGTGGCGGAGCAGATCATCGCGATGAATGAGCTGCTGGGCTGAAAACCTTGAAGCACCTGGCCTGGCGCCATCGCAAGCCAGCTCGCTCCCACAGTTGATCCGGGGTATCCACAGATATTGTGTTCACCCCAGCCCCTCTGTGGGAGCGAGCTGGCTCGCGATAGTCCTAAGCCCAATCCCTCCTGTTGGCACAGATCTCGCTTAAGCAATCTCACCGGTAGCCAACGGCGGTTGCCCACCTACGACAAAGACGTCGCACACCCTGCTCGCCCCCAGGCGGCCCGGGTTGCGGCGTTTTTTTTTGCTTTGGCCCCACCGTCCGGGGTCGGTGGGGTCGCCATGACGGCGCACCACCTCGAAGCACTGACTCATTACCCGAGACTTTTACCGCTGAGGTGCGCGATGAATTCAAGCTTCTGGAAATCCGGCCACACCCCGACCCTGTTCGCAGCCTTCCTCTACTTCGACCTGAGCTTCATGGTCTGGTACCTGCTCGGCCCACTGGCGGTGCAAATCGCCACCGACCTGCAACTGACCACCCAGCAACGCGGCCTGATGGTGGCGACGCCGATCCTGGCCGGCGCCGTACTGCGCCTGCTCATGGGCCTGCTGGCCGACCGGATCTCCCCCAAAACCGCCGGCATGGTCGGCCAGGTGATCGTGATCGGTGCGCTGTTCTGCGCCTGGAAACTGGGCATCCACAGTTATGAGCAGGCATTGCTGCTGGGCCTGTTCCTGGGCGTGGCCGGCGCATCGTTCGCCGTCGCCCTGCCGCTGGCCTCCCAATGGTATCCGCCGCAGCACCAGGGCAAGGCCATGGGCATCGCCGGTGCCGGTAACTCGGGCACCGTGCTGGCCGCGCTGATCGCACCGGTCATGGCCGCCACGTTTGGCTGGACCAACGTATTCGGCTTCGCCCTGATCCCTCTGGGCCTGACCCTGGTCCTGTTCGCCTGGCTGGCCAAGAACGCGCCGGAGCGGCCGAAAGCCAAATCCATGGCCGATTACCTCAAGGCCCTGGGTGACCGTGATAGCTGGTGGTTCATGTTCTTCTACAGCGTGACCTTCGGCGGCTTCATCGGCCTGGCCAGCGCCCTGCCTGGCTACTTCAACGACCAGTACGGCCTGAGTCCGGTGACAGCCGGCTACTACACCGCCGCCTGCGTCTTCGGCGGCAGCCTGATGCGCCCGCTGGGCGGCGCCCTGGCGGACCGTTTCGGTGGCATTCGCACCCTGCTGGGCATGTACACCATCGCGGCGGTGTGCATCGCCGCGGTGGGTTTCAACCTGCCAAGCTCCTACGCGGCGCTGGCCCTGTTCGTCTGCACCATGCTGGGGCTGGGGGCGGGTAACGGCGCGGTGTTCCAACTGGTGCCGCAGCGCTTCCGTCGCGAAATCGGGGTCATGACCGGGCTGATCGGCATGGCCGGCGGTATCGGTGGCTTCGCCCTGGCGGCGGGCATGGGGGCGATCAAGCAGAGCACCGGCAGCTATCAACTGGCGCTGTGGCTGTTCGCCAGTCTCGGCGTATTGGCCTGGTTCGGCCTGCACGGCGTCAAGCGCCGCTGGAGGACCACCTGGGGTTCGGCCGCCGTTACTGCGGCCCGGGTATAACCAACCACCATGAGCCTGCAACTGAGTTTCGCCGAAGCCAGTGCCATCGGCCCGCGCGAGGAAAACCAGGACGCCCTGCGCCTGGTCACGCCAGCCCCGGCCCTGGCCGCCAGCAAGGGCTACCTGTTCGCCATCGCCGACGGCGTGAGCCAATGCGCCGATGGCGGCCTGGCCGCCCGTTCGACGTTGCAGGCGCTGGCCCTGGATTACTACGCCACGCCACAGACCTGGGGGGTGGCCCAGGCCCTGGATCGGCTGTTGCTGGCACAGAACCGCTGGTTGCAGGCCAACGGTGGCGGACAGCCCCTGCTTACCACTGTCAGTGCCCTGGTGCTACGGGGCCGACGCTTCACCCTGGCCCATGTGGGCGATTGTCGGGTCTACCGCTGGCACGCCGATCAGTTGCAACGGGTCAGCGAAGACCACGTCTGGGAACAGCAGGGCATGCAGCACGTGCTCAAGCGTGCCCTGGGGCTGGACCAGCACCTGATCCTCGACTTCCTCGACGGCGAACTGCGCACCGACGAAACCTTCGTCCTGCTCAGCGACGGCGTCTGGGCGGTATTGGGGGACACGGCCATCGCCGGCATCCTGCGCGACCAACCGGACCTGGACCTCGCGGCCCAGACGCTGGTCAACGCCGCACACCTGGCCGGCAGCCAGGACAACGCCAGCGCGCTGCTGGTACGGGTCGATGCACTGGGTGAAGCAAGCATCGGCGATGCGCTGATTCAACTGCAGCAATGGCCCCTTCCCCCGGCCCTGAAACCAGGCCAGGTGTTCGAAGGCTGGCGGATCGAAGGGCTGCTCGGCCAGAGCCAGCAATCGTTGCTGTATCGGGTACACGACAGTCAGGGCCAGCCGTGGCTGTTGAAAACCCTGCCTGGGCACCTGCGGGACGACACCCGGGCCGGGCAGGCGCTGCTCTCCGAGGAATGGTTCCTGCGCCGGGTCGCAGGCCGGCAGTTTCCGGAAGTCCATGGGGTTGCCCAACGTCAGCACCTGTACTACGTGATGCGTGAATACCCGGGCATCACCCTGGCCGAACTGTTCGACCGGGGCGGCACCTTGCCGCTGGCCCGATGGCAAGACCTGGCGCAGCGGCTGGTACGGGCCGTGGGGTTGCTGCACCGACGGCAGATCTACCATCGCGACATCAAGCCGGAAAACCTGCACCTGGGGGACGATGGGGAACTGCGCCTGCTGGACTTCGGCCTGGCGTATTGCCCGGGGCTGTCGGAGGACCAGGCCAATGTCTTGCCGGGAACCCCAAGTTATATTGCCCCGGAAGCCTTCGGCGGTATCGCCCCCACCGCACAGCAGGACCTGTATGCGGTCGGTGTGACCTTGTACTTCCTGCTGACGGGGCATTACCCCTACGGCGAAATCGAGGCCTTCCAGCGGCCGCGCTTTGGCGTGCCGGTCAGCGCCAACCGTTACCGGCCGGACCTGCCCGAATGGCTCGGGCAAAGCCTGGAGCGGGCCGTTGCCGCCGATCCTGGCCAACGCTTCGAAACCGCCGAGGAATGGCTGTTATTGCTGGAACAGGGCGAGCGCCGCAGCTTGAGCGTCAGGCCCCGTCCGCTGCTGGAGCGCGAACCGCTGAAAGTCTGGCGGACGTTGGCGCTGGTGTCGTTGGTGGTGAATGTCGTGCTGCTGTTCCTGGTGTTTCACAGCTGAGATCCGGTCGCGCCTGTCGCGCGCAAGCTCGCTCCCGCAGGGTGTGTGTGTCCACCGCAGATCCAATGTGGGAGCGAGCTTGCTCGCGATGGCAGCCCGATCGTCCATACAACTGCTCCTGCAAGACGCTCCATTACCGGGCAACACGCTTTGATTCGGTGCAATAAATCCCTCCCCAATCCGCTCAATCAAGCCGCTGCTCAATGAATCCGCGCCTTCGAGCCAGTTGGCACAACCACTGCATAAATCCCTTTCAACAGACATAAGGCAACGCCTCCAACGATGAAGGCGGTGCTTCCCGAGAGAACGGGACCAGGACAAAGGCGTCCTCGCTAGCTTGCTAGCGGGACGCCTTTTTTTGTTTTCGTGAAAATTGCCGAGCCAGTCCGATCGCCGTGATGAAACGGACATGAGCTTGCGGAGAACCCTGATGAAAAAACTCAAACTGGTGATGATCGGCAATGGCATGGCCGGGGTTCGAACCCTCGAGGAACTGCTCAAGCTGAGCAACGAGCTGTACGACATCACGGTGTTCGGTGCCGAACCCCACACCAATTACAACCGCATCCTGCTCTCCCCCGTACTGGCCGGCGAACAGACGTTCGAAGATATCGTGCTCAACGACCTGGCCTGGTACCAGGACAACAACATCAACCTGCTGCTCAATCGCAAGGTGGTGCAGATCGATCGCGTCAAACGCCGGGTCATCGCCGAGGACGGCAGCGAAGCCGAATATGACCGCCTGTTGATCGCCACCGGCTCCACCCCGTTCATCCTGCCGATTCCCGGCAACACCCTGGACGGTGTGATCGGTTACCGCGACATCGCCGACACCCAGGCGATGATCGACACCGCCAAGACCCACAGGCACGCCGTGGTCATCGGCGGCGGCCTGCTGGGCCTGGAAGCGGCCAACGGCCTGAAGCTGCGCGGCATGGACGTGACCGTAGTGCATCTGGGCGAATGGTTGCTGGAGCGGCAACTGGACAAGACCAGCGGCCAGTTGCTGCAGACCGCCCTGGAGAATCGCGGCCTGAAATTCCGCCTCAGCGAGCAGACCCAGGCCCTGCACGACGCCGGCAATGGCCGGGTCGGCTCGGTGCAGTTCAAGAACGGCGACATCATTCCCGCCGACCTGGTGGTGATGGCCGCCGGTATCCGCCCCAATGTCGAACTGGCGGAAAAGGCCGGCATCCCGTGCAACCGCGGGATCCTGGTCAACGACACGATGCAGACCTACGACCCGCGCATCTACGCCATCGGTGAATGCGCCAACCATCGCGGCACCGCCTACGGTCTGGTCGCACCGTTGTTCGAACAGGCCAAGGTCTGCGCCAACCACCTCGCCCAACTGGGCTTCGCCACTTACAAAGGCTCGGTCACCTCGACCAAGTTGAAAGTGACTGGCATCGACCTGTTTTCCGCCGGCGACTTCATGGGCGGCGAAGGCACCGAAACCATCACCCTTTCCGACCCCATCGGCGGCGTCTACAAGAAGCTGGTGATCAAGGATGACGTGCTGGTCGGTGCCTGCCTGTACGGCGATACGGCAGATGGCGGCTGGTATTTCCGCCAGATCCGTGAAAACCATGCCATCAGCGAGATCCGCGATCACCTGATGTTTGGCGAGAACGCCTTGGGCGACGTTGGCCACCAAGGCCAGGACAAGGCCATGAGCATGGCCGACAGCGCCGAGGTCTGCGGCTGCAACGGCGTGTGCAAGGGCACCATCGTCAAGGCGATCCAGGAACACGGGCTGTTCAGCGTCGATGATGTGAAAAAACACACCAAGGCTGCCAGCTCCTGTGGCTCCTGCGCCGGCCTGGTGGAACAGATCCTGATCAACACCGTCGGTGGCGCAGCGGACGTCAAGCCGAAAAGCGAAAAGGCCATCTGCGGTTGCAGCGACCTCAACCACGGCCAGATTCGCCAGGCGATCCGCGACCAGCACCTGCTGACCATCGCCGGGACCATGAGTTACCTGAACTGGCGCACCCCGAACGGCTGTGCCACCTGCCGTCCGGCATTGAACTACTACCTGATCTCCACCTGGCCCGGCGAAGCCCAGGACGATCCACAATCGCGGCTGATCAACGAACGCGCCCATGCCAACATCCAGAAGGACGGCACCTACTCCGTGGTCCCGCGCATGTGGGGCGGCGTGACCAATCCTTCGGAACTGCGACGCATCGCCGACGTGGCCGACAAATACAACGTGCCCATGGTCAAGGTCACGGGCGGGCAGCGCATCGATTTGCTCGGAATCAAAAAGCAGGACCTGCCGGGGGTCTGGAAAGACCTCGACATGCCGTCCGGCCACGCCTACGGCAAATCCATCCGCACCGTGAAGACCTGCGTAGGCAGTGAGTTCTGCCGCTTCGGCACCCAGAACTCGACCCAATTGGGCATCGAGCTGGAGCATGACCTGTTCAACATGTGGTCGCCGCACAAGGTGAAACTGGCCGTTTCCGGCTGCCCGCGCAATTGCTCGGAAGCCGGTATCAAGGACGTCGGCATCATCGGCGTCGACTCCGGCTGGGAGATGTACATCGGTGGCAACGGCGGGATCAAGACCGAGGTGGCGGAGTTCTTCGTCAAGCTCAAGACCGCCGAAGAAGTGCGCGAATACAACGGCGCTTTCCTGCAGCTGTACCGCGAGGAAGCCTTCTACCTTGAACGCACTGTGCATTACATGCAGCGAGTCGGCATGGAGCACATCAAGAAAGCCGTGCTGGAAGACCCCGAGCGGCGCAAGGCCCTCCACGAACGCCTGAAGTTCTCCCTGTCGCTGGAACAGGACCCTTGGAAGCAACGCCTGGAACAACCTCAGCTCAAGAAAGAGTTCGAGGTCATTCCCGTGAAAAACCTGGAGGTGCCGGCATGAACTGGCTGGATATCTGCGCACTGGAGGAGATCAACATCCTCGGTTCGCGCATCATCAATGGTCCTGAAGGCGATATCGCGATTTTCCGCACCAGCGACGATGAAGTGTTCGCCCTCGATGACCGTTGTCCGCACAAGGGCGGGCCGTTGTCACAAGGCCTGGTCTACGGCAAGCGCGTGGCCTGCCCGCTGCACAACTGGCAGATCGACTTGGAAAGCGGTCAGGCCCAAGCCCCCGACGTGGGCTGCGCCCATCATCATTCGGCCCGGGTCGAAAACGGCCGGGTGCAGTTGGCCCTGCGGGACGCAAGCTGATGAACCGCCAGACCACTGCCTCGACCTGCTGTTACTGCGGGGTCGGTTGCGGCGTCCTGATCGAGCATGACGACGAGCGCATCCTCGGCGTCAGCGGCGATCCGGCCCATCCGGCCAATTTCGGCAAACTGTGCAGCAAGGGTTCCACCCTGCACCTGACCGGCGACCTGGCCGCCCGCGCCCTGTATCCCGAATTGCGCCTGGGCAAGGGCCTGGCCCGGGCCCGTACCGACTGGGACAGCGCCCTGGATCACGCCGCCAGCGTGTTCGCCGATACCATCGCCGAACATGGTCCGGACAGCGTGGCCTTCTACATATCCGGCCAACTGCTGACCGAGGATTACTACGCTTTCAACAAACTCGCCCGGGCGCTGGTGGGTACCAACAACATCGACAGCAATTCCCGGCTGTGCATGTCTTCGGCCGTGGTGGGCTACAAGCGCAGCCTGGGTGCCGATGCCCCCCCTTGCAGCTATGAAGACCTGGAACTGAGCGACTGCGTGATGATCGTCGGCAGCAACATGGCCTACGCGCATCCGATCCTGTTTCGACGCCTGGAAGCTGCAAAATCCCAACGGTCCCAGATGAAAATCATCGTCATCGATCCCCGTCGCACCGACACTTGCGACCTGGCGGACCTGCACCTGGCGATCCTGCCGGGCACCGATGTCGCCCTGTTCCATGGGATCTTGCACTTGCTGCTGTGGGAAGACTGGGTCGACCGCGACTTCATCAAGGCCCATACCGAAGGCCTGGCGGACCTGAAGAACCTGGTGCGCGACTACACTCCCGCCATGGTCGCCCAGTTGTGCGGCATCAGCGTCGAGCAATTGCATCAGTGCGCCGAGTCCATCGGCAACGCGTCGAGCTTCCTGTCGTTGTGGTGCATGGGCCTTAACCAATCCACCGCCGGCAGCGCGAAAAACAGCGCACTGATCAACCTGCACCTGGCCACCGGACAGATCGGCCGGCCGGGCGCCGGTCCTTTCTCGCTGACCGGCCAGCCCAATGCCATGGGCGGTCGCGAAACCGGCAGCCTGTCGAACCTGCTGCCCGGTCATCGCGAAGCCGCCAATCCCGAGCACCGGGCCGAAGTCGCTCGCTACTGGGGCGTCGAGCAGCTACCCGCCACCACGGGCCTGAGCGCCATCGAACTGTTCGAGCAGGTTCGCAACGGCAAGGTCAAGGCACTGTGGATCGCCTGTACCAACCCTGCCCAATCGATGCCGGACCAGACAGCGGTGCGAGAGGCCCTGCAGGCCTGCCCGTTCGTGGTCCTGCAAGAGGCTTTCCGCACCACCGAGACCGCCGGATTCGCCGACCTGCTGCTGCCGGCAGCCAGCTGGGGCGAGAAAGAAGGCTCGGTGACCAACTCCGAGCGGCGCATTTCCCACGTTCGTCGGGCCGTTGCCGCACCGGGCGAAGCCCGAGCGGACTGGGCAATCACCGTGGATTTCGCACAACGCCTGGAAAAACGCCTGCGCCCCGGCGAACCCAGCCTGTTCGATTTCGATGCGCCGGCCCAGCTGTTCGACGAATACAAGCAACTGACCCGAGGTCGCGACCTGGACCTGTCGGGCATCAGCCATTCGCTGATCGACCAGTTGGGTCCTCAGCAATGGCCGTTCCCGGAGGGCGCCACCGAAGGCACTCCGCGCCTGTATGTGGATGGGATTTTCCCTACCGACAGCGGCCGTGCCCGCTTCGTGGCCGACCCCTATCGCGCCGCCAGGGAGCTGCGCGATGCCCGCTTCCCGTTGACCCTCAACACCGGCCGGCTGCGGGACCAGTGGCATGGCATGAGCCGCACCGGAACTGCTGCGCAGTTGTTTGGCCATGTGAACGAGGCCGTGCTGAGCCTGCATCCCGACGAACTGCTTCGCCATCACCTGCAGGCCGGCGACCTGGTCAGCCTCAAGAGCCGTCGCGGCGCCGTGATCGTGGCCGTGGACAGCGATGAAAGCGTGCGCCCCGGACAGGCGTTCCTGCCCATGCACTGGGGCGACCGGTTCCTCAAGGGCGGGGTCAATACCCTGACGCAACCAGCCTTCGATCCCTTGTCGAAACAGCCGGAACTCAAGCACAGCGGCGTGCGCCTGGAACCGGTGAACCTGCCCTGGCAGCTTTACGCCCTGGTCGAAGGCGATGTCCAGCTGCACCTGGAGACCTTGCGACCGCTGTGTGAGGCGTTTGCCTACGTCAGCCTGAGCCTTACCGGCCGTGAGCGTCCGGCGCTGCTGATTCGCGCCGCCAGCGCCCTGGCCCCCGAACCGCAATTGCTGCACGCGATTGACGAACAACTGGGCCTGATCGAGGGGCCGGTGCTGGCCTATGACGATCCGCGTCGCGCCATCGGCAAACGTGTCCGCATCGAAAACGGCCGTATAACGGCCATCCGCCTGGCCGGCGAAACCCTGGCCCGGCACTGGCTGCAGAACCTGTGGCTGGAAGGCCGTGCCGACGAGCAGTTGCGACGCTGGTTGCTGGCGCCCTTGAGTGCACCACCAGGCAATACCGGCGCCGCGCTGGGCGGCGGCAAGACCCTGTGCAACTGCATGAACGTCAGCCAGCGAGCGGTCTGCGCGGGCATCGAACGCGGCCTGGACCTGCAAGGGCTGAAACAGGAACTGGGTTGCGGCACGCAATGCGGTTCCTGTGTACCGGAAATCAAGCGTCTGCTGGTCGCCACTGCGCGGCCGGTGGCGGCAGTCTCGTGAGGAAAACACTATGAACGCAAAAGTCTGGCTGGTGGGTGCAGGTCCTGGCGACCCGGAATTACTGACCCTCAAGGCCGTGCGCGCCCTGCGCGAAGCCGACGTGGTGCTGATCGACGATCTGGTCAATGGCGCCGTGCTTGAGCATTGCCCCACCGCACGCGTCATCGCCGTGGGCAAACGCGGCGGATGCCGATCCACGCCACAAGCTTTCATCCATCGCCTGATGCTGCGCTATGCCCGCCAAGGCAAATGCGTGGTACGCCTCAAGGGCGGCGACCCGTGCATTTTCGGCCGGGGTGGTGAAGAGGCGCAGTGGCTACGTGAACACGGTGTCGACGTTGAGCTGGTCAACGGCATCACCGCCGGCCTGGCGGGCGCCACCCAGTGCGACATCCCGCTGACCCTGCGCGGGATCGCCCGGGGCGTGACGCTGGTCACGGCCCACACCCAGGACGGCAGCAGCCTGAACTGGCAGGCGCTGGCCCAGAGCGGGACGACCCTGGTGGTGTACATGGGGGTGGCGAAACTGAGTGAAATCCGCGAGCAACTGCTCAAAGGTGGCCTGGCGGCGAATACCCCGGTGGCCATGATCGAAAACGCTTCCCTGCCCCACCAGCGGGACTGCCGCAGCGACCTAGCCTCGATGGAAGCCGACGCCAGCACGTTCGAGCTCAAGAGCCCGGCAATCCTGGTCATCGGGGCAGTAGCGGCTGGCGCGCAGTTAACCCAGGCACAACAGACCTGGGTCCAGGCAGCAGCGTTGTAACCGCAAACAACAAACCTGTGGAAGCGAGCCTGCTCGCGATAGCGGTCAGTCAGTCAACCTCTCTGTTGGATGATCCGACGCATCGCGAGCAGGCTCGCTCCCACAATTGATCGTTGGCGCTCACAGAATCACCACTCACCGCAGCTATTGGTTCCTCATTTCATAAATCGCAGGCAAAGAAAAACCCGGCCTGAGCCGGGTTTTTCCACAAGCCTTGGGCTAATTACTTGCCTTGGGCTTCTACTTGAGCTTCTACGCGACGGTTTACAGCGCGGCCAGCTTCAGTGGCGTTGTCAGCGACTGGGCGGGATTCGCCGTAGCCAACAGACTGAACGCGGGACGATTCAACACCGTACTGGTTGGTCAGAACTTCCTTAACGGCTTTTGCACGACGCTCGGACAGCTTCTGGTTGTAAGCGTCAGTACCGACGGAGTCAGTGTGACCTTCAACAGTGGTGCTGGTCGATGGGTACTGCTTCATGAAGTCAGCCAGGTTCTTGATGTCGCCATAGCTGTTTTCTTTGACGACCGACTTGTCGAAGTCGAACTTGACGTCCAGCTCGACACGAACGACTTCAGCAACAGCTGGGCAGCCATCAGCGTCAACGGTTACGTTGGCTGGGGTGTCAGGGCACTTGTCGACGTTGTCGCACACGCCGTCATTGTCGCTGTCGGAGCAGACTTCAGCCGGAGCTGGAACTGGAGCAGCGGCAGGCTTGGAACCGCCACCGAAGTTCACACCGATACCGACGCTAGGAGCCCACTCGGTGTCGCCCTGGTCGATGTTGTACTGAGCTTCAACGCCAGCACGGGCGTAGAAGTTGTCGGTGAAGTACAGCTTGGCACCGCCGCCCACGTTGGCGAAGGTGGAACGGTTACGGCTGTTGCTGCCGTTCTGGTCGATGCTCTGGTCGGAGAAACCGGCCGAGACGTATGGACGCAGCATGTCACCTGGGTTGTTGAAGTGGTACAGGGCATCCAGAGCGGTGTTGGCGCCCTTGACGTTGGTACCGTCTTCAGTGCGTGCGTTGTGCACTTCGTCGTAGGCCAGACGCAGTTCTACGTCGTCGGTCAGGAAGTAACCGATCGAACCGCCGAAAAGGTTGCCGTTGTTTTTGAAGTCACGAGCGCTGTCGAATTGCTCTTTCTTGGCGAAGCCTTCGATTTCAACTGCGCCTTGGCCTTGTGCCAGCGCGCCGAACGAAGTAGCGGCAATAAGAGAACCAATGGCAAAGCCCAAGGTGTTTTTCAGTTTCATCCGTTAAATCCCCATCTGGTGATTGTGAAGCAGTCCCGCAAACCGGGGGACAACTCGGCGGCAAGTCTATCAGAACTTGCCTACACGTAAGAGATATTTGCGCCGAAGTTAAGTTTCAGCAATGCCTGCAAATTTCTCACGCAGCTTATCGAGAGCGCGCTTGTAACGCATTTTTGTCGCGCTCAAACCCATGTGCATTATGTCTGCGATCTCCTGGAACTCCAGTTCTGCGACAAATCGTAGCACCAGAATCTCCCTGTCGATCGGGTTCACATAAACCAGCCAGCGATCGAGTCCACCCTTTTCCTCGGGCTTGGGCGCCTTTTCATCAGACGCTTCCTCGAGAGGGTCCAGGCTCAACGCGTCCATCAAGCGACGCTTTCGCCGTTCCTTGCGATACTGTGTGATGCATTCGTTGTAGGTGATGCTATATAGCCATGTCTTGAACTTCGATTTCCCCTCGAAGTTCTTCAGGCCGTAAAGCACCTTCAACATCACCTCCTGACAGACATCGTCAGCATCGCGATCGTTCCCCAGATAACGTGCACAGACGTTAAATAATGTTCTCTGGTAACGGCGCATCAACTCTTCGTAAGCACGTGTTACGTGGAACAGCTCCGTATGCGCGCGCGCAACCAACTCCTCATCGGAGAGATCACGGGGGTCATAGCGCGTGGATAGCGATTGGGGTTTGTTCAAAACAAGTCGGGCCGACGGTCTAGGTCAATGTGCGCCGCAGCCTGCGATAGCAGGCATTTTGCGGCGGCATACATTAGCAGAGTTTGCCGGGTTAGCGGCTACTCACATGCTGCTCCAGCAGGATCCGATTAGAGAGCGACACCAGTTCGCCCTCATCGGTCAGCAATGTGGTCTTCACCGTGCCGATCTCCTCGATCTGGCCTTCGACCTCGCCAACACGCACTTGTTGTCCAACCTCATACAGCTCACGCACATAGATTCCCGCAAGAATCTGGCCGGCGATTTCCCGGCTTCCCAGTCCCATGGCCAGCGCAATCGCCAGACCAACGGTAATCAATACGATCACGATCACATGGTTGAGCAGGTCGGTCTTGACCTCCAACTGGCTGATCGCGACGGAAATGCTGATGATGATCACCAGGCCCTGGGCGATACGTCCAAGACCCGATGCATAATCCAACCCCACGCCTTCGGCCGCGCCGCGCACCAGGCCGTTGACCAGTTGTGCCAGCAGGACCCCTACCAGCAACACCAGCGCAGCGCCGAAAACCTTCGGCAGATACAGCGCAAGCATATCGAGCGTAGCTGAAACTCGTTGCAGGCCAAGGGATTCGGCTGCGGAAACCAGGAAAATAAGCAATACGAACCAATAGACGATCTTGCCGATCAGCGTCGAGATCGGCACCTGGATACCGCCACGGGACAGCAGCTTGGTCAGGCCGGTGCCCCCCATCAGACGGTCGAGGCCCAGCTTGGCGAGCAGCTTGGACAGCAGCGTGTCGAGCAGCTTGGCCACCACGAACCCCAGCAACACCACCACCAGGGCGCCGAACAGGTTGGGGATGAAGTTAGCCACCTTGGTCCACAACGCAGTCATTGCCGCGACAAGGCTCTGGGTCCAGAGATTCAATTCCATATTCAGTCAGCCTTATGAGCGGTGCGAGTAGCAGGTTTACGACGGGAAACCGGCGAGACATGGGCCGAGCCGTTGTTCAAGGCGATCATCAGCGCGGGCAACCAGCGGCCCAGCAGGCTGAAAAGATCGCCGGCGCCGACCTGGCGGTTGGCGGTTTTCAGTACACGTCCCAGGCAGGCATCGTCGTCGCGGCTGGACGGCGAGGCCTTGAGCATGTCGCGCAAAGACTGTTCAAACGGATCGTGCATATGCACCTCTCGTGATGTCTGTGGAAGACGCGATCAGAATTCTTCGGGTCACATGAAACCCATCACACCCAGCGCAAGCGGCGGAACAGCCACCATTGCCCCAACGCCACGCAGACCATCAGCAGGCAAGCGGCGAGGAAGCCGTACGGGCTTTCGGAGAACGGAATACCGCCCACGTTGATGCCCAGCAGACCGGTGAGAAAACTCATCGGCAGGAAAATCCCGGTGATGATGCCGAAGCGGTACATGGTGCGGTTCATGCGCACGGAAAGACGCCGGTCCTCGGCCTCCAGCACCAGCCCCACGCGCTCGCGGGCCAGTTCCAGCTCCTCGAGGTAGCGGGTCAGGCTGTTGTTCAGTTCATTCCAGTAGTCACCGTCGTCTTCGACGAACCAGGGCAACTTGAGCCGCGACATCTGGCCGAAAATGTCCCGCTGTGGAGACAGGAAGCGCTTCAGTCCGGCCGCCCGCCGACGGATGTGCAAAATGGCGTCGTGCTCGGGGGTGTACCGTTCGTCGGCATCGAGTTTTTCTTCCTCGCCGTCGACGATTTCCGAGAGATGGGACACCAGGTCCTGCACTTTGTCGGTCAGGTATTGCGCCATATAAAGGATGAGTTCCGAAGAGTTTCTCGGCCCCTCGCCCTCGGCCAGGTGCGCCAGCAGTTCATCGGTGGCGCGCAATGGACGAAGGCGCAGGGAAATCACCCGCTGGGCAGACGCGAAGATGCGCACCGAGACCATGTCTTCCGGCTCGGCCCCCGGGTTGAGGTTGATCCCCCTGAGAAACAGCAGCAGCTCGGCGTCGGGCAATGGCAGCAGGCGTGGCCGGGTGTTCTCCTCGAGCAGCAGGTCACAGTTGAACTCGCTGAGGCCGCTGGACTTGCGCAGCCAGGTGTGGGTCTGCGGATGACTGCGATCCCAATGCAACCACAGGCTTTCATGCGCCTGCAGTTGCAGATCGTCCAGTTCGGTCCGGGCTATCGAACGCGCACCACCTTTACCATCCAGCACCAGGGCATGCACCAGCCCCCATTGCGCGTTTTCTTCCTCGAACATCCTCATCCCTTACGGCTTTGACGCTTCATTCAGGCATTTGCAGCGGGCTGGGTGAAACGATCACGCCGTTATTGTCCGCATAGACATATTCGCCCGGACGGAAGGTCACGCCGGCAAACGTCACGGCTACATTGAGATCGCCGATACCGCGTTTATCGGTCTTCATTGGATGGCTGGCCAGGGCCTGGACGCCGAGGTCGGTCTGGGCAATGACATCCACATCGCGGATGCAGCCGTAGATCACAAGGCCCTCCCAACCGTTTTTCGCAGCCTTTTCGGCGAGCATGTCCCCCAGCAAGGCCCGACGCAGGGAACCGCCGCCGTCGACCACCAGCACCTTGCCGTTGCCCTTGAGCTCAACCTGCTCCTTGACCAGCGAATTGTCCTCGAAACACTTGATGGTCACGATTTCGCCACCGAAGGAATCGCGGCCACCGAAATTGCTGAACATCGGCTCCACCACCTGAACCAGGTCCGGGTAGGCGTCGCACAGGTCGGGCGTGAGGTAATGCTTCATCGAATGACTCCCGCAAGGGCCCTGGAAGGGCTGAACGTCAGGCTGAATGAATAACCGTTTATGACCGAAACAGCGTAGCGCGTCATATCTTAGCCGTAAGCCGGGCAGAGCGGAATGCCCCTGTCAGAGCTCCCGCTTCAAACCGCCTCGGCCAGAATGGGCTGGCTCGCCGGCAATGGCGCGCATTGTTCCTCCAGCCAACGCACCACCAACGGCCATACTTCGGCCTGCGCGGCCTTGCTGACCAGCATTTCCACATGGCCGAAATCGTCGCTGAAGCCCTGCTCCCGGCCCAGGCAGACGAACTGCTTATGGGCGGAGCCGACCTGGTCGAAGAGCTTGCGGCAGGCCCAGGTCGGATCCTGGTGGTCGCCACTGGCACTGACCGCCAGTACCGGCACCTGCACATCGGCCAGGCCCGCCCACCAGTTTTTTTCAGCGTCGCCGAAACGCCCGAACAGGCCATACCAGCGCATGCTCTCCAGTGCCAGGCCGATGGGCTCGTCCTCCGGGCCACGCTTGAGCCTGGAACCGGAGAGTTGGGCAAACCGCTTGAGGATAAATCGACCGCCCCACTCCACTGGCGGGATCTTCAACGGCCAGTAGGTTCGACTGACCTGGGTCCCGAAAAACGCCGCCGACGCCACGGCCGGCTCCCCCAGGTAATGACCGCCAAGGGCCGCAGCCAGGGTAATGCCGCCCAGGGAGTGACCGATCCAGTGGGGCACCTGCCCGCTCTGCTCACGGACAAAGGCACCGATGGCCGGCAGATCGTAACGGGCATAATCGGCCACGCGGTTCTTGCGGTAGTCCAGGTTGCGCTGGGACAGGCCGTGACCGCGCATTTCGGGAATCCACACGTCGAACCCCAGTCGCGTCAGGTAGGCACCCAGGCCCAGGCCCTTGGGCGAATACCAGAAGCGCCGGTTGGAAAAACTGCCATGCAACAGGATCACCGGAACGCCACGGACCGCTTCGGTGGCATCGGCCATGCCCAGGCGCGTGACGGCCAGTTCGACGCTGTGGTCCGGACTGTTTCCAGGTTTCAAACGATAGACATCTTCGCTCAGATCGCCACGCCGCTCGGCGCTGATCAGGGCGACAGGAAAAAGGTCGCTGCTGCTTTGCATAATCTTCTTGCACAAAAAAAGACGACTGTGGGAGCGAGCTTGCTCGCGATTGCGGCGGATCAGCAAAATAATCTTGGCTGACACACCGCTATCGCGAGCAAGCTCGCTCCCACAAAGGTTACCCGGCTTACATTACCGGTGAGGCCCCTTCACGCGATCAGACCGCGCCTTGCCCCTCGGCCAGGAAGAACCAGGTTTCCAGCACGGAGTCCGGGTTCAGCGAAACGCTTTCGATGCCCTGCTCCATCAGCCACTTGGCCAGGTCCGGGTGGTCCGAAGGGCCCTGGCCGCAGATGCCGATGTATTTGCCGGCCTTGTTGCAGGCGGCGATGGCGTTGGCCAGCAGCTTCTTGACCGCCGGGTTCCGCTCGTCGAACAGGTGCGCGATGATCCCCGAGTCGCGGTCCAGGCCCAGGGTCAGCTGGGTCAGGTCATTGGAGCCGATGGAGAAGCCGTCGAAGAACTCGAGGAATTCTTCGGCCAGGATGGCGTTGGACGGCAATTCGCACATCATGATCACGCGCAGGCCGTTTTCGCCACGGGCCAGGCCGTTTTCCGCCAGCAGGTCGACGACCTGGCTCGCTTCGCCCAGGGTACGCACGAACGGCACCATGATCTCCACGTTGGTCAGGCCCATGTCGTTGCGCACACGCTTGAGGGCGCGGCACTCGAGCTCGAAGCAATCACGGAACGACTCGCTGATGTAACGCGAGGCGCCGCGGAAGCCCAGCATCGGGTTCTCTTCTTCCGGTTCGTAGAGTTTGCCGCCGATCAGGTTGGCGTATTCGTTGGACTTGAAGTCCGACAGACGCACGATGACCTTTTTCGGCCAGAAGGCCGCTGCCAGGGTGCTGATGCCCTCCACCAGCTTCTCGACATAGAAGCCGACCGGATCGTCGTAGCCGGCGATGCGCTTGTCGACGCTGTCCTTGATCTCGGATGGCAGGCCGTCGTAGTTCAGCAGTGCCTTGGGGTGCACGCCGATCATGCGGTTGATGATGAACTCCAGGCGGGCCAAGCCCACGCCGGCGTTGGGCAACTGCGCGAAGTCGAAGGCGCGGTCCGGGTTGCCGACGTTCATCATGATCTTGAACGGCAGCTCCGGCATGGCGTCCACGGAGTTCTTCTTGATGTCGAAGCCCAGCTCGCCTTCGAAGATGTAGCCGGTATCGCCTTCGGCGCAGGAAACGGTCACACCCTGCCCGTCCTTGAGCAGCTCGGTGGCGTTGCCGCAACCCACCACGGCCGGGATGCCCAGTTCACGGGCGATGATCGCCGCGTGGCAGGTACGGCCGCCGCGGTTGGTGACGATGGCGCTGGCGCGCTTCATCACCGGCTCCCAGTCCGGGTCGGTCATGTCGGAAACCAGCACGTCGCCGGCCTGGACCTTGTCCATCTCCGAGACGTCCTTGATGATCCGTACCTTGCCGGCGCCGATGCGCTGGCCGATGGCGCGACCTTCCACCAGCACGGTGCCGGTTTCCTTGAGCAGGTAGCGCTCCATGACGTTGGCCTGGGTACGGCTCTTCACGGTTTCCGGGCGGGCCTGGACGATGTACAGCTTGCCGTCGTCACCGTCCTTGGCCCATTCGATGTCCATCGGGCACTTGTAGTGTTGCTCGATGATCATCGCCTGCTTGGCCAGTTCGCTGACTTCGGCGTCGGTCAGGCAGAAACGGGCGCGGTCGGCCTTGTCCACATCGACGGTCTTCACCGAGCGACCGGCCTTGGCTTCGTCGCCGTAGATCATCTTGATGGCCTTGCTGCCCAGGTTGCGGCGCAGGATCGCCGGGCGACCGGCCTGCAAGGTGCTCTTGTGGACGTAGAACTCGTCCGGGTTCACCGCGCCCTGGACGACGGTTTCACCCAGGCCATAGGCGCCGGTGATGAATACCACGTCACGGAAGCCCGATTCGGTGTCCAGGGTGAACATCACACCGGCGGTGCCGGTTTCGGAACGGACCATGCGCTGCACACCCGCCGACAGGGCCACCAGCTTGTGATCGAAGCCCTGGTGCACGCGGTAGGAAATGGCACGGTCGTTGAAAAGGGAGGCGAAGACTTCCTTGGCCGCGCGAATGACGTTCTCCACGCCGCGGATGTTCAGGAAGGTCTCCTGTTGGCCGGCGAAGGACGCGTCCGGCAGGTCTTCGGCGGTAGCCGAGGAACGCACGGCGACAGCGATGTCGGGGTTGCCCTCGGACAGCTTGGCGAAGGCGGTGCGGATCTCGGTGTTCAGTTGCTCGGGGAACTCGGCTTCCATGATCCACTGGCGGATCTGGGCACCGGTCTTGGCCAGGGCATTGACGTCATCGACGTCCAGGGCATCGAGCGCGTCGTGGATCTGCTTGTTCAGGCCGCTCAGTTCCAGGAAATCACGATAAGCCTGAGCCGTCGTGGCAAAGCCACCTGGCACCGAAACGCCGGCGCCGGCGAGGTTGCTGATCATCTCGCCCAGGGATGCGTTCTTGCCCCCCACATGCTCCACATCATGGACGCCGAGCTTATCGAGGGAAACTACGTACTCTACCAAGGTGATCTCTCCACTAACTGTGTTGGAAAAGCTCAAGGCACCGGTGGCTCCGGGGGAGCGAGTGCCGGCGATATGGCCTGGACCTGGAAAATAAGTGAGAATGCGGGCCACTGGCGGCCGGCAAATCGCGCCTATCATATCCAAGAATCGTCATCAGCTTAAGGCCCAGGGCACAAATGAAACGATCTGCTTTCTTTATTTCCGATGGCACCGGCATCACGGCCGAGACCCTGGGCCAAAGCCTGTTGGCGCAGTTCGAAAACATTACCTTCACCAAGCTGACACGTCCGTACATCGATAGCGTCGACAAGGCGCGGGCCATGGTACAGCAAATCAATAAAGCCGCCGAAACCGACGGTTTCCGCCCGATCATCTTCGACACCATCGTCAATCAGGACATCCGTGAGATTCTCGCAACGTCCAATGGTTTCATGATCGACATTTTTTCCACCTTCCTGGCGCCTCTGGAACAGGAACTGAGCGAGCATTCCTCCTATTCGGTCGGCAAGTCCCACTCCATTGGCCATAACTCCAACTACATGGAGCGGATCGAGGCGGTCAACTTCGCCCTGGACAACGATGACGGTGCCCGCACGCATTATTACGACAAGGCCGATCTGATCCTAGTGGGTGTGTCGCGGTGTGGTAAGACGCCGACGTGCCTGTACATGGCGATGCAGTTCGGCATCCGCGCGGCCAACTATCCGCTGACCGAGGAAGACATGGAGCGCCTGCAGCTGCCCAGCGCCCTGCGCGCCCACCAGCACAAGCTGTTCGGGTTGACCATCGACCCGGATCGCCTCACCGCGATCCGCAACGAGCGCAAGCCCAACAGCCGCTATTCGAGCTATGCCCAGTGCGAATTCGAGGTGCGCGAGGTGGAAAACCTGTTCCGCCGGGAGAACATTCCCCATATCAACTCCACGCATTTTTCAGTGGAAGAGATTTCGGCGAAGATCCTGGTGGAGAAAGGGGTGGAGCGGCGGTTCAAGTGAACCCGCAACAACACAAAACCCCGTGGGAGCGAGCAAGCTCGCTCCCACGGGGTTTGTAGTACTGCAGGCTACTGCGCCAGACGCTTGACCAACGCCTGCCCCACCGTCAGCGCCGAGGCCGGATTCTGGCCGGTGATCAATTCCCGATCCTCCACCACGTGGGCAGTCCACGGTGTGGTGTTGCTGCTGTACTGCCCGCCAGCCTGCTGCAACGCGGTCTGCGGGTAGAATTTCATGCTCCCACCGTCCAGCAGCCCCTTGGCCAACTCTTCTTCCTGATTGCTGATTACCGTCATCCTGTACCCGGCATAGATCCAGTCGGCCTTGGCCGATACCTGGCCTTTAGTCAACTGGCCAACAAAGCCCTTGGCATCAGGCAGGGTCGACAGCAACGCGATCGGCCCGTGGCAGACCAGCGCAGTGGTCTTGCCCTTGCCATGGAAATGGGTCAACACCCGCCCCAGTGAGGCACTGGTGAGCAGATCCTGCATCGGCGCATGACCGCCGGGGATATACAGCGCATCGAACCGGTCCAGGCCCATCTGCTCGACACGAGCCAGGCTGACCACTGGCGATTGCGCGACCGAGGTGATCTTCAGTTGCGCCAGCAGTGCCTCGTAGTGCTTGAGTTCCGCCGCGTCATTGTTGAAGTACATCTTGTCTACCGAAGAGCGATCCAGGGTGGGGGCCTTGCCTTGCGGCGTGGCGAATGTCACCTGGTGGCCCGCGTCCAGCAACAGCTTGACCGGCTGCAGCAGTTCGTTGAGATAGAACCCGGTGGAGAAGACCTTGCCGTCACGCAGGTCCAGGTGATCGGCATCCGACAGGACCACCAGCACGTTATCCGCCTGGGCGGCGATACTGGTGACCGCCAGTGCGGCGGACAAGGCCAGGGTAGTGAGCTTTTTCATGATGACTCCGCAAGATTGGGTTGGGATGCGCTCACTGTATTGATGCCGCTATCGGCGATAAACTCGCCACACAGAACATCACCTGGCCCCTGGAGGCAACAATGCCCCGTCGATTCGATTATCTGGCTGATGTCGAAGCCTTCGTCACGGTCGTGGAGAAAGGTACGCTCAGTGCCGCAGCGGTGGCGCTGGGCACCACGCCTTCGGTTCTCAGCCGCGCCATCTCGCGGCTCGAAACCCGGCTCGGGGTGCAATTGCTGCGGCGCACTACCCGGCGGTTGAACCTGACCGACGCAGGCCTCCTGTACCTGGAACAGTCACGCTCGGCCTTTGCCATGATCGACGACGCCGAGCGGCGGATCCAGGGCCAGGACGGGCCCCTCACCGGCCGGGTGCGTCTGAGCGTGCCCACCACTTACGGCCATTACCGCCTGCCGCAATTGCTGGCGCGCTTCGCCGAGGCTTGCCCGCAGGTTCGGATCGAGCTGAGCATCACCAATCGCAACGTCGACCTGGTCGCCGAAGGCTACGACCTGGCGATCCGTCTGGGCCAGTTGCCGGACAGCGGACTGGTCGGGCGTAAGCTCGAGGATGCCCGCCTTTGCCTGGTGGCCGCGCCACAGTACCTGGAACGCGCCGGAACGCCCCGCCACATCGACGAGTTGACGGCCCACGCCTGCCTGCCCTTCGTGATGCCCAGCAGCGGGCGTATCGCGCCGTGGCTGTTTCGGGAAAACGGCGAAGATCGGGAATGGGTGCCGACGGGCAAGGTGCAGGTGTCTGACGACGTACTGGGTATCGTGTCCCTGGCCCAGGCAGGGATGGGCATCTGCCAGACCTATGACTTCATCGTCCGTGAGCGAGTAGAGCGGGGGGAGCTGCGGGTACTGCTGGATGACTTTGGCGGACGCAGTCGACCGTTTTCAGTCATCTACCCGCCCCATCGACAATTGCCGGCAGCGGCGCGGGCGTTGATTGATTTTCTGATCGAGCAATAGCTGGCAACGCCGGCCGACCTCCATGGGAGCGAGCTTGCTCGCGATTGAGGAGTGCCAGCCGGCATTAATGTAGCCGATCCACCGCTATCGCGAGCAAGCTCGCTCCCACGGTGGCTGATGTGACTGCAAGGTTTGTATGGTCCCGCAGCCTTCCTGTGGAACCCTTTCTTGCTGCCACAGGCTCTACGTTCAGTGGGCCGCAGCCGCCTGCTCGTCCATTTTCTTGCGCAGGCTCAGCGGGCGCATATCGGTCCAGACTTCTTCGATGTAGGCCAGGCACTCCTTCTTGAAACCGCTTTTGCCAACGGTACGCCAGCCCTCTGGAACGGCCTTGTAGTCCGGCCAGATCGAATATTGCTCTTCGTGGTTGACCACGACCTGAAAGAGGATGTCCTCGCGGTCGAATACTGAAGTCATGTGTGTTTCTCCATCGTTGCTCGAGGTTCGCTGCGGCACATGCGCAGCCGGGGTATGTAAGGAACGTCCGGGATCTGGGGAAAATTAGGTATCCGCCACGGCAGCCTTCAAGGCCCGTCCGAAGATTTCGGCGACCCGGTCGACTTCCGCCGCCGAGATGATCAGTGGCGGCAGGAAACGCACCACCGCACCCTGGCGCCCACCCAGCTCCAGGATCAGCCCGCGCTTGAGGCATTCACGTTGCAGCCCGGGAGCCAGGCGGGCATGGGCCGGCGGATGTCCCAAGGCATCCGGGGCGCCAGCCGGGTCCACCAGTTCGACGCCGAGCATCAGCCCACGGCCGCGTATGTCGCCCATCTGCGGAAAATCCCGTTGCAGGCTGTGCAGGTGATCGCTCAGGCGCCGGCCCATGGCGGCGGCATGAGCCGGCAGGTCGTGTTCCACCAGATAGCGCATCACCGCCGAACCGGCCGCCATGGCCATCTGATTGCCGCGAAACGTCCCGGCATGGGCGCCCGGCAGCCAGGTGTCGAGCCAGTCGCGATAAACCAGCACCGCCAGCGGCAGGCTGCCACCGATGGCCTTGGACAGTACCACCGCGTCCGGAATGATTCCGGCATGCTCGAAGGCGAACATCTTGCCGGTACGACCGAAACCGCTCTGGATTTCATCGACGATCAGGGCCACGCCGGCCTGCTCGGTGATCCGCCGCAGGCCGCGCAACCAGTCGACATCGGCCGGTATCACCCCGCCCTCGCCCTGCACCACCTCGACAATCACCGCCGCCGGCAACTGCACACCGGCCTCCGGATCGTTCAGCAGATTCTCCAGGTAGTGCAGATTGGCCTTCACCCCCTCGGCGCCGCCCAACCCGAACGGGCAGCGGTAGTCGTAGGGGTATGGCATGAACTGCACGCCGTTGGCGAGCAAGGCCCCCAGGGGTTTCTTCGGCCCCAGGCTGCCCATCAGGCTCAGCGCCCCCTGGCTCATGCCGTGATAACCACCCTGGAACGACAGGACCGTGCTGCGTCCGGTGGCGGTGCGCACCAGCTTGAGCGCTGCTTCCACCGCGTCGGTGCCGGTGGGTCCGCAGAACTGGATCTTCGCTTCGGCGGCAAACGCCGTTGGCAACAGGCCGAACAGGTCCTGGACGAAGCGGTCCTTGACCGGGGTGGTCAGGTCCAGGGTATGCAGGGGCAACTCGTCGGCCAGCACTTGCTGGATCGCCGCGATCACCACCGGATGGTTATGCCCCAGTGCCAGGGTGCCGGCACCGGCCAGGCAGTCGATGAAGGTCCGGCCCTCGACGTCCTCGACGTACAGCCCCCTGGCACGCTTGAGGGCCAGGGGTATCCGTCGCGGATAACTGCGGGCGTTGGATTCCTGCCGGCTCTGGCGGGCCAGCAGCGGCGATTCGTTGAACTGATAGAGCATCTCGGCCGGCACGGGGCTGACCCGCGCCGGTTCTGCTTCGATAAGGCTGTTGGCGACTGACATTTCTCGACCCCGCAATACACTCAAGTAGTGACCCAAACGGCATACCGCACAGATGCGCATCCGGTCGGGCGCATAGGCAGGTTTTCCTGTCATGGGAAACGCATCAGCACGGTGCGGATTTACCCTTCAGGCAAAGTTGATTGCACCGCCCCCGTCAGTGGCTTGTGCATGGCAATGGCCGCGATTCCGCCGATGGCAAAGGCCTCGGCACTCTGCTCGAAGCCCAGGTGCCGATAGAATCCCTGACTGGTGCGCGTGCTGTTGAGCCGCACCCGGGCGACACCGAGGTCCCCCAGCCACGCCTCGATGTCCCGCACCAGCGCCCGGCCGGCGCCGCGGCGAAACCATTCCGGTTGCACATAGCAGAATGCGATCCGGCCATTGACCGAAGCCATCGCGGTTCCTACCGGACGCCCCTGCAACCGCGCCAGGGTCAGGCGCAACCGCGGATCGGCCAGCCAGGGCTGTATGCGTGCGAGGGTGCTGTTGCGGGTCCAGGCCGCCACGAGGCGCGGGTCGTTACGGTGTTCGGCGGCACAACCGATGCGGATGCAGCGCTCGGCGATCCGGCTGATGATGCCGGCATCGCTGGGCGTGGCTGTGCTGATTTCGATGGGAGCTTGCATAGGCGCGGTCTTCCTCAGTCCTTGAGTCGAGCTGAAAAAAACATAGCCCCGCATGACCCGGGGGCGCCAATGGCAGGTCGTTACCGCAGATGTACGCTCGATGTTCGTAGGGACACAATCGATCCGCTCAACCGGGCAATGCCTGCACCGGCATCGTCAATTCAACCCGCAGCCCATCCGGACGACTGTCGAAATGCAGGCCGCAGCCACAACGCTGGACAATGGCCTGGACGATCGCGAGGCCCAGTCCGCAGCCGGTGCTCTGGCCGCTGCGCCAGAAGCGCTGGGTCAGGTGCTGGAGATCGTCGGCGGCAATGCCGGGGCCGTGATCGCGGACCTTGAAGCGTACCCGCTGGCCGATCATTTCCAGGCTCAGTTCCACGTCGGTATCGTCCGGGGTGTGGCGCAGGGCGTTATCCAGCAGGTTGCGCAACGCGGCGATGGACAGTACCGCCGGCATCTGCACCGGCGCATCGGACAGGCCCGGGGCTATGTGCAAGCGAATTCGCCGGGAAGCGCCACCGCCCGCGTCCTGGATCGCCAGTCGCGCGACCTGCTCGGCGCTGCACTGCACGCCATCGTCGAACGACAGGCTGCCTTCGACCCGGGCCAGCAGCAGCAATTGTTCGAGCGTGCGGTGCAGGCGGTCGGCGCCCTCCTCGGCCCGGGCCAGGGATTGATCGCGGGCAGCGCCGTCGGTCATGCGCGCCACTTGCAGGTGCGTCTTGATGGCCGTCAACGGGCTGCGCAGTTCATGGGCGGCGTCGCCGGTCAGCCGGCGTTCCCGCTCGATGGTCTTGCCGATGCGCTGGAACAGCTGGTTCTGGGTTTCCAGCAACGGTCGCAGCTCGCTGGGCAGCGGATGAATCTGCAAGGGTTCCAGGGAGTCGGCACTGCGCCGCATCAACGCATCGCGCATGCGATTGAGCGGTGCAAGGCCCTGGCCGATCCCCAGCCACAGCAGACACAGGCACCCCAGCAGCGCCACGCCTACCGGCACCGAGGCGGCCAGCAGCACAGACATGTTCAAGGCTTCGCGCTCGATCTGGCGGTCGGCGGTGGTGATACGCACATCGCCTCGGGCCAGGGTGAAGCTGCGCCACGGCGCACCGTCGATCATCTGGTCGTGGAACCCCATTTTCTCGGCTTCCAGGGCCTGTTCCGGGGTGCTGTGGCTACGGGCCAGGATCTCACCGCGCAGGGAGCTGACCTGGCAGGCCATGCCCCCCGGGATGTTCAACTGTTCCGCGCTGAAATGTGTGCCCTCGCCCTTGCTGGGCATGGGCGGCAGCTGCTCCAGCAGCCCGGCCACCATCCGCGCCGACGCCACCAGGCGCTGGTCAAGGGAAAACATCATCTGGTTGCGCAGGTCGCTGAGCATCCATGCAGCAGCCAGGGCCCAGATCAGGATGAACGCGGCGCCAAGGGTCAGGCTCAGGCGCAATCGCAGGCTCATCATTTGGAAGTCTTCCCGTCGCCGGCCGGCCCCAGCCGATACCCCAGGCCACGTACCGTCTCGACAATCCCGTTGCCCAGCTTGCGCCGCAGGTGATGGATATGCACGTTCAGGGCATTGCTTTCCAGTTCGTCGCTGAAGCCGTAGACGCTGTCCTTGAGCTGTTCGGCGGACAGCACCCGGCCGCGGTTATGCAGCAAGGCCTGCAACAGCGACTGCTCCCGGCGGGACAGGTCTACCGGCTGGCCCGCCAGCATCGTTTCGCGGCTGCTGGGGTCGTAGGTCAGGCTGCCATGCTCGATCAGGTTTACGCTGCGCCCCGCCACCCGCCGCAACAGCGTGTGCAGGCGAGCGGCCAGTTCCCGCAGGTCGAAAGGCTTGAGCAGATAGTCGTCGGCGCCGGCCTGCAGCCCGTCGACCCGATCGGTCACCGAATCGCGCGCCGTGAGGATCAGCACCGGAATCTCCAGGCCTTGCTGGCGCAATTGCCGCAGCAGCTTGAGACCGTCTTCGTCGGGCAACCCCAGGTCCAGCACCATGACGTCGAATTCGGCCACCGCGAGGATCGCCCGCGCCGCCGATGCCGTTGCCACGTGTTCGACGACCAGGCCCTGGGCCGTCAGGCCGGCGACGATGCCACTGGCGATCAACTCATCGTCTTCGCAGACCAGTACGTGCATGGTAAGCCTCGTGGAAAAAGGTACATTAGGCCGCCGGCCGATTAAGCCGACATTATGCGACGAGTACCGCCCCATGGGCGATCATTGCTGTTGACCCGTCGTCGCCGGGTTAATCGACGGTTAATCGCCGGTCGCCATTGTGCCCTCACTCGCTTCGTTCTAAGGCTTCTCTACATGCGTCGATTGTTTTTGCTGTGGCTGCTCCTGATCTCGGGCCTGGCCCAGGCCGCCAATCCCTTCGAGACAAAACCCGACTTCCTGCCGGTGGAAAAGGCCTTCGTGTTTACCGCCGAGCGCCTCGATTCCGGTGAGACCCAGCTGTTCTGGCAGATCGCCGACGGGTATTACCTGTATCAGCAACGGCTCAGGTTCGACGGCCTGGCCGAGGCGCAGAAACCGAAGTTGCCCGAAGGCGAGGCCCACAGCGATGAGTTCTTCGGCGATCAACAGGTCTATCGCCAGGCGCTGGAACTGAAGATCCCGGCGGGCGCCACCGGCAAGATCAAGGTGGGTTTCCAGGGCTGCGCCGACGCAGGCCTGTGCTACCCACCCCAGACCCAGGTAGTCGACCTGGGCGGTGACGTTCCCGCGGCGGCCAATGGCGAAGCGGCGGACCAGGCCCTGGCCAGTGGCCTGCAGCAGCGGGCCCTGGGCTGGAGCCTGCTGGTGTTCTTCGGCCTGGGGCTACTGCTGGCATTCACGCCGTGCTCCCTGCCGATGCTGCCGATCCTTGCCGGGCTGGTGGTGGGCAGCGGCGCGGGTCCCCGGCGGGGCCTGGCCCTGGCCGGCAGTTATGTGATCAGCATGGCCTTGGTGTATGCCGCCATGGGCGTGCTCGCCGCGCTGCTGGGAGCCAATCTGCAGGCGCTGTTGCAGCAACCGTGGCTGCTGGGCGCCTTTGCGACGGTGTTCGTGCTGCTGGCTTTGCCGATGTTCGGTTTCTTCGAACTGCAATTGCCGGCCGCCCTGCGGGACCGACTGGAAAATGCCGGCCGCCAGCGGCGTGGCGGCAGCCTGCTGGGCGCCGGCGTCCTCGGCGCACTGTCCGGCCTGTTGGTAGGTCCTTGCATGACCGCGCCACTGGCCGGCGCACTGCTGTATATCGCCCAGAGCGGCAATGCACTGCACGGCGGGCTGATCCTGTTCGCCATGGGCATCGGCATGGGCCTGCCGCTGTTGCTGCTGGTGACTGTGGGCAATCGCTTCCTGCCCAAGCCCGGGGCCTGGATGAACGTGCTCAAGGGCGTGTTCGGTTTCCTGTTCCTGGGCACTGCGCTGCTGATGATTCGTCCGGTCATCGATGATTCGCTGTGGATCGGATTGTGGGGCGTGCTGTTGCTGATCGCCGCCTACAGCGCCTGGCGCCAGACCGAAGGTTTCGGTCGTACCGCGTACGTGTGCGGTAGCGCGTCGCTGTTGCTGGGGCTCTGGGGCAGCCTGCTGGTCATCGGTGCGGCAGGCGGCAGCGACGACTTCTTCCAGCCCTTGAAAGTCTACAGCGGCGGCCAGGGCGGCGCGGTGGTCGATGCCCGGGATGCCTTCGTCACGGTCAGCGAACCCGCGGCCCTGCAGCGGGAGCTCGACGCCGCCCAGGCCCAGGGCCAGTGGGTGCTGCTCGACTACTACGCGGACTGGTGCGTGTCCTGCAAGATCATGGAAAAACAGGTGTTCGGCCGTCCCGAAGTGCTGGACGCCCTCAAAGGCGTACGCCTGCTGCGCCTGGACGTGACTGCCGATACGCAGGCCAGCCGTGAGCTGCTGGGGCGCTATCAAGTGCCAGGGCCACCGAGCCTGCTGTGGATCGGTAGCGATGGCCAGGAGCGTCGCAACCAGCGGATCACCGGGGAAATCGATGCCAAGGGTTTCCTGGCACGCTGGAACGCCACCCGGGATGCTCGCTGATGCTGACGTTAACCCTGGGGACCTTCGCCATTGCCCTGAATCACCTGCTGTTGATCAGCGCCCTGGCATTGGCGACATTCGTTGGCTGGCGAGTGGCCCGGCGCGGTGGCGAGAACCCCGAATCGGTGCTGTTCGTGCTGTTCCTGCTCGGGCTCCTGGCGGCGCGGGTCGGCTTTGTCGTGGCTTATTGGGGCCATTACCGGGACGACCTGTGGCAGATCGTCGACCTGCGCGATGGCGGTTTCCTGGCCTGGCCCGGCATCGTCGCGCTGCTGATCGGCACAACGCTGTGGGCCCTACGTCGTCCGCCCCTGCGCCGGCCACTGGGCTTTGGCGTCGGCAGCGGCCTGTTGTTCTGGCTGGTGGCCACGATGTCCCTGACCCTCTATGAGCAGGGTACCCGCCTGCCGGACATCAGCCTGCGAAACGCCGAAGGCGAGACGGTAAAGCTCACCGATTACCAGGGCGGCCCCCTGGTCATCAACCTCTGGGCCACCTGGTGCCCGCCCTGCCGGCGTGAGATGCCGGTACTGGAAGAGGCGCAACAGCAGCGTCCCGACCTGACGTTCCTGTTCGTCAATCAGGCCGAAAGCATGCAAAGCGTCAGCACCTTCCTCGAAACCCAGGGCCTGAGCCTGGACAACGTTCTGTTCGATGGCAGTGGCCGACTCGGCCAGGCCGTCGGCTCCATGGCCCTGCCGACAACCTTGTTCTATGGCGCCGACGGCCGCCTGCTGGACAGCCACCTCGGTGAACTCTCGGAAGCGAGCCTGGCCCGCGCCCTGGAAAACTTCGAAACGCCGGGCTCGACCGCGGCGCCCCACCCCGTCACAAGGAAATCGCCATGCCCCGCCTCCGCCCTCTGCTGACACTGGCCTTCGCCACAGCGCTGTCCCAAGCCCCCCTGCTCCAGGCCGAGGAGTTGCCGGCAGCCATCAAGAAGATCGAAGCCAAGGGCGCGAAAATCGTCGGCACGTTCCAGGCACCGGACGGACTTCGCGGTTACGCCGCGCAATACCAGAACCGTGGCATGGCGCTTTACCTGACGCCCGACGGCCAGCATGTACTGCTGGGCAACCTGTACGACGCCGACGGCAAGGACCTGAGCGCCGAGCCGCTGCAGAAGCTGGTCTATGCCCCGATGGCCAAGCAGATCTGGAGCAAGATGCAAGCGAGCCACTGGATCGCCGACGGCAAACCGGATGCACCACGCACCGTCTACCTGTTCAGTGATCCCAACTGCCCGTACTGCAACATGTTCTGGGAACAGGCACGGCCATGGGTCAACGCCGGCAAGGTGCAGCTGCGCCACATCATGGTGGGCATCATCCGTGAGGACAGCCCGGCAAAATCCGCCGCGTTGCTGGCCGCCAAGGATCCTGAAAAAGCCCTGGAGAACCATGAGAAGGCCGGCAAGGGCAGCCCCCTCAAACCGCTCAAGGACATACCGCCGGCCATCCAGGCCAAGCTGGATGCCAACTTGCAGCTCATGGACGAACTGGAACTGTCCGCCACCCCGGCGATTTTCTATCTGGATGAAAAAGGCGACCTGCAGCAACAGCAAGGCGCGCCATCACCGGACAAGCTGGTGAAGATACTCGGGCCGAAGTAACCGGCGGCCACCGAAACCTGTGGGAGCGGCAAGCCCGCTACCACAGGTTTTTATCGTCGTCCACGACATCGGTTTTCGCCCCCCTCCACGGGTCGTGATGGCGGGGTCAGCGGCGTAGAAACTCCAGCAGCGCAGCGGTCACGAACTCCGCGTTCTCCAGGTTGGAGATATGCCCCGCTTGCGGGATCAACCGACAGGGGCAACCGATCAGCCCGGCCATCTCCTGGGCCTCGGACGGCGGCCGTGGCTTGTCCTGGTCGCCACACATCACCAGGGTCCGGCCGGCGTCCAGCTCCGGCAGGCGCGACAGAATGTCGTCCCGACCGAAGATGATCCGCCCCAGCGGCACGATGCTGTCGCGCAGGCGGTCGGCCGGCAAGGCGGCCAGCGTGGCGCGGAACTGCTGGTACAGCGGCGACTGCGGCTCGATGCCCGGCCGGAAGAAAATCGGCACGATGATATCCAGCAAAGGTTCGGCAATGGCCCCGTTCGCCTCGATCTTGTCGAACAACGAGAAATAATACTGGCGGGTCGGCTCCGGCTCGACGCCCACATAAGTGTCCATCAGCACCAGTGCCTGCAGCCGCTGGGGCGCCGCCAGCGCCAACCGGGTGCCCCACATGCCGCCCACCGAAAGCCCCACCAGGCTGAAGTCATCGACGTCCAGTTGGTCCATCAGCCCCAGCACCTGGCGAGCCAGGTCGTCCAGGGAGGTCATGTCCTGCGGCAGACGCCCGGATTGGCCGTGGCCCCACAGGTCCGGGGCGATCACCCGGTAATGCCGGGACAAGGCCTCGATCTGCGGCGCCCACATGCCGTGGTCCCACAAATAACTGCTGCCCAACACCACCACCGGGCCCTGGCCCTGGTCGAGGTAGTGAAGCGATTGTCCATCAAGGGTTGCAAAGGGCATCGAGGACCTCCTTGTGAATATGGAAAGTTTGAATGCGCAAAAACCTCGGCAGCCTGCCGTGGCATGCAGCGATCCGTCAATGCAAGGGATGATCCCGTCCGTAGGGTACCTGTCAGCTATGACAGTAGTTTTGCCCGGCCACCGGCGATAGGGTGAGGACTCGATCAACCATCACCGGATGGAGAACCGCCATGACCAAAGCCGAGCTTCAGGCGTTCGCCCAGGCACAAGTGGATCTTTTGAAGCCCAAAGCCGCCGATACCCAGAAAGCTTCCGGACAGCGGGCCAAAGGAAAACTGATGTTCTACGAGGCACTGCTGGCCGTTTACGGCAACACCCAGACCCCGGAACAATTCGGTTTGCTGGATGCCGTCAACGATACCTTCCAGGAAATCGGCGCATTCGCCTCCGGCGTCACCTTCTTCAGCAAACCGGAAGAATGCTGCCGCACCCCATGACGCGCCCACAGGGATTTAAGATCGCTGGATACCTCGCGACAAGAGGCGCAGGCCCCGCTCACACAGGGGCCTGCACAGAGATCATGCCATTTACAGCCCCTCCAGCTCGGCCATCAAGTCATTCAGCCGGTCCACCTTCTCCTCGGTGATTTCGCTGGCAGCCAATCCTTCGATGTAGTCGGCCAGTTCCTGGACCGTGCTGCATTCGAACATGGCCCGCAGCGGTACGTTGCGTTGCAGGGCCTTCTGTACCCGAGAGGCGATTTGCGTCGCCAGCAACGAATGGCCGCCCAGTTCGAAGAAGTTATCCCGTACGCCCACTCGCTCGACGTTCAGCACCTGCGCCCAGATATCCGCCAGGGTCTGTTCCAGCGCGGTGCCCGGTGCCTGGTAATCCTGGCTTTGCAACTGGCCGATCTCCAGGGCCGGCAAGGCGTTGCGGTCGAGCTTGCCATTGGCGTTCAGGGGCAGCCGGTCCAGCCATAGCCAATGCAGCGGCACCATGTATTCCGGCAGCTCGGCCCGCAGGCGTTGCTTGATGCGCTCCAGGCGTTCGGTCGCCGGCAGCGTCGAATCAGAAGCGACCAGGTAGCCCACCAGATGCTTGCCGTTGATCCCCTCCTGCACGCCCACCGCGGCATCGCGCAACTCCGGCTGCTCATGCAGCCGCGCCTCGATTTCACCCAGCTCGATACGATAGCCACGAATCTTCACCTGATGATCGATGCGGCCGACGTACTCCAGCACGCCATCGCTGCGCCGCCGCGCCAGGTCGCCAGTGCGGTACAACCGCTCCCCCGGCGCGCCGAACGGATTGGGCACGAATACCGGGGCAGTACGCAGCGGATCGCCGACATAACCACGTCCTACCCCGGTGCCCGCCACGCACAGCTCACCCACGGCACCCAGCGGCACCAGCTCCAGCGCGCCGTCGAGCAGGTACAAACGGTTGTTGTCGGTGGGCGTGCCAATGGGCAGGTAAGTGCCACGGGTCGACGCCATGTCGACACGGAAGAACGCCACGTCATCGGAGCATTCCGCCGGGCCGTAGGCGTTGACCAGGCCGATGGCCGGGTATCGCAACAGCCACTGGTGGGCCAGCTCCGGGGGCATCGCTTCGCCAGTGGGCAACATCCAGCGCAGTCCGTCCAGGCTGACACGATCCTGGGCAAGCATCCCCTGGATCAGGGACGGCACGCTTTCCAGCACCGTGATGCCCTGGCGCTGCACATGTTCCAGCAACCCTTGCGGATCATGGGCGATGGTATTCGGCACGATGTCGACCCTGGCCCCGAACAACGGCGCGGCGAGGAACTGCCACACCGAGATGTCGAAACTCTGGGACGCCGTCTGGGCGATCACATCGGCCTCGTCCAGCGCCAGGTACGGCACCTTGCTCAGCTGATTGTTGAGCATGCCCCGCTGCTGCACCATCACGCCCTTGGGCTGCCCGGTGGAACCGGACGTATAGATCACATACGCCAGGTTGTCCGGCCCGCTATGGACTCCGGGGTTTTCCTGCGACGCATCACTGGCCTGGATGTCTTCCCACACCAGCAGCTTCGGCCGCGCCGAACAGGCATGCTCATCCAGCAGCGCCAGCGCCTGGGCATGGCAGGCCTGGGTGCAGACCAGCAGCGGCGTGCGGCTCAGTTCCAGGATACGCCCCAGGCGCTGGCTCGGCAGGCCCGGGTCCAGCGGCAGGTACCCGGCGCCGGCCTTGAAGCTGCCGATGATCATTGCCAGCAGGTCCAGCCCCCGTTCGGCCAGCAGCGCCACCGGCTGATCGAGGCCCACGCCGCAGGCGATCAGTGCATGGCCCAGGCGGTTGCTGTGGGCGTTCAACCCGGCGTAGGTGTATCGGTTGTCCAGGCAGCTGGCCGCGATCCGTTGCGGATGGGCCGCAACCCGGGCCTCGAACAATTCCACATAGCTCTGGGCCAAGGGATAGTCGCGCTCACTCTGGTTGCAGCCATGGACCAGGAAGTCCTGCTCCTGCGCCGCCATCAGCGGCAGCTCGGCCATGTCACCGTGCAAGCCCTCCATCAGGGCCAGCAGCAATCGCTTGAACTCACCCAGCAGCCCCTCGACGGTGGACGCTTCGAAGTAGCGTCGGTCGTAAGACAGATGCAGCCCCAGGTCGTCCCCGGGATAGCAGACCGCCGTCAACGGGAAGTTGGTGTGGGTGCGACCCGAATCCGACGTGGCGTTGAGGCTGCGGGCGCGGTCCAGCACCGAGACTTGCACCGGAGCGTTCTCGAACACGAACAGGCTGTCGAACAGCGGCTGGCCCTTGGGCAGTTCGCTGACTTCCTGGATGCTCACCAGCGGCAGGTACTCGTATTCGCGCAGTTGCATGTTGCTGTCCAGCAACTGGCCCAGCCACTGGCGCACCGTACAGCGCTGCTGGTCCTCGGGCATCCGCACCCGCAACGCGACACTGTTGATGAACAGCCCCACCGTGCGCTGCATCTGCGGCAATTCCACCGGGCGGCCGGCCACAGTGACACCGAACAGCACGTCCCGGTCGCCGCTCACTCGCCGCAGCACCAGCGCCCACGCTGCCTGGGCGAAGGTGTTGACCGTCAGTTGGTGAGCCTGGGCCAGTTCGCGCAGCCGTGCGCCGTCCTTTGCCTCGAGGCGGGTGTAGCAGTCGCCGACGATCATGCCTGCGCTGTCACCGGCGTGTTCACGCAGGAACGGGCGGTCGGCGGGGATTGGCGTGGTCCGTTCGAACCCTTCCAGGTTGTGCTTCCACCACTGGCGGGCCTCGGCCAGGCTCCGATGCTGCAGCCAGCCGATGTAGTCGCGATAGCGGGGTGGAACGGCCAGCCGGGGCTCGCGGTTTTCGCCAAGGGCGGTATAGATCTCGAAGAAATCGTCCATCAGCAACGAGCGGCACCAGGCATCGATCAGGATGTGGTGATTGCTCATCATGAACCAGTAGCGCGCCTCGCCCACGCGGATCAGTCGCAGGTGGAACGGTGCCTGGTTCAACAGATCGAAGCCGGCCTCGCGCTCGCGCTTGAGCAGCGCCTGGAGCCGGTCTTCCTGCTGGTCCCCGGGTACCTCGCGCCAGTCGAGATAATCCACTGGCGTGTTGCCGGGCTTGTGGATGATCTGCAGCATCTCTTCGCCGACGTTCCAGCAGAACGAGGCGCGCAAGGCTTCGTGACGGCTCACCACCGCCTCCCAGGCTTGGGCGAAACGATGCGGGTCCAGTTCGCTGTCGATGCGGTAGCGGTCCTGCATGTAGTACAGACCGGTGCCCGGTTCCAGCAAGGTGTGCAGCAGCATGCCTTCCTGCATCGGCGTCAGTGGATAGACATCCTCGATCTGCGCAGCCGGCACGGGCAAGTGGTCGAGCTGCTCCTGGGACAGTTTCGCCAGCGGGAAATCCGACGGCGTCGGGCCGCCCGCCTCGTCCGTCAGGCAGTGCTCGACCAGGCGCTGCAACTCATCGAGGTACGCCGCGGCCAAGGTGACGATCGTCTGCCTGTCATGGCGTTCGCCACTGTAGGTCCAGCGCAGCACCAGCTCACCACCACTGACCTGGCTGTCGACACTCAGCTCATTGGGCAGTGGCGCATCGGGGTCGTGGATCGCCCCCAGCGCTGCGTCCAGTGGCCGGAACAGGGCGTCATGCCCCAGGGTCTGGTCAAGCTGGCCCAGGTAGTTGAAGGTGATCGACGCCTGCGGCAGGTCAGCCATCGCCTGGCGAGTGGCGTCGTCGGCCAGGTAGCGCAGCACGCCATAGCCCAGCCCCTTGTGCGGTACGGCGCGCAACTGCTCCTTGATGGCCTTGATCGATGCGCCGATATCTTCGGCCGACGGGCTCAGGCGCACAGGGTAGACACTGGTGAACCAACCCACGGTGCGGGTCAGGTCCAGATCGTCGAACAGCATCTCGCGGCCGTGCCCCTCGAGCTGGACCAGGGCCGACTCATGACCGCTCCAGCGGCACAGGACCCGGGCCAGTGCCGTGAGCAACAGGTCGTTGACCTGGGTGCGGTAGGCACTCGGCGCCTGTTGCAACAGCTGCCGGGTGCGCCCGGCATCCAGGCGCACACTGACCGTCTGTCCATGACGCTCCTGGAGAGCACCGTCAGGATGCGCGCAAGGCAACGCCACAGCCGGGCCGCTCAACCGGCGTTGCCAGTCGGCCAGTTCTTCGCGCAGGGACTCGCTGCCGGCATAGGCCTGCAAGCGCGCCGCCCAATCGCGCAATGGGCTGGTCTTGGCCGGCAGCCCGATCGCTTGCCCGGCCGTGATCTGGCGGTAGACGGTTTGCAGATCGTCCATCAGTACCCGCCACGACACCGCGTCCACCACCAGGTGATGGATGACGATCAGCAGGCGCTGCCCACCGTCGGACAACCGGGCCAGCACTGCCCTGAGCAACGGACCGCCAGACAGATCGAGGCTGCGCTGGGTCTGCTCGAACAAGGCCTGGCAATGCTCCACGGAGTCGACGGACAGCGACTGCACCAGCGCGACGTCCGACAGCGGCCGATGCTCGGCGCGCCAGTGTCCGGCGGTCTGTGCAAAGCCCAGGCGCAGGGCGTCGTGCTGCTGCAGGACAGCCTGCAGCGCCTGTTCCAGATGTCCCGGGTCCAGGGTCATGGCCGGCTCCAGCAACAACGCCTGGTTCCAGTGGTGTCGATTGGGGATCGGGCACTCGAAGAACCAGTGCTGGATCGGTGTCAGCCCCGACTCGCCGCTCAGCAAGCCCTGCTCGGCGCTCAGCTGTTCGCTGTGGGTGGCGACAGCGGCCAGGGTCTGCACGGTCTGGTGCTGGAACAGGTCGCGGGGCGTGAAGTGGATGCCCTGCTGCCGGGCCCGACTGACCACCTGGATAGACAGGATCGAATCGCCGCCCAGCTCGAAGAAATTATCGTTGAGGCCGACCTGTTCCACGTTCAGCACCTCGCACCAGATGGCCGCCAGGGTCTGCTCCAGGGCATTGCTCGGCGCCACATAATGTTGCCGGTTGAGCTCAAGATCCGGCATCGGCAAGGCGCGACGGTCGAGCTTGCCGTTGGCGGTCAGCGGCATGCTCGCCAGCAGGATCAGGTGCGTGGGCACCATGTAGTCCGGCAGCTGAGCCTTGAGATGATGCTTCAAGGCTTCGCGCAGGACGCCTTGTCGTTCGGCGTCCTGGGTGGCGACGTCGGTCACCAGGTAGCCTGCCAATTGCTTGCCGCCCGGCATATCGAGGGCCAGTACCACGGCCTCGCGCACCGCGTCGTGTTCCAACAGGCGGGTTTCGATTTCCCCCAGTTCGATACGGAAGCCACGGATCTTGACCTGATGGTCGACCCGACCCAGGTATTCCACCAGGCCATCGGCACGCTGGCGCACCAGGTCGCCGGTGCGATAGAGCCGCCCACCTTCGGTGCAGAACGGATCGGCGACGAACCGCTCGGCCGTCATGCCCGGCCGCTGGTGGTACCCCTGGGCCAGGCCCGCGCCGCCGACGTACAACTCGCCTGTCGCGCCTTGCGGCACCAGGGCCAGGTCGGCATCGAGGATATAAGCCACCCGCTCACCGACCACACTGCCGATGGGCACGCTGGTCACGCCCTCCTCCAATTGCTCGGGTGCCAGGCACGCCAATGGCATGACCACGGTTTCCGTCGGGCCATAGGCGTTGAAAAACCGTGCCGGGCTGAACGCCGCGCGGATGCGCTGCAGATGCTCCCCGGTCAGGGCCTCGCCCCCCGTGATGCACATGCGCACGGGCAGGATCTGCCCCTGGGTCGCCAGCCATTGCGCCAGTTGGCTGCCATAGCTGGGCGTGAAACCGAGGACGTTGACGCCATGCGCGCGGATCAATCCGCAGATTTCCTCGGCGTCCCATTGCCCCTGGGCCCGCAGCACCACATGGGCGCCGCTGAGCAGCGGCACCAGCAGGCGCTCGGTGGCGGCGTCAAAGTTGATGGAATAGAAATGCAGCTCGCAGTCGTCCGGGCGCATGCCGAAACGCTGGATCACCGCCTGGCAGTGCATGGCGATTTCGCCGTGGGACACCACCACCCCCTTGGGCTTGCCGGTGGAGCCCGAGGTGTAGATCAGGTAGGCCTGGTGCTGCGGCAGGTTGATCGACGGCAATGGATGATCAGGATATTGCACCAATGCCGGACCATCCTCCTCCAGGCTCCAGCGTCCGACGCCGTCTGGCAGCGCACCGAGAGACTCGAACATCGCCCGGTCGCTGAGCAACCACGCGATGCCGCTGTCTTCGATCATGTAGTGCAAGCGGTCCAGCGGGTATTCGGGGTCCAGCGGCACGTAGGCACCGCCGGCCTTGAGAATCGCCAGCAGGCCGATGACCATTTCCAGGGAACGCTCCAGGGCCAGGCCCACCCGGACCTGTGGCCCGACGCCGCGCTCGCGCAGCATCCAGGCCAGTCGATTGGCGCGGCGTTCGAGTTCACCGTAGGTCAGGGTCTGTCCGGCAAAGGTCAAGGCCGGGGCATCGGGACGGGCCTGGGCCTGCTCGCTGAACAGCGGGTGCAGGCAGTGGTCCAGGCGATGCTCGCCGGGCTCGACACCCAGGTTGTCGAGCAACTGTTGCCGCTCGCCAGCGTCCAGCAGCGGCAGCTCGCTCAAGCGTCGGCCCGGATCGCTCAGCAGCGCCTCCAGCAGGTTGCGCCAATGCCCGGCCATGCGGGCGATGCGGGGTTCATCGAACAGGTCGGTGCTGTAGGTCAGGCAGCAACCCAGGCGATGATCCAGGTCGGTGACCTCCAGGTTGAGGTCGAACTTGGTGGCCCGGGCATCGTTCACCAGGTACTGCACGGTCATGCCGGCCAATGTGCGGCTCTGCTGGAATTCCCAGCGCTGGACGTTGCACATCACCTGGAACAGCGGATTGTAGGCGGCGCTGCGCGGCGGTTGCAGGGCTTCGACCAGATGATCGAACGGCAGGTCCTGGTGGGACTGGCCTTCGATGACTGTATGGCGCACCTGCTCGAACAGCTCGCCCACCGACATCTGCCCGTCGAGCTGGCAACGCAGCACCTGGGTGTTGAGGAACGCACCGATCAGCCCTTCGCTTTCCGGTCGGATCCGGTTGGCCACCGGCGCGCCGATGCGAAGGTCGGTCTGGCCGCTGTAGCGATAGAGCAGCACGGCCAAGGCGGCGGTCATGGTCATGAACAGGGTCAAGCCGTGTTGCGCGTTGAAGGCACGCACCCTGGCGGCCAGGTCATCGCTGAGGTCGAAGCGGAACAACTCGCCGCGATGGCTTTGCACCGGTGGCCGCGGACGGTCGGACGGTAGCTCCAGCAATGGGTGTTCACGGCCCAGTTGCGCGGTCCAGTAGTCCAGTTGCCGTTGGCGCTCGCCGGACTCCAGCCACTGGCGCTGCCAGACGCTGTAGTCCAGGTATTGCACCGGCAAAGGCTCCAGCGGCGATTGGCGGTCATCGACGAAGGCTTCGTACAACGCGCTCAGCTCCCGGGCGAAGATGTCCATCGCCCAGCCTTCGGTGACGATGTGATGCAGGGTCAGCACCAGGTAATGCTCCTGCTCCGCGGTCTTGACCAGGCAGGCCCGCAGCAACGGCCCGGTTTCCAGGTCGAAAGGCTTGTGGGCCTCGCTGTCGGCCAGCGCCTGCACCCGTTGTTCACGGACATCGGCGGCCAGCGCCGAGAAATCCTTCCAGTCCATCCGCAGGCCCACGTCATCGTGCACCTGCTGCCAGGCCACGCCGTCGGCACTGGGGAACGTGGTGCGCAGGGTTTCGTGTCGCAAGACCAATGCCTGCAAGGCCGCCTCGAAGCGCCCGACATCCAGCACCCCGCGCAAACGCGCCATGCCGCCGACGTTATAGGCCGGGCTGTCCGGCTCCATCTGCCAGAGGAACCACATGCGCTGCTGGGAATAGGACAGCGGCACCGGTTGGCTGCGATCGACCTTTTCGATCGGTGGCTGCCGGTTGGTCTGGCCACTGGCCTGGATCAAGCGTACCTGTTCGGCAAACGCCCCCAGTTCACTGTTCTCGAACAAGGCTCGCAGCGGCAACTCGACGTCGCAGGCCTGGCGGGTGCGGGAAATGATCTGGGTCGCCAGCAGCGAGTGGCCGCCGAGGGCAAAGAAATCATCCCGCAGGCCAATCCGGGACAGCCCCAGCACGTCGCGCCAGATATCGGCGAGCTGGCATTCGAGGGCGCTGACCGGCTCCACGTGGTCACGCCCCTGCCACTGCGGTTCGGGCAAGGCGTGGCGGTCGAGCTTGCCGCTGGGGCTCAGCGGCATGGCATCCAGGCGCAACACCTGCGCGGGCACCATGTAGTCCGGCAATTCGGCGGCCAGGGCGGCGAGGAGCCGCTGGTCCAGGTCGTCCCCGGTAAGATCTGGCGCTGTGTAGTAGCCGATCAATTGCGGACCGGCGGCGGTGTCGCGCACCAGCACGGCCGCCTGGGCGATGCCCTCCTGGGCCAGCAGCCGCGCTTCGATTTCCTGCGGTTCGATACGGAAACCGCGCAGTTTGACCTGCTGATCGAGGCGGCCGAGGTATTCGATCACCCCACCGGCGGTCCAGCGCGCCCGGTCGCCGGTGCGATACAGGCGCGCGCCCGTGGCGGCCAGCGGATCCGGTACAAACCGCTCGGCGCTCAGGCCCGGCCGGCCGAGGTAACCCCGGGCCAGGCCCAGGCCGCCGATGCACAGTTCGCCCGACACTCCGGACGGTACCGGGTTGAGCTCACTGTCGAGCACGCGACACAGCACGTTGCCCAGCGGACGGCCGATCGGCGAGCGCTCGCCATCGGCATCGCTGCAATGCCAGTGCGTGACGTTGATGGCGGTTTCGGTCGGACCGTAGCGATTGTGCAGTTGCGCCGTCGGCAGTTGCGCCAGCACTCGGCTGCGTAATTCGGCCGGCAAGGCTTCACCCCCGGAGAACACCCGGCGCAGGCAGGTGCAACCGGCGCTCAAGGGTTCGTCGACGAACAGGCTGAGCAGCGGTGGCACGAAGTGCAGCGTGGTCACGCCAAACTGTTGGACCAACTGGGCGATGCGGTGCGGGTCGCGATGTTCGCCGGGGCCGGCCAGGACCAGCGGGCAACCTGTGATCAAGGGCCAGAAGCATTCCCACACCGACACGTCGAAGCTGATCGGCGCCTTTTGCATCAGCACATCGGTTTCGTCCAGGCCATAGGTGGCCTGCATCCATTGCAAGCGTTCGGCCAGGGCCGCGTGGGTGTTGCCGACCCCCTTGGGCTGGCCGGTGGAACCGGAGGTGTAGATCACGTAGGCCAAATGATCGCCGTGCAGATGCAGGCCTGGCGGATTGCCCGGCCATTGCTCCAGATGCAAGGCATCCAGGGCAATCACGCTGATGCCTTCGCAGACCGGCAAGCGTTCGAGCAACGCGGTCTGCGTCAGCAGCAGATCGACGCCGCTGTCCTGGAGCATATAGGCCAGGCGTTCGGCCGGGTAATCCGCATCCAGCGGTACATAGGCGCCACCGGCCTTGATGATCGCCAGCACGCCGATGAGCAACTGCGGCGAACGCTCGGCGGCGATTGCCACGCACACATCGGGGCCAACGCCTTTGTCCCGCAGGTAGTGGGCCAGGCGATTGGCCTGGGTGTGCAGTTCGGCGTAGTCCAGGCGACCGCCCTCCCACAGCAGCGCGGCGCGTTGCGGCGTACGCCGGGCCTGCTCGTTCAGCAGCTCCGGCAACCATCGTGCCGCCGGTTCGCAAGGGGCCACACTCCATTGCTGCTGTTGCGCCTGCTCATCGGCGGACAGCAAAGGCACGTCGCCGATGGCCTGCTGCGGATCGGCGCATACTGCCCGCAGCAGGTTGCAGAAATGCCCGGCCAGGCGCGCGATGGTCGCCGCCTCGAACAGCTCGTCGGCGTAGTCGAACGACAGCGTCAACCGCCCGTTGCGGTCTTCCTCGCTGTGCAGTTGCAGATCGAACTTGGCTTCGCGGCTGTGCCATGGCAGCTCATCGGCCAGCAATCCCGGCAAGCGTCGCAAGGCGCCCAGGTCGCGTTGCTGATGGTTGAACATCACCTGGAACAGCCCTTGTTCGCGAGCCTGCGGGAAGGCTTCGAGCAGTTGTTCGTAGGGAAGGTCCTGGTACGCCTGGGCGCCCAGCGTGGCCTCCCGGGCCTGGGCCAGGAGCGCGGCGAAGGACTGGCGCGAATCGACCTGCCCGCGCAGCACCTGGGTATTGATGAAGAAGCCGATCAGGCCTTGGGTTTCCAGGCGTGGACGGTTGGCATTGGGCACGCCGATGCGCAGGTCGGACTGGCCGGTATAGCGTTGCAACAAGGCCTGGAATGCCGCCAGCAGACACATGAACGGTGTCGCGTCGTGGGCCTGGGCGAGCTGGCGCAAGGCATCGCCGAGGCTCTTGTCCAGGCGCAGGCTATGACGCGCGGCGCTGCGAAGACGCTGGGCGCTGCGAGGATGATCGGTGCTCAGCGCCAGGACGGGATGTTCGTCTCCCAGTGTCTGTTTCCAATAGGCCAGTTGCCGCTCGGCTTCTCCCTGGGCGAGCCACTGGCGCTGCCAGCGGGCGTAGTCGGCGTACTGCAACGGCAGCGGCGCCAGCGCGGCGACCTGCCCCTGGGTCGCGGCGGCATACAGCCGCGAGAATTCGTCCACCAGCACATTCATCGACCAGCCGTCGGCAATGATGTGGTGCATCGTCACCAGCAACTGGTGATCGTCCTCATCCAGGCGCACCAGCGTGACCCGCAGCAGCGGCCCCTTTTCCAGGTCGAACGGCGTAGTCGCTTCGGTTTCCCGGATCTGCCGGGCGCGGGCCTGGCGCTGATCGTTGGGCAAGTCCGCCAGATCGATTGAGCGCAGGTCGAATCCCGCAGCCGGATCGATCTGCTGCATGGCCACGCCATCGCGCTCCAGGAAACGCGTGCGCAGGGATTCATGGCGTTCGATCAGTTGCTGAAAACTGGCGCGCAGTGCGTTTTCGTCCAATTCGCCACGCAGGTGCAAGCCGCCGGGAATGTTATAGGCGCAGCTTGCAGGGTCCAGTTGCCAGGTGATCCACAAGCGGTTCTGGGCCAGGGACTGCGGCAATGCCTCATGGCGCGGCAACAGGCTGATCGTGTCCTGTGACGGGTTGCCGTCCTGTTGGCTGGCGGCCACTACGGCCGTGAAAGCGCTGAGGGTCGGGGCTTCGAACAGCAGGCGCAGCTCCAATGTCACGCCCAGGGTTTCGCGCAGCCGCGCAACCACCTGGGTGGCGATGATGGAGTTGCCCCCCAGCAGGAAGAAATGATCGTCTCCCTGCACTTCGTCAACCTGCAACAGCTCGCGCCAGAGCTGGGCAATCTGCGCCTGCAACGGCGAGGTCGACGCCTGCGCACGGACACTTGCGACCTCGGTCGACGGGAACTGCGCATAGCTGTCGAGGCTGCCGTCGGCCAGGCGAGTGCGGCACGCCGAGCGTTGCAACTTGCCGCTGGACGTCTTGGGCAAGGCACCGGGATTGAGTAGCACCACCACGCTCGGCGCTTGCTGGCAGGCGTCGGCCACCACCTGACGAAGGGTCTTGATCAGCGCCTCGGGCGGCAGGATTTTCTGCACGCTGCGGCTGATTTCCGCCGCAATGCCGATGCCTTCCTCGGTGCCATCGTTGACTGCGAAGGCCGCCACCCGGCCTTTGCGCACCACTTCCACCTCACGCTCGATGGTCTGCTCGATGTCCTGGGGATAAAGGTTGTGCCCGCGCACGATCAGCATGTCTTTCAAGCGACCGGTGATGAACAGCTCGCCGCCATGGACGAAGCCCAGGTCGCCGGTGCGCAGCCAGGTACGACCGTCATGCTGGACGAAGGTCTTGGCCGTGGCCTCGGGATTGCGCCAGTAACCATGGGCGATGCTCGGCCCGGTGGCCCAGACTTCGCCCACCTGCTGGTCGGCCAGCGGCTGGAGCGTATTGGGTTCGACGACCAGCACCCCGTGTCCGGGCTGGCCGAAACCGCAGCTCATCACCGCGCTGCCTTGCCCCGGCTCGGCGCGGTTCTGCGCCAGCGCCGCGTCGTCTATGCGCAATGAAGCAATGCCATGGCTGCGGGGCGTGCCGGCGACGAACAGGGTGGCTTCCGCCAGGCCGTAGGACGCCATGAAGTTGTCAGAGGTGAAACCGCACGCCGCGAACTTCTCGGCGAAACGTTCCAGGGTGTCGAGGCGGATCGGCTCGGAGCCCGAATAGGCCACCCGCCAGCCGCTCAGGTCGAGGCGCTGCAAGGCCGAGTCGCTGATCCGCTCGCTGCACAACCGATAGGCGAAATCCGGGCCGCCGCTGATGGTGCCACCGTACTCGCTGATGGCTTCCAGCCAACGCAACGGCCGGGCCAGGAAATACCCCGGCGACATCAGCACGCATGGCACGCCACTGAAGACCGGTTGCAGCAGGCCGCCGATCAAGCCCATGTCGTGATACAGCGGCAGCCAGCTGACGATGACGTCGTCGGGGTTCAGGTCGATGCCGAAGCCATGGCGGATCAACAGCTCGTTGGCCACCAGGTTGCCATGGCTGACCTGCACCCCCTTGGGCAATGCAGTGGAGCCGGAGGTGTATTGCAAAAAGGCAATGTCATCGTCCTGCAAGGTCGGCGCGACCCATTGTCCGGCACGTGCCGGGTCGAGGCTGTCGACGCATAGCAACGATGGTGCGGACTCGATGGCCTGCAAGGCTTCGCGCAGATCGCTGCTGGTGAGCAAAAGGCGCGGCTCGGCGTCGGCGATGATCGACAGCAGACGTTCCTGGTGATGACGACGGGCCGACTCCGGTGGATAGGCCGGCACGGCGATCACACCGGCGTACAGGCAACCGAAAAACGCCGCGACGTAATCGGGGCCGCTGGGAAACAGCAGCACCGCGCGATCGCCGACTGTCGCCTCGGCCTGCAAGGCGGCGGCAATGGTGCGGGCGCGCAGGTCCAGATCGCGATAACTCAGCACCACGCTCTGCTCCGGCGTGTCGGCAAGGAAGCGCAAGGCCACGCGATCCGGCGTCGAGGCGGCGCGGCGCTGGAGGGCATGGGCCAGGGTGCTGGGAAGTTCGAACGCGTCGGTCATGAGGTTTCCTGCCTGAAATTCGGCTTGCAAGTGATATCCAGTCTTCTTCCATCGCACGCCATCGACGGCATGCGGGACGCGGTCATGGCCGACCGCGCGAGGCAATGGAAATGCGTTGCGGCATCCGGGCTGCCGCCCGAAACCGTCACCCATGAGAACGGATCACGCCGGCAAATAATTAGTCAGCGAGCAGGCCCACCGAGCCATTGGCAAGCGATCGCCCTGCGGCAATGGGTCGCGGCGGCCCATCTTGAACAATCGCCATCAATAATTCTTCTTCTCAATTGACAATCATTATCATTCAGCCTAATTTGGCGCTCGATGTGCAGGACGCCGCCAGTTAACCGCTTGTCCTGCTAACTTTTTGCAGCAAGGTGAATTCCATGACGGAACAAGTATCCACAAGCAGGTGCGACTCACCGTTACTTCAGGCGTTCGTCGATAACCGGATGATCCTGGTCAAGATCGCGGCGCGCATCACCGGTTGCCGGTCTCGCGCCGAAGATGTGGTGCAGGATGCGTTTTTCCGGCTGCAATCGGCGCCCCAGATCACCTCTTCCTTCAAGGCTCAGCTCAGTTACCTGTTCCAGATCGTGCGCAACCTGGCGATCGATCACTACCGCAAGCAGGCGCTGGAACAGAAATACTCGGGGCCGGAAGAGGAAGGACTGAACGTGGTGATCCAGGGTGCTTCGCCGGAAACGTCTCACATCAACTTTTCCACGCTGGAGCACATTGCCGATGCGTTGACCGAGTTGCCCAGCCGCACCCGCTACGCCTTCGAAATGTATCGCCTGCATGGCGTTCCACAGAAGGACATCGCCAAGGAACTGGGGGTCTCGCCCACCCTGGTGAACTTCATGATCCGTGACGCCCTGGTGCATTGCCGCAAGGCGTCGGGCGTGCGCGCAGACACCTTCGCCCGGCGGTAACACACGCCATTTTCTCCGGCCTTGCCGCAAACAGGCTCGCTTTCACCAGGTCCACCGACCTGGTGAAAGCGAGCCTGTTCATGATGACGGCCTGATGACCGCCACCTGGTCCATGCCAAACCTCACATCAACGCGCACCGGTCGAAGAACCGCTCGCGCCCCAGGATCATCAGCGCCGCACGCTTGTGAGGGAAATCGAATTCCTTCTCGCAGTGGAAACACTGGTTGTGCAGGTATCCGATCATCCTTGCATTGTCGGCCCGGGGCTCGGCCACCACGCGCTGGGTGCGCGGGTCGTCCAGGAACAGGTAGTGCACCAGCGCCGATAGCCAGCTCGCCACCTTGTGGGGCCCCCGATGCTGCTCCTCGCCCACCAGCATGTGGATGCCACGATCGTAGTTCTCGGCGTCATAGAACGGCGCGATCCGATCCTCCTTGGCCCAATAGGCTTCGAAGTAGGCAAACGGCTGATCGTCGAAACAACCGATCAGGGTCAGGACCCGTGGGTCGCGCTGCAGCGTGTCCAGGTATTGGCGGTGCTGTTCGAGGCTGCCTTGCTCCTGCCAGAAACTCGCCACCCGGGGGCTGTTCTGCCAGCGATTGAAACGCGCCAGGTCGTGCTCGATCTCCAGGGTGCGCAAGGACACCCAGGCCCCCAGCCGCGCATCGAAACGCCGATACACTTCGCCGCGAGGCTTTATCGGCCGACGCGGATGGCGCTTGCCGTCCGTGATGATCATCTGCTGCGGATAACTGCCATTGAACGACTCGCCTAGCCAGGGTTGCGGCAGTTGCCAGAACTGCGTGCGCTCGCAGGCATATTCGTCAGCCTCCCCGGTGGCCGTCAGCAGGCCGCTGAGCAAGGCGTCGCCGGGACGCTCAGCAAGGTGCCAGACCAGGCGCTGGCACTGCGGCTCCCGGGCAAACAGCCAATAGCAGGCGGCCCAGAGGGCCGGCCCAACTGGCCGGTCGTTGATTTCCTGCAGATGCACCCGCAATTCGGGGCCACGCTCCAGGCGCAGCCGGATCAGCGGTGCGCCTTCCAGCATCAGGCTCAGATGACGTTCGGTTTCATCGGCGCCCAGACGGCGCCCTCCGGGCAAGGGCAGAATCGTCGGGTGGTTGAGGTCGGGCATGGCAGAGGCTCGCGTATTCGTCGGTAGTCAACGTGGGACGTGAGCCAGGGCGGGAAATTTAGGGGCCGGTCAATGATTGTGGGTCGGCACCAGGGCAATCTGGTAAGGCGTGAAAATGGCCAGCAATTGACCGTTGTCCCGAAGCGTTTGCAATAACCGGGCGAAGGTTTCGCTGGTGATCGGCGCCTGGGGCCGGATCAACGCATAGTGGTGATAGACCTGGTCGATACGCTCGGACACCAGCAACTGGGGGCCGACCTGAGGATTGCGCAGGACATAGTCATTGAGGTACGAACGCGTCACCAGCGCGATGTCCGCGCGACCGCGCAGCACCATCAACAGGTTGCTGTCATGGGAATACGTCAGCGTGGCGTTGTATTGGCCGATGAGAAACTTGGGATCGGCGTTGAATTCGGCAAAGGCATAGTGGTAACCGCTGAACAGGGCCAGGCGCTTGCCCCTGAGGTCGGCGAAATAGCTCTGCTGGCGATCCGGCTGGCGCTGGGCGACAAAGATCTCCGCATCCTCCAGGCCCATGTCCACCACGGTATGCGGCACGTCCTTCCATCCCCAGTCGGGGTTCTCGAAGATCGCCATATCGACCCGGCCCTGCTTGAAATCATTGAAGCGACGCGGGATCGATGTAGGCACCAGCACGAACTGGTAGTCGGTCTGGGAGCGATTCAGGGCCTCGACCAATTGCGGCAGCAGGCCGGTGTCGGCGCCATTTTCGGGGCGCACCGTATAGGGTGGGAAATGCGCGGCCCCGATACGGACCAGTTGCGCCGCCGAAGCTGGCAAGGCCAGGAAAATGGCCAGCACGGCCAGTAGAACACGCGAAGTCATCCCCATCGGCGAACACTTCAAGGTCACCCACTCCCCCATAAGTCATACATTCAAGCTAGGCGGTTTCAGCCCGATTAGCCAACCACGCGGCAACCGGAGGAAAACGGCCCGATTATTGTTTTTCTTCAAGCACCAGGATCAATGCCTGTTCGGCCAGGTCATCGAGACTCAGGCTGCCTTCGGCGCGAAACCAGGTGGTGGTCCAGGACAATGCGCCTGTGAGGAAACGCCGGGTAATGAACACGTCCCCGCGAATATACCCGGCATCCTTGGCCTGGCCCAGCACCTCCAGCCACAAGTCCTCGTAAATATCGCGCAAGGCCAGCACCTGCTCCTGCCCTTGCTCGGATAACGAGCGCCATTCGTAGACCAGCACCGCCATCGCCTCGCCCGTACCGCCCATGATCGACTGCAGTTCGCAGCGGATCAGCGCCAGTACCCGCTCACGAACATTGCCCGCCTCGGCCAGGGCCGCGCGCATCAGGGCGGTGTTGTAGCGGATGGTTTCTTCCATCACCGCCCGCAGGATCTCGTCCTTGCTCTTGAAGTGATGAAAGATGCTGCCGGACTGAATGCCCACGGCGCTCGCCAGGTCGCGCACCGTGGTGCGCTCGAAGCCTTTGTTGCGAAACAGGTGGGCGGCCGTCTGCAGCAACTTGCCGCGGGCGCTGTCCGGGTCGGTCAGTTGACCGAGCTCCACCAGCTCTTGCATGACCCTCAAGGCTTTTTGCTCGTCCACCCTTTCTCTCCTACAGTCGTTCGACGTGGCGCCGGCAATTTAAGCCCAGCGGGACAACCAAGCAAGCGCTCGGGCAGAAGAACCAGCGGTCGTTTACAAACCAAGCGCTTGCTTGGTAGTCTCGAATCCCGTTTACCGGAGGGCCCTCCATGCCAAGAGCGATCCGTATCGGTTGCGCCAGCGCCTTCTGGGGCGACACCCCTACCGCCGCGGCCCAGTTGGTGGACGGCGGGAACCTGGATTACCTGGTGTTCGATTACCTGGCCGAGATCACCCTCTCGATCATGGCCGCTGCGCGCATGAAGGATCCCCAGGCCGGTTATGCCACCGACTTTGTCGAAGTGCTGGCCCCCCTGCTCCAGCGTCTGCATGAAGGCGCCATCCGCGTCATCAGCAATGCCGGCGGGGTCAATCCCCAAGCCTGTGCCGCCGCCCTTCGAACAGCTTGCGACGAGGCCGGCGTGCCGTTGAAGATCGCCGTACTGCTGGGCGATGACCTGCAAACTCAATGCCAAGGACTTGCCCAGCAGGGCATCCGCGAGATGTCCAGCGGCGAGCCCTTGCCCTCTACGTGCCTCTCCATCAACGCCTACCTGGGCGCACCAGGCATCGTCGAAGCCCTGCGCCTGGGAGCCGATATCGTGATCACCGGTCGCGTGGTGGACAGTGCGGTGGTCAGCGCCGCCCTGGTGCACGAATTCGGCTGGGCCTGGCACGACTACGACAAATTGGCCCAGGCTGCACTGGCCGGACATCTCATCGAGTGCGGGGCCCAATGCACGGGCGGTAATTTCACGGACTGGCAAGACGTGCCGGATTACGAGCACATCGGTTTTCCCATCGTCGAAGCCAGCGCCGACGGCCAGTTCATTGTCACCAAGGTGCAAGGCACTGGCGGGCTGGTCACACCGCTGACCGTCGGCGAACAGTTGTTGTACGAAATCGGCGACCCGCAGGGGTACCTGCTACCGGACGTGATCTGCGATTTCAGCCAGGTCAGGTTGATCCAGCAAGGCAGGCATGCCGTGCGAGTCCAGGGCGCCAGGGGCCTGCCCCCCACCGATCGGTACAAAGTGTGCGCCACCTGGCCGGACGGCTTTCGCTGCACCGCCCTGTGCCTGATCGCCGGCATCGATGCGGTGGCCAAGGCCGAACGGGTCAGTCAGGCGATCATTGCCAGGACCTCGCAGATGTTCAGCGAGCGAGGCTGGGCTCCCTACAGCGAAGTGAACATCGAGCTGTTGGGCAGCGAAGCCACCTACGGTCACCACGGCCAACGCCGGGACAGCCGCGAAGTGTTGATCAAGCTGGCGGTCCGGCACCCGGACCGACAAGCGCTGGCGCTGTTTGCCCGGGAGATCGCCCCGGCCGCCACCGGCATGGCACCTGGACTGACCGGCCTGCTGGGCGGCCGACCGACGGTGCAGCCGCTGATACGTCTCTTCTCGTTCCTGATCGACAAAAGTGCCTGCCGGCTCGACATCCAACTGGACGGCCAGCTCCACGCCTGCGTCCTGCCTGACGTCGAACCGCTGGACACCAGCGACCTGCCCACCGCCCCGGAACTGCCCAGGCCCCAGGGTCGGGCCGATGCCAGCGTCCCCCTGATCAAGCTGGCCGTGGCCCGCTCCGGTGACAAGGGCAATCACAGCAACATCGGTGTGATCGCCCGCGAGCCCGAGTACCTGCCGTGGATCGCCGAAGCGCTGACGCCGCAAGTGATGGTCGACTGGATGAGCCATGTACTCGATCCCGTGCGCGGACGCGTCGAGCGTTGGTACCTGCCCGGTACCCAGAGCCTGAATTTCCTGTTGGAAAACGCCCTCGGCGGCGGTGGCGTCGCCAGCCTGCGCATCGACCCCCAGGGCAAGGCATTCGCCCAGCAACTGCTGGAAATCCAGATCCCGGTGCCCCAGGACATCGCCGACCGGGTCAACTGAAGGACGCTCGTTGGAAAGGAACAGTCGCCATGCCAGTCATCGAATCGCAGCTCGATCCGCACAACGCCGACTTCGCCCGCAATCGCGCGGCGATGCTGGCCAGCGTCGGACAACTTCGGCAGATCGAACAGGCCATGCTGGAGAAGGCCGCCCAGGCCCAGGCGAAATTCGACAAGCGGGGTCAACTGCTGCCACGCCAGCGCCTGAACCTGCTGCTGGACCCCGGCGCGCCGTTCCTCGAACTGGCGAGCCTGGCCGGCTACAAGCTCCATGACGACAAGGACGGCAGCGAGGCCGGCGGTGGCTTGATCGCTGGCATCGGCCATGTCAGTGGCGCGCGGGTGCTGGTGGTGGCCAACAACAGTGCGATCAGGGGCGGAACCATTTCCCCCAGCGGCCTTGACAAGACCCTGCGCCTGCAACAGATCGCCATGGAAAACAGGCTGCCGGTGATCACCCTCGCCGAAAGCGGCGGGGCCAACCTCAATTACGCCGCGCAGATTTTCGTCGAAGGCGCGCGCAGCTTCGCCAACCAGGCCCGGATGTCGGCCATGGGGCTGCCACAGATTACCGTGGTGCACGGTTCGGCCACCGCTGGCGGCGCTTATCAGCCGGGGCTGTCGGACTACGTGGTGGTGGTACGTGACAAGGCCCGGCTGTTCCTTGCCGGCCCGCCACTGCTCAAGGCCGCTACCGGCGAAGTGGCCACCGAGGAGGAACTGGGGGGCGCGCAGATGCACGCGCAAGTAGCGGGCACCGCCGAATACCTGGCCGAGAACGACGCCGACGGTATCCGCCTGGCCCGGGAAATCGTCAGCCTGCTGCCCTGGAACGCACGACGACCGCCACGCCCCGATCACACCTGGCCGGAACCGCTCTACCCCATCGACGAATTGTACGGACTGGTGCCCGACGATCCCAAAAAGCCCTATGACGTGCGGGAAATCATCGCCCGCATCGCCGACGGCTCCAGCTTCCTCGACTTCAAGAACGAATTCGACCCACTGACGGTGTGCGGCCACCTTCGGATTCACGGCCATGCCTGCGGCCTGATCGGCAACAACGGTCCGATCACACCGAAGGGCGCGAGCAAGGCGGCGCAGTTCATCCAGCTTTGCGACCAGAGCCGCACACCGCTGTTGTTCCTGCACAACACCACCGGGTTCATGGTGGGCACCGAAGCCGAACAGCAAGGTGTGATCAAGCACGGCGCCAAGATGATCCAGGCGGTGGCCAACGCCCGGGTGGCGAAGCTGACAATCGTGGTGGGCGGTTCCTACGGTGCCGGCCATTACGCCATGTGCGGTCGCGGACTGGATCCGCGTTTCATCTTCGCCTGGCCCAACAGCCACACTGCGGTGATGGGAGGCGCCCAGGCCGGCAAGGTCCTGCGCCTGGTCACCGAGGCCACGCAGGCCAGGAACGGCGTCACTGCCGATCCACAGATGCTCGACCAGCTGGAACGCAGCACCGCGCAGAAACTCGACAGCCAGTCCACCGCCCTCTACGGCAGCGCCAACCTGTGGGACGACGGCCTCATCGACCCACGGGATACCCGCACCCTGCTGGGCTACCTGCTGGACATCTGCCATGAAGCCGAAGGCCGGTCGCTGCAACCCAACAGTTTCGGAGTGGCCCGCTTCTGATCCGGCGAGTGCCTCGATCGCCGTTCAAAGGAGAACACTGAAAATGATCTTCACCCAGGAACACGAAGCACTGCGGCGCACTGTTCGCCAGTTTGTCGACCACGACATCAACCCTTACGTCGACGAATGGGAAAAGGCCGGGCGGTTTCCCATCCACGAAGTCTTTCGCAAGGCGGGTGAGCTGGGGTTGCTGGGAATCTCCAAGCCAGAACGTTTCGGCGGCATGGGCCTGGACTACAGCTATTCGATCGTCGCGGCCGAGGAATTCGGCACCATCCACTGTGGCGGCGTGCCCATGTCCATCGGCGTCCAGACAGACATGTGCACTCCGGCCCTGGCGCGTTTCGGCTCCGACGCACTGCGCGAAGAATTCCTGCGCCCGGCCATCCGCGGCGAACAGGTGGGCTGCATCGGCGTCTCGGAAACCGCTGCCGGCTCCGACGTGGCCGGCCTCAAGACCACGGCGCGCAAGGACGGCGACGACTACGTCATCAACGGCAGCAAGATGTGGATCACCAATTCACCGAGCGCCGATTTCATCTGCCTTTTGGCCAACACTTCGGACGACAAGCCGCACCTCAACAAATCCCTGATCGTGGTACCGATGCACACGCCCGGCATCAGCCTCGGCGCGCACCTGGACAAGCTCGGCATGCGCAGCTCGGAAACCGCCCAGGTGTTCTTCGATGATGTGCGGGTGCCGCAACGCAATCGCATCGGCCAGGAGGGCGCCGGGTTCATGATGCAGATGCTGCAGTTCCAGGAAGAACGGCTGTTCGGCGCGGCGAACATGATCAAGGGGCTGGAGCGCTGCGTCGACAGCACCATCGAATATTGCCGTGAACGCAAGACCTTTGGTACAGCGCTGATCGACAATCAGGTGATCCACTTTCGCCTGGCGGAACTGGCCAGCGAGATCGAATGCCTGCGAGCGCTGGTCTATCAGGCCACCGAGCAGTACATCAACGGCCAGGATGTCACGCGCCTGGCGTCCATGGCCAAGCTCAAGGCCGGGCGCCTGAGCCGTGAGGTCACCGACAGTTGCCTGCAATACTGGGGCGGCATGGGGTTCATGTGGGACAACCCGGTGTCGCGGGCCTACCGCGATGTACGGCTGGTGTCCATCGGCGCCGGTGCGGACGAGATCATGCTGGGGATCATCTGCAAGCTCATGGGCACGTTGCCGGGAAAGAAAAAATGAGCAGCTACCCGCCCGCCATGTCCGCCTTCAGCAAGATCCTCGTCGCCAACCGCGGTGAAATCGCCTGCCGGATCCAGCGCACCGCGCAGGCCCTGGGCTACCGCACGGTCGCTGTGTTCAGCGAGGCCGATGCCGACGCGTTGCATGTCCGCATGGCCGATGAAGCCGTTTCGATCGGACCGGCGGCGGTGCAACAGTCCTACCTCAACCCATCGGCCATTCTCGAGGCGGCCCGCAGAAGCGGCGCCGATGCGATTCACCCCGGCTACGGTTTCCTCTCCGAGAACGCCGATTTCGCCCGGGCCTGCGAAAAAGCAGGGCTCGTTTTCATCGGACCCAGCCCCGACGCCATCGAACTGATGGGCAGCAAACGGCGTTCGAAGATCGCCATGCTTGCCGCGGGCGTGCCCTGTATTGCCGGCTACCAGGACGCGGCCCAGGACGACGACACTCTTTGCCGCGAAGCCGAACGCATCGGTTTCCCGCTGATGATCAAGTCCAGCGCAGGCGGTGGCGGCCGGGGCATGCGCCTGGTCCAGCGGGCCGACGACCTGCTGGAGCAACTGCACGGTGCACGCTCCGAGGCACTGCATGGCTTTGGCAGTGACGAGTTGATCCTGGAACAGGCGCTGATCGATCCACGGCATGTCGAGGTGCAGATTTTTGGCGATCGCCATGGTCACTTGATCCACCTCGGCGAACGGGACTGCTCGATCCAGCGCCGTCACCAGAAGATCATCGAGGAGGCACCCTGCCCGGTCATGACCGCCGCGCTGCGCCACGCCATGGGCGAGGCAGCGCTCAAGGCCGGTCGCGCGGTGAACTACGTCGGTGCCGGCACGGTGGAGTTCCTGTTGGCCGCCGATGACCGGTTCTACTTCCTGGAAATGAATACCCGGCTGCAGGTGGAGCACCCGGTGACCGAACAGATCACTGGCCAGGACCTGGTGGCCTGGCAGCTGGACATCGCCGCTGGCCTGCCCTTGCCCCTGCGCCAGGATCAGTTGCAGCTCAGCGGCCATGCCATGGAAGTGCGGCTGTATGCCGAAGATCCAGGCGAGCATTTCCTGCCCCAGACCGGACGCCTGACCGGCTGGGAACCGCCGACCCGGGGCGAGGTACGCATCGACCACGGTTTGCTGGAAGGCCAGGCCATCACACCGTTCTATGATCCGATGCTGGGCAAGCTCATCAGCCACGGCGCCACTCGCGAAGAGGCCCGGCGCAAGCTGTTGCGCGCCGTGGAGGATTGCGTGTTGCTGGGGGTTCGGAGCAATCAGCGAATGCTGGCGGGTCTGCTGGCGCATCCGCAATTCATCGCGGGCGATTTCGGCACCGACTTCATCGCCCGGCATTTCGCCGACCACATTGCCCTCCAGCCTCATATCCCCTCGACTGAACAGCTGGCCATCGCCACCGCCCTGTTCTACTGGGCGGCAGGCGCACCCCACTCCGGCCTGGCGGGCTGGCACAACAACACAGGCGCGGCGCTGCACTACCGGATCGGTGCGGCCGAACGCGACTGGACACTGAGCCTGAACGCCGAAGCGGACGGCACGCTGCGGGTTCTAACCGCCGGCCAGGTGTTCGAACTGATGCGGCTCGATACCGACCAGCGCGGCACAAGCCTGGTCATCAATGGCATCCGGCAACGCTACACCTGGCGCCTCCACGGCACCGACCTCTGGCTGTTCGCCCGCCCCGGCAGCCTGCACCTGCAGGATCGGACCCACGCTGCTGTCATACCAGACTGCGTGGTGGGTGATGGCATGCTCAGGGCGCCAATGGATGGGGCTATCGTGCAATTGCGGGTCAGGGAAGGCAGCGTGGTTTGCCAGGGGCAACTGCTGGTAGTGCTCGAGGCGATGAAAATGGAGCACTCGCTCAAGGCCGACAGGGACGGCGTGGTGCGGGCGTTGCAGATCAGGCAAGGCGACCAGGTGAGGAACCGGCAGGTTTTGTTGCAGGTGACCACAGACGACCAGGCTCTGTACGAAAAGTCTTGAGACGAAGGTCAGGCAAGGCGAAAACAGCCGATCAAGCGGAATGTACTTGAGTACACGAGCATTGCGAGGCATTTTTCAACGCAGCATGAACGAGTATCAAGGCTTTTCGTACAGAGCCTAGGCGGATGCGCCGGGTTTGACTACGCTCAACCCCATCTGCATGCCGCTACCCGGGAACCCGCGATGCCTAACTGGCTGGTGATTGATCTGGAGGCCACCACCGATGAAGGAGGCTGGCCGGTAACCGAAATGGAAATTATCGAAATCGGCGCCACGCTGGTGAATCGTGACGGTCACGAGGTGGATCATTTCCAGCGTTTCGTCCGCCCCTTGAGACGCCCCCTGCTCACATCGTTCTGCCGCGAGCTGACGCACATCACCCAGGCCAATATCGACAGCGCGGCCACCTTGTCCGAGGTCTGGCCGGCATTCGAACGCTGGCTGACGCCCTACCAGGCGAACCTGGGCGGCTGGGTCAGCTGGGGCGATTACGACCGCAAGCAGTTGCTTCAGGAGTGGCAGCATCAACGGCTGCAAAGCTTTCTCAGCCAGGTGCCCCACATGAACCTCAAGCAGCGCTTCGCCAAGGCCCGACGGCTGGAGCGGCCACTGGGGCTCAATGGAGCCCTGCAACTGGCCGGCCTGCAGTTCAACGGTCAACAGCACCGGGCCCTGGAGGATGCGCGCAACACCGCGCGATTGCTGCCCCTGGTGCTGGCCGACTGAGCAACCCGCCCCCGTTTCGCAGATGACGTGTGTCGAAGCCTTGTGCATACTGGCCGGCCTTTTTCAGCCCTTTTACGAGGAATCGCCCATGTTCAAAGTCAACGAGTACTTCGACGGCACCGTCAAGTCCATCGCCTTCGGCACTGCCGAAGGTCCTGCGACCATCGGCGTCATGGCACCGGGCGAATACGAGTTCGGAACGGCCCAGCGGGAGATCATGCACGTGGTCTCCGGCGCCCTGACCGTGAAACTGCCCGACAGCGCCGAATGGGAAACCTTCGCTGCCGGCAGCCAGTTCAATGTCCCGGCCAACAGCAAGTTCCAGCTCAAGGTGGCCGTCGACACTGCCTACCTGTGCGAATACCGCGGCTGAACCTGCTGCATCAAAAAAAATGCCCGTGTCCAGCGACACGGGCATTTTTCATTGCGAACGCGGTGTTTATTCGAGCACCTCGACCGGCATGCCGACTTCGAGCCGACCGTTGCCGTCGTTGACCAGGTTCTGGCCGAACATCACCCCGTCCGGCGTCGATCGATACTGCTGCAACGTGGCGAAAGGCTCGCGGTTCGGATCGCGTTCACCGGTTTGCGGGTCGACCGTGGTCATGATGCAGCGCGAGCACGGCTTGACCACCCGAAATTCCACATCGCCGATACGAATACGTTTCCAGCCATCCTCGGCGAACGCGTCGCTGCCCTCGATCACCAGATTGGGCCGGAAACGCAGCATCTCCAGGGAGCGACCGACCCGATTCGACAGATCCTGCAGGGAGGCCTGGCCGATCAGCAGCAATGGAAAACCGTCCGCGAAGGCGACCTTATCGTCGTCCTTGCCGTAACCGGCCGCAGTGGTACGCGCCAGCTCCACCGGTACATGCACCAGCCGGGTGGCATTGCCAATGAACTCGCTGACCCAGTTGCCCGCCTCATCGCCAGCATCCGGTACACGCAGGGTGTCACGCCAGATAGTCACTCCCCGGCGTTGCTCTTCGGCGGTCGAAGGCAGCGGCACCTCGATACTGCCATGGCCCGGCGCACTGAGCGTCAGGCCTCCGGCATCGTTCCACAATGCCGAGAGCTGGCTCATCTTCGCCACGGCCCGCTGAGTCAGGAATCGCCCGCTGGCCTCATCCACCAGCATCCAGCGCCGGTCACCGTCCAACCCCAGTTTGTCCAGGCCAATCCCTGGCAGGGACTGGCCTTTGCCGGACTTCAACGGATAACGGTACAGCGCGCTCAGCCGCAACATGGTCAGCTCCCTGATGGCGAAAAAATGCCACCTTATACGAGCCGGCCATCGATGCAAACCACGATCGGCCTCAGCCAAGCATCAGTCGCTGGCGCACCACATCGACCAGTTTGTCGGGCTGGAATTTGGAGAGGAAATTGTCGCAGCCGACCTTCTTCACCATCGAGTCGTTGAAGCTGCCGGACAGCGAGGTATGCAGGACCACGTAGAGCCCACGCAAGCGCGGGTCGTTACGGATCTCGGTGGTCAGGCGATAGCCGTCCATTTCCGGCATTTCCGCGTCGGTGAAGATCATCAGCAATTTGTCGGTCATCACCTCACCGGTATCGGCCCAGGCCTTGAGCATGTTGAGGGCTTTCAGGCCGTCGCTGGCGATGTGCATCTTCACCCCCAACTGACCCAGGGTGTCGCGCAGTTGCGAGAGCGCGACATTGGAGTCGTCCACCAGCAATACTTCGCGTCCGCGAGCCTTCTCCAGCACCGGGTCTTCGAGCTTGTCCCGGGAGACCTTGGCGTTGTAGGGCACGATTTCGGCGAGGACTTTCTCCACGTCGATGATTTCCACCAACTGGTCGTCCACCTTGCTGATCGCGGTCAGGTAGTGTTCCCGGCCGGCGCTGGTCGGCGGCGGCAGGATCGCTTCCCAGTTCATGTTGACGATGCGGTCCACGCCACCCACCAGGAACGCCTGGACCGACCGGTTGTACTCGGTGACGATGATGGTGCTGTTGGCTCCCGGCACCAGCGGCCGCATGCCGATGGCCTGGGACAGGTCGATCACCGGCAGCGTCTGGCCCCGCAGGTTGACCACGCCGCACACGAATGGGTGGCGTTGCGGCATCAAGGTCAGCTTGGGCAGTTGCAGAACTTCCTGGACCTTGAACACGTTGATGGCGAACAATTGCCGCCCCGCCAGGCGAAACATGAGAATTTCCAGGCGATTCTCACCCACCAGCTGGGTTCGTTGGTCTACTGTGTCGAGAATGCCGGCCATTGATGACTCCTGGGATTGTTCGGATGAATCCAATAAAGCAACTATCGGCCGTGGACGCCGGATCTTGACCCCCTGATGAAATACACTTGCGGGGCATTGATATCACATTAACATCATGCTTTACTGGCTTCACCCTTCAGATCCGACCACTTTCCCCGCTGCGCGACCATGTTTTGCGCACAAGGTTCCCCTACCTAAGGGATTCCCCTAGCAACAATCAGGTCCAACCTGATATTCCCAATATCCAATAGCCATTAATGTGACGCCATTCTCATTGCTGAACGGAGTCAGGCCTTTGTGCGCGACAGCAGGACATCGGACTTCCAGCCTTTCGGCCGATCCCACCCGAGCAACTTTCCGTCTGCCTGTCCCTGGCACGCGGCAAGGGTGTGCCGACGCACTTTCGTTCGTAGCCGGCCGTGAGGCCCAACCGTTTGCCACTCGCGATTTTCTTTCGTCTGACATGATGTTGTGGAGATAAGCATGCCGAACGATCGTAAGAACTGGTCTCAGCGCCTACCCGAATTCCTGACCGAGGCCGAGACACTGCTGGCCAAGTCGGAGGAATGCCTGAGCCATCTGCAGCTGATCAACAATGACAAGGATGCAATCGATTGCATGCTCAGTACCTTGTTGAAGCTGGCAAACAAGGCCGATGCCCTGGCACTGGAAGCCGTATCGGAATTCTCCCTGCATATCCATGGCCTGCTCAGCCATGCGCAGAACAACATGGATCTGCACGACCAGGCCCTTGAGGCCTTGAAGGATTGCTTCACCCTGATGGCCTGGCAGCTGGAACTGGTCGATCCCACCACCGGCCAGCTCAGCCTGGACAACAGCGAACAGACCTCATTGATCGAGGCATTCGCCTTCCAGGTGGGCCAAAGCCCTTGCGACGCACTCCACGCAGCACACCGGCTGGCCCTGGTGCCCTTCTCCCAGAAGCAGGCCTGACACCTCACGGCCGACCTCCGATGCACGGCGCTTCAGGGCACCATGCCAGGCGCGACCAACGCTGGATGAAGTGGTACTATGTCTCGCGTCAGTCGCTTCGAAAGCACGGTGTGGAAAGCCTGCCACCGAAGCCACCCTCGACCTGAAACGTTTACCCGACCCGGCCTGTCAGATGCGCTGACCGGCCAGCCCGCAGCGAACCTTCATTGGCTCCATCCGCTATGTACGCCAGCCTCAAGTCATCCCTCACCTGGCCACCCTCCCGAGAAAACGCCCGCCGGTTCACCCTGTTCCTGTGCATTTGCTCGACCCTCGGCAGCGTGCTGGTGTACCTGTCCGGCCAGGTCGTGCCGGTGAGCCTGCTGGTGTTGGACATCGCAGCCTTGACCTGCGTCTGGATCCACTATCGGCTGTCGCGAAAGTCCATCAAGTTCCAGCCACAGGAACTGGCCGACCGGTTGCTCGAAGTCCAGGAAAACGAACGTCACCGACTCAGCCGTGAGCTGCACGACGATATCGGCCAGTTGCTGACCGCGGCCAAATTGCAAAGCGAATGGCTCAAGCGCCGGCTCCCCGAGGACTTGCAGGGCCAATGTTCGGTCCTCTGCGAAACGCTGGACGAAACCCTGCACAAGGTCCGCGATGTGTCGGCAATCCTCAACCCGCGCCAATTGACCAGCCTTGGACTCGAAGCCAGCCTGCGCGCGCACCTGCTCAAGACACTGGCCAATACCCCGGTGAAATGGAGCCTCGATTGCCAGCAGCGCATGGCGGGGATTCCCGAGGAGATGACTGTCGCTGCCTTCCGGATCACCCAGGAAGCCGTCACCAATATTTTGCGCCACGCCCAGGCCCAGAACCTGCTGGTGCGCCTGCAACGCCTGCCTGAAGGGCTGTTCCTGCTGATCAGCGACGACGGCCAGGGGTTCGTCCCGGCAGACCACCCCGCCCGTGAAGGGCAACGGGGCATGGCCGGCATGGCGGAACGGGTCGAACAACTGGGCGGCACCCTCAAGGTCATCAGTGAAGCCGGCAAGGGCACGCATATCGAAGCACGTTTTCCCTGGGCCCCTCGTACCCTGGCGCGGGCCAGTAAGAATAAGGTTCTCCATTGACTTGTAATTTGCTTCTCGTAGATGACCATTCGCTGATCCGCGCCGGCGTGCGCGCTCTGGTCACGGATCTGCCCGGTTATGCCGTCATCGGCGAAGCCAGTGATGGCACGCAGTTGCTGGAACTCGTGGAACGGCTGGTCCCCGATATCGTGCTGCTGGACATCACCATGAAAAACACCAGCGGCCTGGATGCCTTGCAGCAGCTCAAGCAGGTGCGCCCCCACAGCAAGGTGCTGATCCTGTCGATGCACACCGATCCGGCGCTGATCATGCAGGCCCTTGAGTCCGGCGCACACGGCTACCTGCTCAAGGACACCACGGCCACCGAGCTGGAGCACGCCCTGGACGCGCTGCGCAACAACGAACGCTACCTGAGCCCGGCCATCGCCCACACGGTGATCAACCAGGCGCTGACGCGTGTCCAGAAGCATCAGCCCGATCCCGTCCAGACCCACAACCTGACGGCACGCCAGCTGGAGATTTTGCGGCTGATCGTGCGCGGCAAGTCGACCCGGGAAATCGCCAACGGCCTGAGCCTGAGCATCAAGACCGTGGAGACTCACCGGGCGCAGATCATGAAGCGCCTGCAGATCCATGACGTGGCCGGACTGGTGCTTTTCGCGGTACGCGAGCAGATCATCAGCCTGGACGATTGAGTACCGCAGAAGCCGTCAGCAAAGGCGAGTCGAGCGGCAGGTGTACGCGTATCGCCTTCTCGCGCACCGTGAACCTCAGGTTGTCGACCTGCAGCGGCTCGCCGTCGAGATTGATGTCCAGGCCCTGGGCCACCTTGATCTCCACCCAGGGCAGGCGTGCGCGCACGAACATGTTGTCGATGCCCAGGCCACCGGCCAGCAGATCCCTGAGCGTGCTGACCACTTCCTGGGGGGCCGGCAGGATGCTGATGTCCAGCAATCCATCATCCACCAGCGCCTGCGGACTCAACTGATGGCCTCCCCCGGCCTGACGGCCATTGCCGATGCCCAGCGCCAGCAGATCGCCCTGCCAACTGAAACCGGGCCCCTGCAACTCACCATAGGCCGCGCTCAGCTCACTGAACCGCGTCAGGCCGGTGAATAGATACGCGGCCCCGCCCAGCACCTTTTTCAGATCCTCGGAGGTGTTTGCCGTGACCTGGCTGCCGAAACCGCCGGTGGCCATGTTCAGAAAGATCCGTCCGCCGACTTCGCCCAGGTCGATTGCCCGGGGCTCCACCTCCAACAGTTCCAGGGCCTGGTCCGGTTCCAGCGGGACTCCCGCCGCCCGGGCAAAATCATTGGCGGTGCCCAATGGCAACAGCACGAGGCTGGCATCGCTGGATTGGAGGGCAAGCGCTTCGGCAATGTCCCGCAACGTACCGTCACCGCCACCGGCGATCAGTCGCGTGTAACCAGCCTCCAACGCCTCGTCTACACAACGCTGGGCATCGCCGGCCTCCCAGGTCAGCCGTACCGCCAGGTCCCAGCCCTGCTTGCGCTTGAGCATCACTGCCGCACGAACCTCTTCGTTGAGCGCTTGCTTGCCATGTAGAATCAACAGCGCCTTGCCTTTGCTCATCGTCGTCTCCGTCATTGGAAGGTTCCAGGAAATGGGACCGCTCATTCGGCCGAAAAAGCCCTCCGCCTATCAATTTCGCTCAAAAGCCCGCTGTCCTCCGTGAAAAGGCTGGGGTACCCGGCTCCCGGACAGATACTTCTTCACTCGAAGAGTTTTCTTACAAGAACTGGCGAATCCACTCAATTGACCCTCCAGCTGTATTGAGACACCTTGGCATTCTGTTGTCTGGACCATCAAAAACACTCATTACACAAGGATGTGCAACCCCATGGATGGATATGTCACGGCCCGCAGTCGCCGTATCAGTGGTTCGAACCGTTGTGGCCGAAGGGACGAAACATCCCATGCATAGCCACGAGTACAAGCTGTCACCCCGGCATCTCGCGTCCATTGGAAGCGAGCGAACCGAAAATCAGAACGAATGCAAAAGTTGCAGCAATCCCGTTGGAGGAATCGATTTGGAACCGCGCGTCGTTGAACTGGAAACCCACCTCAAGTACATCCGTAGGGATATGGATGAAATCCGTACCGACGTAAAGGTCATCCGCCACCGGCTCGCCTATTCGGCCGGCGCGGCAGCGGTGATCCTCGGCCTGCTGGGCTGGCTCGCGAACAGTCGCTTCGACCAGTTGGTCATGCTGCTCTCGCGATAACGACGGGGACGCAGGCAGGCCCAGGCACCTGGCTCGGGCCGGAGCACACCCCCGCTGTCACGGCTTCAGTCCAGGACCTCGCTCAAAGGGATGAAGCCCACTTCATCACCCTCGACATGGGTCTGCCCTTCGAGCACTTCGACCAGCCCATCGGCCCAGGCCGCGCTACGCAGGACCCCGGAGCTTTGGTTCCGATAAACGATGGCCCTGCCGCTCTCAAGGCGCCCTCGCAGATATTCCCGCCGGTTGCCGGCCTTCCCCCAGACAAAACCGGCCGGCACCTTGAACTTCAACGGCATCACCGATTGGACACCCTGGCGTCGCAGCAGGTAAGGCCGGGCCAGCAGCGCAAAAGTCACCAGTGTCGAGGCAGGGTTTCCTGGCAACCCTATCACCGGCACGCCACGGAAGTGCCCGACCGTCAGGGGTTTCCCTGGCTTGATGGCGAGTTTCCAGAGCGTCAGTTCGCCCTCCTCGCGCAATGCGGTCCCCAGGAAGTCAGCCTCACCTACCGATACGCCACCAGTGGACAGGATCAGGTCGACATCCGACAACTGGGCCAGGCGCGCACGGGTGGCGGGCAAATCGTCAGGCAGGATGCCCGCATCGACCACATGGCAGCCCAGCCGCCGCAGCCAGCCGCAGAGCACCACACGGTTACTGTTGTAGATCTGGCCAGGGCCCAGTGGCTGGCCAGGTTCGACCAGTTCGTCGCCAGTGGACAGGACGGCAACACTGACCTTGCGCACCACTTCCAGCGTCGCGCATCCCAGCGATGCCGCCAGTCCCAACTCGATCGGTCCCAGGCGAGTCCCCGCCGAAAGAATCTTTTCGCCAACAGTGGTTTCCTGCCCCTGTGGGCGGATGTTCTGGCCGCTCACCAGGGGTTCGGTGAACCGGACCCGCTGATCGTCTTCCACCACGGCGTTTTCCTGCATTTCGACGCAGTCGGCACCGGCAGGCACTGGCGCTCCCGTAAAGATCCGCGCGCAGGTTCCCGCAGCCAACGGTTGCGGGGCCTGCCCGGCAAAGATGCGCTGGCTGACCGTCAGCGGCTCGCCGTGCCAATCGGCCAGCCGCAAGGCATAGCCATCCATCGCACTGTTGGGCCATGGCGGCAAGTCCAGGGTCGACACCAGATCTTCAGCCAGCACCCGCCCTTGCGCCTCGCCCAGGGGCAGCCGTTCACGCTGGGTGATCGGAGCGGCGGCGGCCATTTCGAGCAGGCGCTCCAATGCAACCTCGACGGCCACCAAGGCGCCGGCCTTGCCCGGTTTACCCACGGGATTCACAAGGAGCTGCCTGTTTCAGGTGGGGCACGAAGTTGCAGGGGCGATGGCGCGCATCCAGTTGCTCGGCCAGGATAGCGTCCCAACCGGTACGCACTGCATTGGTGGAACCTGGCAGGCAGCACACCAGCGTGCCATTGGCCAAGCCTGCCAGTGCCCGGGACTGGATGGTGGAGGTGCCGATGTCTGCCACGGAAATCTGGCGGAACAGTTCACCGAAACCATCGACCTGCTTGTCCAGCAGGCAGGCAACCGCTTCCGGCGTGCTGTCGCGACCGGTAAAACCGGTACCGCCGGTGATCAGCACCACCTGCACCACCTCGTCGGCGATCCAGGCCGCCACTTGCGCCCGAATCTTGTACAGATCATCTTTGAGCAGAACCCGCGCAGCCAGGTTATGACCCGCCGCCATGAGCCGGTCGACAAAGACCTGGCCGGAGGTATCGGTCTCCAGGGTACGGGTATCACTGACTGTCAGCACCGCGATATTGAGCGGCACGAAAGGTACATCAGCCTTGGCTTTCATAGGCTCGTCCAGTTGTGGGAGAAACAGCCCGGTGTTATATCACAGCGCTTCATTTTTCCGCCTGTGGGGAGACACACCATGACCTCGAATATTTCCCGGCCACCGTGCTCCATCCTGCTGCTGGCCGGTGGACGCGGACAACGCATGGGCGGGCAGGACAAGGGCCTGGTGGAATGGCGGGGTGAACCGCTGATTGCCCATCTCCACCGCCAGACCCGTGCTCTGAGCGATGACCTGATCATCTCTTGCAACCGTAACCTGGAACGTTATGCGTTGTATGCCGATCAATTGGTGCACGACGATGAAGGGGATTTCCCCGGGCCGCTGGCGGGTATCCGGGCAGGCCTCAGGGCGGCGAGGCATCGGTTCTTGCTGGTGTTGCCGTGCGACGTGCCGAACATCGACTCGAACCTGCTAGAGAGCATGTTGGAAACCGCCAGCCAGCACCCCGACAGGCCGCTGATGGTGCGCCATGGCGAACACTGGGAACCGTTGTTGTGCGTCATTCCCCTGGCGCTGGCCGCCGCCTTCGAACAGGCCTGGGGCGAAGGCGAACGCAGCCCGGGCCGGATCATGCGTACCTTGCACGCGGTTGCCCTGCAATGCCCGGCCGACGATCCACGGCTGGCGAATCTGAATACGCCCGAACTGCTGAACCGACACACAGGACATTGACGCAGGGCATTCAAATTAACCGTACAGGCCCCTAGCCAGGAACTTGCGCACGTTGTATACGTCTGAAGGTCAGTAACTTGAAGAATTCCATTTCGGAGAAACACCATGACTCAACGGACCCTCGCCACTTTCATGCTCGCACTGGGCCTCGCCACTCTTGCCGGGTGCGCATCGCCAACAGTGATCACCTTGAATGACGGTCGCGAAATCCAGGCCGTCGACACACCCAAGTACGACGAAGACACCGGTTTCTATGAGTTCGAACAACTGGACGGCAAGCAGACCCGCGTGAACAAGGACCAGGTCCGCACCGTCAAGGACCTCTAAGCCTCAGCGCCGCACCCGATACACAAAAGCCCGCAAAATTGCGGGCTTTTTCATGCCGGTCCGAAAGCCGAAGCGATTACCACTGGAGCTCGATAGCGCTCTCGAAAATACGTTCCTGAGCTGTGACCGGATCGATGAAGCTCAGCCCCTGGGCCAGCAATTTGAGCGGGTTGGCATAATCGTCCGGCGCATCGCGCAGCACATCGGGATAAAACGGATCATTGCAGATAGCAGCCCCGAGGGCATTCATATGCACCCGCAACTGATGCTTCTTGCCGGTGACCGGATACAGACCGTAGCGCCACAACTCGCCATTTTTTTCCAGTACCTCGATGGCTGTTTCGGTATTGGGTTCGCCCGGCCCTTCCTCCATCCGGAAAAACGGCTCGCCATCGACCATCCGGCTTTTGTGCACCCGAGGAAACGTCAGACCAGGCAACGCTGGGGCAATGGCCTGGTAGCGTTTTTCGATCTGCCGCGCAGGAAACAGCGATTGGTAAGCCGATCGGCTGAGGGGGTTGGCTGAAAACAGCACCAGCCCGGCGGTATGCCGGTCGATACGGTGCAGGGGCACCAGATGAGGATTGTCCAGCCGCCGGATCAGTCGTCGCAACAAGGTCTGCTCGACATATTCACCCGCGGGGGTGACTGGCAGGAAATGCGGTTTGTCGGCCACCACCAGATGCTCGTCGGCATACAGGATCGTCTCGACGACCGGGATCGGTTTCTCGTCGGGCACTTCGCGGAAATAGTGGATGCGTAATCCCTCACGGTACGGCAAGTCGACCTCGATCGCCTTGCCCTCCCCATCCAGCACACGACCTCGGGCAATCCGGTCCAGCCATTGCTCGCGACTGATGGCGCTGAAATGCTCGCACAGGCATTCCAGCACTGTCTGCCATTGGCCGGGCGGCAGATACAAGGTACTGGCCTGGTGGTGCGCGGCGGAAAACGATGAACCAGACATTGAAAACTCTTGGGCAATGTTTACAAGCCGGCATTATCCGACAGTCGCGCAAGCCCGCCCAGCCATGATTGCCTCATACCGTGACCGGGGCGGAACCTGCCGTCGCTTCGGTGAATTCCTTCAGCCAGCGCAGCACCTCCACTGCCTCCCAGCGGCCCGGGTCGTACAAGGCGTACAACAATCCCTGGTAACCCACGACATCCAGCTGCTTGTGATAACCGGCACGCTGGAACAGTGCCTCGATCTCAGCGAAACAGGTGTTGAAATGCAGCTTGTTGAAGGGTGTCTTGCCTTCGGTAACCAACCCGTCCAGGCGCAACTCCAGGACGGCCTCGCGCACGACATCCACGGACATCCTGTTCACGCTGTTCTTCAATTGTTCGACATTGAGCAAGGTGCGGCACTCCAGATAGCTGTATGGACATACAGTAACCGAAGACATCCTTTTTCGCCAACGCCAATGCTCGTACAACGCCGGCCTTAAAGCGCTCAACGCAGGAACGAGGCCACCCGGTCGGGATTATCGAAAGGCCAGTCCAGCTCCTCACCGGTATCGTTCCTGCGCAATACCGGGATGCGCAATCCATAGGTTTCCGACAGTTGCTCGTCTTCGGCGATGTCCACCAGCTCCACCAGCAACCCGTGTTCAACGAAATGCATCAATACCCCTTCGGCCACCTCACACAGGTGACAACCCAGGGTACCGAACAGCTGGCATTCAGGAAGCGCGCTTTCAGGAGGCATGGCAGGTAGACCCACAAAAGATAGACGGTCATTCTAGGCTCGCTCCGGAAAACCGTCGAGCCGGGTGCCGTATCAGGCCATATTGGCAAAACGCTGATGCAAATCACTGACCGGACTCGCTTTCCGATGCTTGCTTGTCTTCTACGCTATGTGCCACAAGCCATGAAACGGAGTTTCCCTTGTTTGCCAACCTGCTGATCATTCTCGCCTCCTCCCTGGTGGTCATTGCCCTGTTCAGGCGACTGCGGCTGCCACCGGTGCTGGGCTACCTGTGTGTCGGGCTGGCGGTCGGGCCCACTGCGCTGGGCTGGGTAAACGACAGCGAGGAACTGCCGGACCTGGCTGAACTCGGGGTGGTCTTCCTGCTGTTTTCCCTGGGACTGGAGTTCTCCTTGTCCAAGATGCTTGAGCTGCGCCGTGTCGTATTCGGCCTCGGCAGCCTGCAGGTAGTGTGCTCGGGGGCGCTCCTGGGTGGCGTACTGGTGGCGTTCGGCGCTCCGGTGCTGGCCGCGATGCTGCTGGGCGCGGGATTGGCCCTGTCATCCACCGCCATCGTCAGCAAGGAACTCACCAGCCTGGGGGAAATCTTCAGCAGCCACGGCCAGAATGCCATCGGTGTGCTGCTGTTCCAGGACATCGTCGCGGTATTGCTGCTGACCCTGGTGCCGGTGTTCGCGGGTAGCAGCACCCAGGCATGGTACTGGGCGCTGCCCCTGACGCTGGGCAAGACGCTGCTGCTGTTCGGCGGGCTGCTGCTGGCCAGTCGCCTGCTGCTGCCACGGTTGTTCCATGAAGTGGCCGCATCCCACTCCGCCGAACTGTTCGTGCTGCTGGCCCTGGTCATCGTCTTGCTGACGGCATGGCTGACCCACCTGATGGGGCTCTCGCCGGCCCTTGGCGCGTTCCTGGCGGGCATGTTGCTCGGAGAGAGCCATTACCGACACCAGATCGAGGCCGATATACGTCCGTTCCGCGACATCCTGCTGGGACTGTTTTTCGTCAGCATCGGCATGCTGATCGACCTGCGGTTGTTCGTGGATGACGGCTGGTTGATCCTTGGCCTGACCCTGGGGCTGATGCTCATCAAGGGCTGCGTGGTCGCCCTGCTGGTGAAATGGCGCGGCAGCGACGGCGAAACCGCCTGGCGCAGCGGCCTGGCCCTGGCCCAGGGTGGAGAATTCTGTTTCGCCCTGATGGCATTGATGCAGCAGAACCGCCTCATGCCGGCCGAACTCGTCAGCCTGCTGCTGGCCGCGACGTTCTGTTCGATGCTACTGACGCCCTTGTTGCTGCGCGCCGCGCCGGGCATCGCCGCCCGCCTGCACCGCAAGCCTAACGAAGCGGCCCAGCTGGACCAGATCAGCGCACTCAATGCCGGCCTGTCGGGCCATGTGATCATTTGCGGATACGGTCGCGTCGGCCAATCCATCGGGCGCTTCCTGCGTCGTGAAAACCAGGCCTTCGTTGCCTTGGACGACGATCCCGTGATCATCCAGGAAGCCACCGTTGGGGAGAAATGCGTGTACTACGGTGATTCACGTCGAGGGGACCTGCTGGCCGCCGTGGGCCTGGGCCGCGCCCGCTTGCTGGTGATCGCCGTCGACAAGACCGACATCGCCATCGACGTGCTCAAGGAGGCCCGGCGGCTCAATCCCCAGGTCCCGATCCTCGTACGCACCCGCGACGACAGCCAGCTGGCGGAGTTGCAGGCCGCCGGGGCCAGCGAGGTGGTCCCGGAACTGTTGGAGTCGAGCCTGATGCTGGCTTCCCACGCCCTGATCATGCTCGGGCTGGCGGAGCAGCAAGTCCGCCAGCATGTGGATCAGGTGCGCCATGACCGCTATCGCCTGCTGCACGGTTTTTATCCTGGCAACCAGGACAAGGAGCCTTGATGCCTCGCTCAATCCTGGCTGACGGCGCCAATCTTGTGGATGGACAAGTCCGCGCCGTAGTACTCCTCTTCCTGGGTCAGCCGAAGCCCCAGCACGGCCTTGATCAGGCCATAGACCGCGAAACCACCGGCCAGGGCAATGGCCACGCCCAACGCGGTACCGATCAGTTGGCTGACCAGGCTGACCCCACCCAGGCCGCCCAAGGCGCCCTGACCGAAAATGCCGCAGGCAATGCCCCCCCAGACGCCGCACAGGCCATGCAATGGCCAGACACCCAGCACATCGTCGATCTTCCATTTGCCCTGGGCCGCGGTGAAACACCAGACAAACAGGACTCCGGCAATGGCACCGGTGGCCAGCGCCCCAACCGGATGCATCAGGTCGGAACCTGCACATACCGCCACCAGCCCGGCCAGTGGGCCGTTATGCAGGAAGCCCGGGTCGTTGCGACCGACAACCAGTGCCGCCACGGTTCCGCCGACCATGGCCATCAACGAATTGACCGCCACCAATCCACTCACCCCAGGCAGCGTCTGGGCGCTCATGACGTTGAAACCGAACCAGCCGACAATCAGGATCCAGGAACCCAGGGCCAGAAACGGAATGCTCGATGGCGCGAACGCCACCAGTCGACCGTCCCGGTAACGGCCGTTACGCGCACCGAGCAGGAGCACGGCGGCCAGCGCCAGCCAGCCGCCCATGGCATGCACCACCACGGAGCCGGCAAAGTCGTGGAAACTGGCACCGAATCGGGCCTGCAACCAGGCTTGCAGGCCAAGATTGCCATTCCATACCAGGCCCTCGAAGAAGGGATATACGAATGCCACGATCAACACCGTGGCGCACAACTGCGGGGCGAATCGGGCGCGTTCGGCAATACCGCCGGAAATGATGGCAGGGATCGCAGCGGCGAATGTCAGCAGAAAAAAGAATTTCACCAGGCTGTAGCCATGATCGGCACTCAGCACCGCTGCAGGCTGCAGGAACGTCACGCCGTAGGAAACCCAGTAGCCCACGAAGAAATACGCCAGGGTCGAGACCGCGAAATCGCTGAGGATCTTCGACAGCGCGTTGACCTGGTTTTTCTGTCGGACGGTGCCTACTTCCAGGAACGCAAAACCGGCATGCATGGCCAGGACCATGACCGCACCGAGCAGAATGAACAGCGTGTTGGAGCTATGGACCAGACTGTCCACAGCGCTTTGCATATTTTCCATGGTATTGGCAGACCTGAAAAAGTTTTAAGAGCATCGACGCGACTGGCGCCGCCCCAGCGCACCAAGTTGAATCAATCCGACTACCGATCGAAGGCAGGCGAACCGCTTTGGTGCACCAGGAGGAGCAAGACGCAGTGATGTTTCGCGAGTTCTGATTATTTGGGTTAAGGTTCCGCCAGCCTGCGCCCGACTTCAGCGCATCGACACGCCCGACGCACCAGTACATGGCAAAACCTTGAGCCAATGCCGAGCAAAAGTTGTACCAGCCACTTTCACTGAACCTTCCGGCAAGGCTTACACTCGAACGCTTCAGACGTCATTTACGGAGATCCATCCATGGCCAGACCCCAGGCAAAGACTGCTCAAGAAATCCTGAAGGAAGACTTTCAGACGCTGGTCAGCGACACCGAACGCCTGCTGGAGCACACCGCGACGCTGGCGGGCGACCAGGCCGATGAACTGCGCAGCCAGATCCATGAGACCCTCCTGCGCGCCCGCGACACCCTCAAGCTGACCGAGGACTCCATGCGCGAACGCGGCCAGGCTGCGGTGACCGCCACGGAGGAATATGTACAAGCCAACCCTTGGCAATCGGTCGGCATCGCCGCAGGGGTGGGCTTCCTGATCGGCCTGCTGGCGACACGACGCTGATGATGGACATGAACGAACCGGGCTCGTCCGAAGCGGGCACAAAATCTTCGGCACGCCGATTGGGAGCTGCGTTTCTCGGGTTGCTGCACAGCCATGTCGAGTTGTTCGGCATGGAGCTCCAGGAACAGAAGGCCCGTACCGTCAGCCTGCTGCTGTTCGCCGGCCTGGCACTGGTGTTTGCGCTGTTGCTGTTGGTAGGCCTGTCGACACTGGTACTGATCCTGGTATGGGATACCTATCGCATGGCGGGGATTATCGGCCTGTGCCTGTTCTATCTGCTGGCGGCGCTGTTCTGCGGTCTTCGGCTCAAGGCGGCGATCTACGATGAGTCCTCCCCCTTCCATGCCACCCTGGAAGAATTGTCCAATGACCGGGAGCGCCTGTTGCCATGAGCCTGCCCGATATCCCTCAAGCCCGTACACGGCAGGAAATGCGCAAGGCGCTGGTTCGCTTGCGCATGGAGATGCATCGCCAGGAAATCCGTCAGGAAACACGCCAACTGCTGCAACCGTTGCAGCGGGTGCGTGGCTTTAGCCAGAACTGGCATGAAGGCTTTGGCATAAAACACGCGCCCCTGTGGGGTATGGCGGCAGTGACCCTGCTGGGCTTCATCACCGGCAAGCGGACCCGCAGTGGACGCAGCGGTGGCCTGGCACGCCTGGTCCGACTGGCTACAACGTTGCTGCCGCTGATCAAACTGGCCAAGAGCGCACGCAAGCCTTGATGGGCTTGCGGGACGCTGCCCGAACAGGGAAGCTAGTGTCGAATACTCAACGGAGCAACCGGCCTTGGACTGGCACACCCTGCTGACTCGCGAACGCCTCGGGAAACCGCTGCACAGCCCGCAAGAGCTGGGCCGAAGCCCTTTCCATAAAGACCATGACCGCATCATCTTTTCCGGTGCCTTCCGACGCCTGGGCCGCAAGACCCAAGTGCATCCGGTGTCCAGCAACGACCACATCCATACGCGACTGACCCATTCCCTGGAAGTCAGTTGCGTCGGACGCTCACTGGGCATGCGGGTGGGAGAAACCATCCGCGGCGCCCTGCCCGACTGGTGCGAGCCAAGCGACCTGGGCATGGTGGTGCAATCGGCCTGCCTGGCCCACGACATCGGCAACCCACCCTTCGGCCATTCCGGCGAGGACGCCATCCGCTACTGGTTCCAACAGGCGGCAGGCCGTGGCTGGCTTGACGCCATGAGCGAGGCCGAACGCAACGACTTTCTCAATTTCGAAGGCAACGCCCAGGGGTTCCGGGTCCTCACGCAACTTGAATATCACCAGTTCGACGGCGGCACCCGCCTGACCTATGCCACCCTCGGCACTTACCTGAAATACCCCTGGACGGCTCGTCACGCCGACTCCCTGGGCTACAAGAAACACAAGTTCGGCTGCTACCAGAGCGAACTGCCCCTGCTTGAACAGATTGCCCACAAGCTGGGCCTGCCGCAGATCGAAGACCAGCGCTGGGCGCGGCATCCGCTGGTGTACCTGATGGAAGCCGCCGATGACATCTGCTACGCCCTGATCGACCTGGAAGATGGCGTGGAGATGGATCTACTGGCGTACTCACAGGTGGAGTCGCTGCTCCTGGACCTGGTGGGTGACGATCTCCCGGAAACCTACCGTCAGCTCGGGCCGCTGGATTCGCGCCGACGCAAACTGGCCATCCTGCGGGGCAAGGCCATCGAGCACCTGACCAATGCCGCTGCCCGGGCATTCGTGGAACAGCAACAGGCGTTGCTGGCCGGCACGCTGTCGGGCGATCTCGTGGAACATATGCATGGTCCGGCCAAACGTTGCGTATTGAATGCCAAGGACATGGCACGCAAGAAGATCTTCCAGGACAAGCGCAAGACACTCAATGAAATCGGTGCCTACACCACCCTGGAAATCCTGCTCAACGGGTTCTGTGGCGCTGCGCTGGAACAGCATGGAGGCCGCACCCCTTCATTCAAGAATCGCCGCATCCTCGACCTGCTGGGAAACAACGCGCCCGACCCCAATGGGTCCCTGCATGCAGCATTCCTGCGGATGATCGATTTCATCGCCGGCATGACCGACAGTTACGCCAGCGAGATGGCCCAGGAGATGACGGGCCGCATCCGTCAATAGATCCTCTTGCGCGCGCCATCATCTTTCAGCCACGGCCTGTAAAGGGGCTTTTGCTGAGTTTTTTCCATAATAAACCTTGGAGCTGTTTGTCATTAAACCCATGACAAACAGCTCTGAATATGACGTCCACAAATAAAACCCACACAACTTCGCGCCTATTACCTACTAAAAACCTAATTACCTCGTAGTATCCAACCTCTTTTTTTGTAGGAAACTTCTGAAACTAAGGATGAATGCCTGTCTCCTCGTACGGCACGGCCTTTAACTGGGCTAAGGTGCGCGCTTTATTTATGCTCGCATGGGACTTTTATTCATGAACTCCGTTTTCATTGTCGACGATCATCCGGTCATCCGCCTCGCTGTTCGCATGCTACTGGAGCATGAGGGCTACAAAGTGGTAGGGGAAACCGACAATGGCGTCGATGCGATGCAAATGGTGCGCGAATGCATGCCGGACCTGGTGATCCTGGACATCAGCATTCCCAAACTTGACGGGCTGGAAATCCTCTCGCGCTTCAATGCCATGACCACGCCGCTCAAGACCCTCGTGCTCACGGCGCAGTCACCCACGCTGTTCGGTATCCGCTGCATGCAATCCGGTGCCTCCGGTTACGTCTGCAAGCAAGAGGACCTCAGTGAACTTGTCAGTGCAATCAAGGCTGTGTTGTCGGGCTACAACTATTTTCCGAGCCAGGCGCTCAACCCGGTGCGCCCCGATGATCCGCGAAGTGTGGAACTGGACCTGTTCAAGAACGTCAACGATCGAGAGTTGATGGTATTGCAACTCTTTGCCCAGGGGCGCACTAACAAGGAAATTGCCAAGGGCATGTTCCTGAGCAACAAGACTGTCAGCACTTACAAGAAACGCTTGATGCAGAAACTCAAGGTCAAGTCCCTTGTGGAACTTATAGAAATGGCGAAGCGCAACGCACTGGTGTGAGAAAACAGGATGTCCACAGGCATGAAAGGATTTCTCCTGCTATTGATCGCAGGGCTATGTGCAGGATTTCTCGCGGCAGCGACTGCCGCTCCCGAGCCATACACACTTCTGGGTCGCTCGGGCGCGCCCCCTGTCGAGGTCGGCCTGGATCAGGCCCAGCGTGCCTGGCTGCGTGAACGGCAGGAACTGAGACTGGGCACTTCCGCACCGGATTATCCGCCCTTCGATCTTTCCACCAGCGGACGCGACTATGAAGGCATGACTGCCGACTACGCCGCGATTATCGCCCAGGCGACCGGGCTGCCCGTGAAAGTCCTGCGCTTCGGCTCCCGCGGCGAGGCCATCGCTGCGCTCAAGCAAGGCCGTATCGATCTGTTGGGAAGCGCCAACGGTTTCGAAGCCCGCGATCCCGAACTCGCCCTTTCGACACCCTATGCCGTGGATCAGCCCGTCCTTGTCACCCGAACCAATGAAAGCCGCTCCCTGAGCGAGGATCTCGAGGGGCTGCGTCTCAGCATGGTCTATCACTACCTGCCCGAGCAGGACGTCGAAAGGCTGTACCCAAAGGCGCGTATCACCACCTACCCCTCCTACCAGAACGCCATAAATGCCGTCGCTTTCGGCCAGGCCGATGTCTTTCTCGGCGATACCATTTCCACCCACTACATGATCAACAAGGGCTACCTGAACAACATCCGCATGGCCAGCTTCGGCAAGCATGAGTCCCATGGATTCGGTTTCGCGGTACGGCGCCATGACACCCGCTTGCTGGAAATCATCAATGCCACGCTCAACCGGATCCCGATCAGCGAACAGGTGGCGATCTCCAAACGCTGGAGCGCGGGCAGCGACCTCTATCTCACCGAGCATCGAATACAACTGACCGACAGGGAGCAACGCTGGCTGGCCAGCCATCCGGTGATCCGGGTGGCCGTGAACGAAACGTTCGCCCCGTTCACCTTCTTCGATTCGGACGGCGATTTTCGCGGAATAGGCGCCGACTTGCTGGAACTGATTCGGCTGCGCACCGGCTTGCGCCTGGATATCCAACGCCATCGGGACGACAGCGAAACGATTGCAGCCATCGCGAACGATCGGGCCGATATGATTGCCGCGCTCCTGCCCAGCAGCGAACGGCAACAGCAGCTTAAATTCAGCCGCCCTTACGTCGACAGTTCCTTCGTGCTGCTGAGTCCCAAGCATTCCGCTGCGCCGACGGTGCTCGACCAGTTCGGCGAAAGAAGCCTGGCGATCGCCAAAGGCAATCCGATCATCGAGTGGCTACACCGCCAGTACCCGCGCATCAGGATCATCGAAACCACCGACTCCGCCCATGCCGTTGAAATGCTTGCCCAAGGCAAGGTCGACGGCAGCGTGCACTCCCTGGTCATGGCCAACTATTTCCTTTCGTCCCACGCGTTCCGGGACACGTTGCAGATCAGCAGCACCGTGGGCACCGAGCAGGCCATGTTCTCCCTGGCCACGGCCAGAAACGCCACCGAACTGAACGCCATCCTCGACAAGGCCCTGACCAGCATCGACCCCGACGAACTGGGGGTCATCAACAACCGGTGGCGGGGCTACGTCCCGGCATCGGAGCACACCTGGCGCACCTATAACCGCCTGTTCTTCCAGATCGTCGCGGGGGTCGGCCTGCTACTGCTGCTGTCCCTGGCCTGGAACGCCTACATGCGGCGGCAGATCCGCCAGCGCCAGCGAGCGGAACTGGCGCTCAACGACCAGCTGGAGTTCATGCGTTCGCTGGTCAACGGCACGCCACATCCCATTTACGTCAGAGACCGCGACGGCGTCCTGCAGAGCTGTAACGACAGCTATCTGGAGGCCTTCGATGCACGGCGCGAAGACGTCATTGGCAAGAACGTGATGCCCGGCTCCATGAGCAATGCCTTCGAGGCCAGGGAGTACCAGGCGGACTACCAGCGGGTCATGGAGGAAGGCACCCCATTGATCGTCGACAGGCCGCTGCACATCGGCGACAGGCGACTGACGATCTATCACTGGATCCTTCCCTACCGCAACGCCGCCGCCCAGGTACAAGGCATCATCGGCGGCTGGATCGACATCAGTGAACGACGGCAGCTTTTCGATGAACTGCGGGCCGCCAAGGAGCGGGCCGATGATGCGAACCGGGCCAAGAGCACCTTCCTGGCGACCATGAGCCACGAAATCCGCACCCCCATGAACGCGGTGATCGGCATGCTTGAACTGGCCCTCAAGCATGCCGACAAGGGCCAGGTGGACCGGGCCGCCATCGCCGTCGCCTACGAATCGGCCTCCGGCATGCTGGAACTGATCGGCGATATCCTGGACATCGCTCGCATCGAGTCGGGCCACCTGAGCCTGGCTCCCGAACGGGTCAATCTCAGGGCCTTGCTGCAATCGGTCATCCGAGTGTTCGAAGGTGTGGCCCGACAGAAGAACCTGGCGCTGACACTGCAGCTCGACCCGGCAGACGACAACCCGGACGTACTGATAGACCCCTTGCGATTCAAGCAGGTGATTTCGAACCTGATCAGCAACGCCCTCAAGTTCACCGAGCAGGGCTGGGTAAGGGTTGATGTCCAGCTGTCTCGAACCGAGCGTGACGATCTCCTGCAAATGCGCCTGGATGTCAGCGACAGCGGCATCGGCATCAGCCCCAGCGACCTGAACCGACTGTTCGAGCCTTTTGCCCAGGCCGACAATACCAGCCGCATGGCCCGCAAGGGCGCCGGGCTGGGACTGGTGATCAGTCGCAACCTGTGTCGCATGATGGGGGGCAGCCTGCATATGAACAGCCAACCGGGAGCCGGTACCCAGGTCCGAGTCTGCCTGCAATTGAGCGTACTGCCTACGGTGACGGCCTGCGCTGTGCCTGAGCCGGTGATCGAAACGGCGGCGGCCGCCCTGAATGTGCTGGTGGTGGACGACCATCCGGCCAATCGCCTGTTGATGTCACAGCAACTGGAATACCTCGGTCATCGCTACCAGGTCGCCGACGATGGCGCACAAGGGCTCACCGCCTGGCAGCATGGGGATTTCGACCTGGTCATCGTCGACTGCAACATGCCGGTCATGAGCGGCTACGAGCTGGCCCGGTCAATCCGCAGGTACGAGTCCGGACAGAACCTGCCGCCCTGTACCCTCCTGGGATTTACCGCCAATGCACAACCCGAAGAAAAACAGCGCTGCCTGGACGCCGGGATGGACGACTGCCTGTTCAAACCCATCAGCCTGAATGTCCTGAGCCAATGGATGAAAGGCGTCAGGTCCGTGAGCCGTCCACAGACCTTCACTGTACACAACCTGCGGGCACTGACCGGCGGCGATCCTTCATCCACCCGGCGGCTGTTGGCGGAGCTGCTGCGCAGCAACCGCTCGGACCGCCAGGAATTGCTCGCTGTCGCCCGGGATGGGAACCGGCAGGCGCTGACCGAAACGGCACACAAGATAAAGGGCGTAGCCCGGATCGTGCAGGCGACCGATTTGATCCAGCGATGCGAGGCATTGGAAAACGCTTGCCTTCAAGCCCAGGCACCCGAGCGGATCCAGGCATGCGCCACGGCCCTCGAACGTGCCATGGCGGAGCTGGAGCAGGTGCTGGAAAACGAGGTCGCCAAGGCAAAATAGCCCGGTATTTACTATGATGTCCGCTCAGCAGTGCGTACCCACACTCGGAGTGATTGCAATGCCCAGCGCACCGCGTCCGGAACAACGCCGGTTCCCCCTCCACGTACACATCAGTGTGATGTTCACCCTGCTCCTGCTGCTCACCGGCGTGGTGCTGGGCCTCTTCAACTACCGACAGACCACGCGGATCATCCTCTCCAGCAGCGAACAACTGTTCAACCGCATTGAACGGGACGTGCGCCTGGACCTGTACGACACCTACGAGCCGATCCGCCATGTGCTGAGCCTGCTGGCCGACTACCCGGCAACGCGGGCCTCCGGCCTGGACCAACGCCTGGCCCTGCTTACCCCTTTCAGCCAGGCACTGCGGGACAACCCCAACCTGGCATCGTTGTACCTGGGCGACCGCCAGGGCAATTTCCTGATGGTCCGGCCACTGCGCACCCAAGCACTGAAAACCGCGGTGAGCGCGCCAGACGAAGCGGCTTATCAGGTCTGGACCCTCGAACGAACAGGCCTTTCGGGCCAGGTGCGCTCCCAGTCACTGTTCTACGATCAGGCGCTGGCATTCATCAGCGCCCGGGACAATGCCGATGGCACCTTCGATCCACGCACGCGTGACTGGTTTCGCAGTGCACTGGACACTGCCGGGCAGATCACGACCGATCCCTATGTCTTCTTTTCCACCCGCAACATCGGCACGACCCTCGCCCGGCGAAGCGGCGAGGAAGCGGTCATCGGTGCCGACCTGACCCTCGCGGCCCTGTCCCAGACGCTCGCCAAGCACAAAGTGACCGCCGGCACTGAAATCGTGCTGGTCGATCCCCAGGGCAACGCGGTGGGCTATCCCGACAGCGACCGGTTGCTCGCTGATACCGGATCGGCCCAACTGATCAAGGCCCGCGACCTCAGCCCGTCCATCGCCGTCGCTCTCGACGCCAGTGGCGACGCAACGCGCCTGGAGGCAGCCGGACGCCAATGGATCGTGTCCCGCAGTCACATGCAGGAAGGCGGGCCCCGGGGCCTGGAGCTGGCGTTGCTGGTGCCCGAGGATGAACTGCTGGCCGATGCCTATCGCATGCGCTGGCAAGGCGCCCTGATTACCCTGGCCACGCTGCTGCTGTGCCTGCCCCTGGGCTGGCTGACTTCCAGGCTGCTGGTCAAGCCCCTGAGCGCGTTGGTCCGGGAAGCGGATGCGATTCGCAGCTTCGACTTCGACTACCCGGTGTCGCGCCACTCCCTCGTACTGGAAGTGGATCAATTGAGCCTCTCGATGGCCCGGATGAAAGAGACGCTGGCCAGCTTCTTTGAAATCACCGCCAGCCTGCGCGCCGAAACCCGCTTCGCCCCACTGTTGGAACGAGTGCTGTTCGAGACCGTGAAAATCGGCCAGGCCCAGGCCGGGCTGATCTACCTGCGCGAAAATGACACCGACCAGGTCAAGCCGTATGGGCTGGTCATCCATGGCACGCCACAGCCACTGGAAGCGTTCGAACTGCAAAGCCATGCCCTGGCCAGTGGCGACAGCCCGCCCTGGCTCCAGCAACTGGCGCTCTCGGACAATCTCGTCACCTCCCTGGGATACGAGCAGGCCGCCGACCTGCAGCGTGTCCTGCAGGCACTGGACGCTCCGCGCGTGCACCTGATCGGTATCCGCCTGCGCAACCGTCATCAGGAAACCGTCGGCATGCTGGTGCTGTTGATCAGCGATACCGGCACCGAAGCCGATCTGGAAAAACTGCAGCCGGACCGCATCGCTTTTTTGCAAGCCGTCTCCGGCACCGCCACCGTGAGCATCGAAAGCCAGCGCCTGCAGGCCCGGCAGAAGCAATTGCTGGACTCGTTCATCCAGCTGCTGGCCGGCGCCATCGACGCCAAGAGCCCGTACACCGGCGGTCACTGCCAGCGGGTACCGGCCCTGACCCTGCTACTCGCCCAGGCCGCCGCCGCGAGCAACGCGCCGGCCTTCGAAGCCTACCGGCCTACCGAAGACGAGTGGGAAGCGCTGCACATCGCCGCCTGGCTGCACGATTGCGGCAAGGTCACCACGCCGGAGTACGTGGTGGACAAGGCCACCAAGCTGGAGACCCTGAACGACCGGATCCACGAAATCCGCACGCGCTTCGAGGTGCTCAAGCGCGACGCCTGGGTCGACTACTGGCAGGCCATGGCAACCGGGGGCGAAGCCGCCGCCCTGGCGCGCAAGCGTGATGAGACGCTGGCCAGCCTCGATGACGACTTCGCCTTTGTCGCGCGTTGCAACCTGGGCACCGAAGCCATGGCCGACGCCGACCTGCTACGTTTGCGGGAAATTGCCCAGCGTCCCTGGACCCGGACGCTGGAGGATCGCCTAGGCGTATCGTGGGAAGAGAACCGGCGCCAGGCACGGACTCCCGAGCCGACGCTCCCCGTGGTCGAAACCCTGTTGGCCGACAAGCCCGAACACCTGGTGGAGCGGCACGAGGCCGAACTGATCCCGGCGGACAACCCATGGGGCTTCCAGCTCGATGTGCCAACCTGGAAATACAACCGTGGCGAACTCTACAACCTCAGCATCCCACGGGGCACGCTGACCCGGGAGGAACGCTATGTCATCAATCACCATATGGTGCAGACGATCCTGATGCTCAGCCAGCTGCCCTTCCCCAGCCACCTGGAGAACGTTGCGGAGATCGCCGGCGGCCATCATGAAAAGATGGATGGCACCGGATACCCCAAGCGGCTCAGGCGCGCGCAGATGAGCCTGCCGGCACGCATGATGGCGATCGCGGATATCTTCGAAGCATTGACGGCGGCCGACCGGCCCTACAAGAAAGCCAAGAAACTGAGCGAGGCCCTGGGCATCATGGCGACGATGTGCCGTAACGCCCATATCGACCCGGAACTGTTCAAGCTTTTCATCGATGAACGGATCTACCTGAGCTACGCCAACCAGTTTCTCGACCCGCACCAGATCGATGACGTCGATGCGGACAGCCTCCTGGACCAGGCGGGCGTCTAGACATGGGCGCCGTCGCTACCGATCCAGGCGTGTGGTCGGGCACCGAGCCTGCCCGCCACAGGTCCGCAGGCTTTGCCAGCGCCCGCGCGAAGGGCTCAGCAGTCGGTCAAGCGCAGGAAAATCTCGCTCAGGCGCTCGATACCAGCCTGGTCATGCTCGCTGAAGCGCGCCAGTTTCGGGCTGTCCAAATCGAGCACTCCGATCAGGCGTCCGTCCTTGAGCAGCGGCACCACCAGTTCGCTGTTCGACGCACTGTCACAGGCGATGTGCCCCGGGAAGGCATGCACGTCCTCGACACGCTGGGTCTGGCCGGTCGCCGCTGCCGTACCGCAGACACCCCGGCCGAAGGGAATCCGCACGCAGGCGATCTGGCCCTGGAACGGGCCCAGCACCAGTTCTTCATTGCGATTGAGATAGAACCCGGCCCAGTTCAGGTCGTCCAGCTGACTGAACAGGAATGCCGAGAACTGCGCGGCGTTGGCGATGAAATCGCGTTCATCGGCCAGCAGGGATTGCAACTGTGCCAATAACAGGTCGTAGCCGTCGAGGCCTTGGCCGGTGTTCTTCAGATCGATCATGCCTTGTGCTCCAGCAGTTTGAGGCCAACCCAATAACGGGCAAATTGATAGGCGCAACGGCCGTTGCGGTTGCCCCGCCCGGTGGCCCAGCGGACCGCTTCTATATCCAGCGCTTCATCACGCTGCCAGGCCAGCCCGGCCTTGGCCGCCAGCTCACCGATCCAGTGCTCCACCACATTGAGAAAATGCTCCTGGGTGAAGGGATAGAACGACAGCCACAGGCCGAAACGGTCCGACAGCGCGATCTTGTCCTCCACGGCTTCGCTGGGATGCAGCTCGCCATCGACCCGCTTCCAGTTCTCGTTGTCGCTTTCCTTTTCCGGCACCAGGTGACGGCGGTTGGACGTGGCATACAGCAACACGTTATCCGGCGCCTGTTCCAGGGAGCCATCCAGCACGCTCTTGAGTACCCGGTAATCACCCTCACCGGATTCGAACGACAGGTCATCGCAGAACAGCACGAAGCGCTGGGGCAGCTTGGCGACCTGCTCCACCACCCGCGGCAGGTCGGCCAGATGATCGCGTTCGATCTCGATCAGCCGCAGGCCCTCCTGGGCATGCTCGGCCAACAGGGCGCGCACCAGGGACGATTTGCCCGTACCACGCGAGCCCCAGAGCAATGCATGGTTGGCCGGCATGCCGTCGATGAACTGACGGGTGTTGCGGCCCAGTTGCCCGACCTGGCGCTCGACGCCGATCAGGTCCGACAGGCGCATGTCGAGGCTGACCTGCAACGGCAACAGATAACCGCTGCGTCCGTCGCGCTGCCAGCGGGCAGCCAGGGTTGCGGTCCAGTCGATGTCGGGCCGGGGCGCGGGCAGCAACGGCTCGATACGGGCCAGCACCGCATCGGCGCGCTCAAGAAAAGCATTCAATCGCGAGTCCACGTCTTCTCCTCGGGCAGGTTCACAGTAATGATGACGCTACGGCGACGAAACGCCGTATTCAATGGCGGGTCTATCCCACACAACATAAACCGGCCAGGCCGGTATCCAGAGATGATCAGCTATGCTTGAGCGGCGAAGGGAAACGTAAGTGGTTCACCATTCCATGGACATCAGATTCACCCAACGGCTGTCTTACAAGCAGGCCCGACTGACCGTTCTGGTGGGTTTCGTGCTGGGCACATTGCTCAGCCTGATGCAGATCGGCATCGATTATGCCAGCGAAGACGCCTCGATCAACCGCGAGATCCTGTCGCTGATGGAAATCAGCCACAACCCGGCCTCGCGCATCGCCTACAACATCGACGCCGAACTGGCCCAGGAGTTGTCCCTGGGCCTGCTGCGTTCACCGGCCATCATCGGCGCCGAACTGATCGACAACAACAATACCGTGTTGGCCAGCGTCAAACGCCCCGAACTCCAGAGCAACTACCGGTTCATCAGCGACTTCCTGTTCGGCGCCCAGCGCCAGTTCGAAGATCGGCTTTACCTGGACCATTTGCCCGGCGAATCCCTCGGAGTGCTGCGCCTGGAGGTCGATACGTACGCTTTTGGCAGCCGCTTCCTGCGCAGGGCCGAGGTCACGCTGCTCAACGGGTTCGCCCGCAGCCTGATCCTGACCGGGCTGTTGCTGGCGCTGTTCTACGTCATGCTGACCAAGCCCTTGGTACGGGTCATCCGCGAGCTGGCCGGCCGCGACCCCAGCAGCAGCGAACAGAGCCGGCTGGAATGCCCTTCCGGCCACCAGTACGACGAGATCGGCGTACTGGTCTCGGTCGCCAACCAGCAGTTCGAAAACATCTCCACCGAAATCCAGCAGCGGCGCACCGCCGAAAATCGCCTCACCGAATACCTGGCGCAACTGGAAAACATCGTCTCGGCACGCACCGCCGAACTCAAGGCCATCAATGCCCGCCTCAGCCAGTCCAACGAAGAGCTGGAAGTGGCCAGGCGTACCGCCCTGGACATGGCCGACGCCCGTTCCGCCTTCCTGGCCAACATGAGCCATGAAATCCGCACGCCCCTCAATGGCCTGCTGGGGATGATCGCCTTGTCTTTGGACGGCCCTCTCACCGCCGAGCAGCAGCAGCAATTGTCGATTGCCCATGACTCGGGCAAGGTGCTGGTCGAACTGCTCAACGATATTCTCGACCTGTCCAAGTTCGATGCCGGCCAGCTGGAGCTCGAACGTATCCCGTTCGACCTGGCTTCCCAGATCGAAGACACCGCCAACCTGCTCTCCCAGAATGCCGCCCCCAGTGTCGAACTGGCCTGCCTGATCGATCCTCGTTTCCCGGCCCAGGTGCTGGGCGATCCGACCCGCGTGCGCCAGATCGTCAGCAACCTGTTGTCCAACGCACTCAAGTTCACCCGCTTCGGCCGTGTCGATGTGCGGCTGAGCGCCTACGAAGGCGGCGTGCGCATCGAAGTTTGCGACACCGGCATCGGCATCCCCCAGGATGCCCAGGCGCGGATCTTCCAGCCGTTCACCCAGGCCGGCGCCGGGATCACCCGTCAGTTTGGCGGCACCGGGCTGGGCCTGGCCTTGACCCACAACCTCTGCGAAGCCATGCAAGGCCGCCTGACGATCAGTTCCGAAGCCGGTTTCGGCAGCCAGTTCTGCGCCGACCTGCCCTTGCCCTGCCATACGCCGGCGGCGGTGGTCGAACCGTTGCGAGGCAATGTCGTAGCCATCACCGCCGCCAGCAGCGGACTGGCCGAATTGCTGCACATGCTGCTGCCCGTCTGGGGCCTGGATTACCAGCGACGCTCCGTCGATGACTCCCTGCTGGGCCTCAAACCGGATGTGCTGATAACCGACTGCCCCGAATGCCTGTTCAACCTGCGACCGACCTTCAGCGCCCCCATCCTGCTGGTGACCGCCTACGGCAGTTTCATGCCCAGCGAAGAAGCCACTACCCTCGCCCCCCTGTTGCAGCAGGCCCGCCCGCTGGCGCGCCATGCGCTGTACCAGATCCTGCGTCGTGCCCTGCAAAGCGAGGCGGCCGCCATCGACGACAAGCAGATCGAGGCACAGCCGCCCTCCAGGCGCGCGCGGGTGTTGCTGGTGGAGGACAACCCGGTCAACCAACTGGTGGCCAAGGGCATGCTGGTGAAACTGGGGTGCGAGGTCATCGTCGCGGCCCATGGTGCCGAAGCACTGGATCAGCTCGAACAGCGGGATTTCGACCTGGTGCTGATGGATTGCAACATGCCAGTGATGGACGGTTACGAAGCCAGTCGGCAGATTCGTCGCAGCGGGCGCTGGCCGAACCTGCCGATCGTGGCATTGACCGCCAATGCCATGCCCGAGGAGCGCGAACGCTGCCGGACCGCCGGCATGACCGACTACCTGTCCAAGCCGTTTCGCCGCGAAGAACTGGCGACGGTTCTGGACCAGTGGGTGCCTACGACGTCAGCGCCCTGATCTGGCCCAGCAACTGGTCGAGCCCGGCGCGCAACGTTCCCAGGCCATCCAGGTCGATGCCACTGTCGCACAACAGGCGGGCCTTGAGCGGCGCCACTTGTTCTCGCAAGACCCGCCCGGTGTCCGTCAGGCTCAGGTGGACCTCCCGCTCGTCCCGGGCCGAACGCTGGCGCTGGACCAGGTCCAGTTGCTCCAGACGCTTGAGCAAGGGTGTCAGCGTTCCCGAGTCCAGCAGCAGCCGCTCCCCCAGTGCCTTGACCGTGGGCTGCTCGGGCGCGGTGTCCTGCCACTCCCAGAGCACCAGCATCGCCAGGTACTGCGGATAGGTCAGGCCGAGCTGATCGAGCATCGGCTTGTAGCCACGGATCACTGCCCGCGACGCAGCATACAGCTTGAAGCACAGCTGGCTGTCGAGCGTGAGCGCTTCGATGGGTTTGTCCTTCATTTGAGCAGGGCTTCGATCTCGGCGGTCAGGTCCTCGGGCTTGGTGGTCGGGGCGAAACGCTTGACCACCTGACCGTCCTTGCCGATCAGGAACTTGGTGAAGTTCCACTTGATGCCCTTGGAACCCAGCACGCCGGGGGCGCGTTGCTTGAGCTGGACGAACAGTGGATGTGCGTTGGCACCGTTGACCTCGACTTTCTTGAACAACGGGAAGCTCACGCCGAAATTCAGCTCGCAGAACTCGGAAATCGCCCCTTCGTTACCCGGCTCCTGCTTGCCGAACTGATTGCAGGGAAAGCCCAGTACCACCAGGCCGCGGTCCTTGTAGGACTGCCAAAGGGTCTCCAGGCCCTTGTACTGTGGTGTGAAACCGCACTGGCTGGCGGTGTTGACCACCAGCACGGCCTTGCCGGCGAAATCGGCGAGGGTCTTTTGCTCACCCTTGATGGTGGTGCAGGGAATGCTCAGCAGGTTGTCGCTCATGGCACGGCTCCAGCGGGAAGGAAGGAGCCGAAGATAGCGAGCAATTAAATTGTGTGCAATTTAATTCGAACCCAGACAACCTTCGGCGAGGGGATTCCCCCTCGCCAGGCTTTCATCACTGGCGATCAACCAGGTCCAGGCACACCGAATTGATACAGTAACGCAACCCCGTGGGCGGAGGGCCGTCAGGAAACACATGACCCAGGTGAGCATCGCATTTGGCGCAGACCACTTCGGTGCGGATCATGCCGTGGCTGACATCGCGCACTTCCACCACGGCACTGCCCTCGATCGGCGCGTAGAAGCTCGGCCAGCCACAGCCGGAATCGAACTTGGTCCGCGAATCGAACAACGGTTCGTTGCAGCAGATGCAGTGGTACACACCGTCGGTCTTGGTGGTGTTGTACTTACCGGAAAACGGGCGCTCGGTGCCCTTCAACCGGCAGACGTTGTACTGCTCCGGGTCGAGCATGGCACGCCATTCTTCAAGGGTTCTTTCCAACTTTTCCATCGTCTTGCCTCGGCAATTGAAAAAGCCCGATCCGACGCTTTTCCGCGGGTCGGGCGGCACGTATGATTGCGCCTCGTCAGACGCCAGTCTGGCAGTCACTCCATGCGTATTCAAACGGATTGTGACGCCTGTGCCATGTCCGGGCACGGGTACAGACGCAGGATCACCAGAACGGTCGTCGAGACGCCCGCCTGGATCGTTCATTTTCGGGAACACATCGCCATGCAGGTTAGCAAATCGAACAAGCTCGCCAACGTCTGCTACGACATTCGCGGCCCAGTGCTCAAGCACGCCAAACGCCTGGAAGAGGAAGGCCATCGCATCCTCAAGCTGAACATCGGCAACCCGGCCCCCTTTGGTTTCGAAGCGCCCGATGAAATCCTCCAGGACGTGATCCGCAACCTGCCCACCGCCCAGGGCTACAGCGACTCCAAGGGCCTGTTCAGCGCCCGCAAGGCGGTGATGCAGTACTACCAGCAGAAGCAGGTCGAAGGCGTCGGCATCGAGGACATCTACCTGGGCAACGGCGTATCCGAGCTGATCGTGATGTCGATGCAGGCGCTGCTCAACAACGGCGACGAAGTGCTGGTGCCGGCCCCCGACTATCCCCTGTGGACAGCCGCAGTCAGCCTGTCCGGAGGCAACCCGGTACATTACCTGTGCGACGAACAGGCCAACTGGTTCCCGGACCTGGCGGACATCAAGGCCAAGATCACGCCCAACACCAAGGCACTGGTGATCATCAACCCGAACAACCCGACCGGCGCGGTGTACTCCAGGGAAGTGTTGCTGGGCATGCTGGAGCTGGCTCGCCAGCACAACCTGGTGGTGTTTTCCGACGAGATCTACGACAAGATCCTGTACGACGACGCCGTCCACATCTGCACCGCCTCCCTGGCTCCGGACCTGTTGTGCCTGACCTTCAACGGCCTGTCCAAATCCTACCGGGTGGCGGGTTTCCGCTCCGGCTGGATTGCCATCTCCGGCCCCAAGCATCATGCCCAGAGCTATATCGAAGGCATCGACATGCTGGCCAACATGCGCCTGTGTGCCAACGTCCCGAGCCAGCATGCCATCCAGACGGCGCTGGGCGGCTACCAGAGCATCAACGACCTGGTCCTGCCCCCGGGCCGGCTGCTGGAACAGCGCAACCGTACCTGGGAACTGCTCAACGACATCCCCGGCGTCAGTTGCGTCAAGCCGATGGGGGCGCTGTATGCCTTCCCACGGATCGACCCCAAGGTCTGCCCGATCCACAACGACGAGAAGTTCGTACTTGACCTGCTGCTGTCCGAAAAGCTGCTGATCGTCCAGGGCACCGCGTTCAACTGGCCATGGCCGGATCATTTCCGCGTCGTCACGCTGCCACGGGTCGACGACCTGGAACAGGCCATTGGGCGGATCGGCAACTTCCTCAAGTCCTATCGCCAATAAGCCGGACAAGCGCGCGAGGTACCTCGCCTCGCGCGCTGTCTGATTCAGCAACATATCCGTTCCACCGATTTTGACGCCCCTTCTACACTGACTGCTCGGCAACTGATGGGCAGCAGGCCTAACATTCAAGGGGCCAGAGAGGCATATTTCATTTCTCTGGTACTTTCAGAAAAGTCCTTCAATCATTTGGGAAGCCTGTAGGACACAGTTTGAAATAGTCGGTGAGTTGAATAGCCTGCGGCAGCACCTTATATACCCCGCATAACGCTACATCTTTAGCATGAGGAGTTTGCTACCACCATGATGCGCATCCTGCTGTTCTTGGCCACTAACCTGGCGGTCGTGCTGATTGCCAGCATCACCCTGAGCCTTTTCGGCTTCAACGGGTTCATGGCGGCCAATGGGGTTGATCTCAACCTCAATCAGCTGCTGATCTTCTGTGCGGTGTTCGGTTTCGCTGGCTCCCTGTTCTCGCTGTTCATCTCAAAGTGGATGGCGAAGATGAGTACCGGCACCCAGATCATCAGCCAGCCGCGCACTCGCCATGAACAATGGCTGCTGCAGACCGTCGAGCAGCTGTCCCGCGAAGCCGGCATCAAGATGCCGGAGGTCGGGATCTTCCCGGCCTACGAGGCCAACGCCTTCGCCACCGGCTGGAACAAGAACGACGCCCTGGTCGCGGTGAGCCAGGGTCTGCTCGAGCGGTTCTCGCCCGATGAAGTCAAGGCCGTGCTGGCCCACGAGATCGGCCACGTCGCCAACGGCGACATGGTGACCCTGGCGCTGATCCAGGGCGTGGTGAACACCTTCGTGATGTTCTTTGCCCGCATCATCGGCAACTTCGTCGACAAGGTGATCTTCAAGAACGAAGAAGGCCAGGGCATCGCCTACTACGTGGCGACCATCTTCGCCGAGCTGGTACTGGGCATCCTCGCCAGCGCCATCGTCATGTGGTTCTCGCGCAAGCGCGAATTCCGCGCCGACGACGCCGGCGCCCGCCTGGCCGGCACCAGTGCGATGATCGGTGCCCTGCAGCGCCTGCGTGCCGAACAGGGCCTGCCGGTGCACATGCCCGACACCCTGACTGCCTTCGGCATCAACGGCGGCATCAAGCAGGGCCTGGCTCGCCTGTTCATGAGCCACCCGCCACTGGAAGAGCGTATCGACGCACTGCGTCGTCGCGGCTAAGGTAGATCTCGATAAAAAGCCCGCGCAATGCGGGCTTTTTATTTACACGTGGGCAACCACGATGTCCCTTGGTTCAGCGTGCGGAAATCCGATAGACCCGCTCATCCAGTCGCTTTACCCCCGCCTGGAGAAACTTCCAACTTTCCCCCAGCACGTCCTGCTCCTGCAGCACGTCCAGCCGCCAGGCCTTGCCCAGCAACCGCTGCACCTCTTCGTCGCCAACCGAAAACGGCGGCCCCGGCATCTCTTCCTGGTTGTAATCCAGGGTAATCAGCAATCCGACCCCCTCCGGCAAGAGCGCCTGCAAATGGCCTGCGTAACGTTCGCGCATGGGCGCCGGCAAGGCGATCAGCGCGGCCCGGTCGTACAGCGCGGCACAATCGGCGACATCACCCGGCTTCAAGGCAAAGAAATCGCCGCAACGGATTTCAATGTCACCGGCGCGAAATACCTTGAAGTCCCCCTCCTCGCTCACGCTCGGCTCCAACTGATGCTCCTGGAAAAAATCGGTGATGGCCTTTTCCGACAACTCCACCCCCAGCACCGGATACCCTTGATGAGCAAGCCACACCAGATCCAGGGTCTTGCCGCACAACGGCACCAGCACCCGACTGCCTCGCTCCAGTCCCAACAGCGGCCAGAATCCTTGCAGATAAGGGTTCACTTGCGGCAAGTGAAAACCGATCTGATCCGTCGACCATCGCTTGTGCCAAAACTCAGGCTCCATGACTCGCTCCAAAAATTCGATCAAAACGGGTTAAAACTTATATTAGATTCCGATCATAGACCTGACGGAAGATGGCGGCATCTTAACGCTCAGGAGCCCGTTCATGCTGCCCAGCCTGTTTATTTCCCATGGCTCTCCGATGCTCGCCCTGGAGCCTGGCGACAGCGGCCCGGCACTGGCGCGCATCGCCGCGCAATTGCCCAGGCCACATGCCATCGTCATTGTTTCCGCTCATTGGGAAAGCGATGAGTTGGTGGTCAGCGCCAATCCGCAGCCTCGCACCTGGCACGATTTCGGAGGCTTTCCGCCCGCCCTGTACAACGTGCAGTATCCCGCCCGGGGCAATCCCGGCCTGGCGGCAGAAGTCGCAGAATTGCTCGACACCGCGCATCTGCCGGCGCGCCTCGACAGCCAACGCCCCTCCGATCACGGCGTCTGGGTACCGTTGTCCCTGATGTACCCCGAAGCGGACATCCCGGTGGTTCAAGTATCCCTGCCCAGCCACCAGGGGCCAGCGTTGCAGACCAGGGTGGGCCGGGCGCTCGCGCCGCTGCGCCAGCGCGACATCCTGCTGATCGGTTCCGGCAGCATTACCCATAACCTGCGGGACCTGGACTGGAGCGCCGGACCTGAAAGCATCGAGTCCTGGGCAAAGGCATTTCGTGACTGGATGGTGGAAAAACTCGAGGCCGACGACGAAGCCACCTTGCATGATTACCGCCACCAGGCACCGAACGCCGTGCGCAGCCATCCCAGCGACGAGCATCTGCTGCCGCTGTATTTTGCCCGGGGTGCCGGCGGGAAGTTCAGTGTTGCCCATCAAGGCTTCGCAATGGGGACGCTGGGGATGGACATCTATCGGTTCGGTTGACAGGCGGACCGAGCCTGCTCGCGATTGCCTTCACAACGACTGTCCTTGAGGAAACACCCAGCCACAGGCAAAAAAATCCCCGAACCAGTCGGGGATTTTTTATGTTCGATCAGTCGACCCTGGGGCCGATCAATCTTCGCGATAGCGACGCAGCTTGAGTTGCTTGCCGGCCACGCGAGTGTCCTTCAGCTTGGTCAGCAACTTCTCCAGGCCATCTTCCGGCAGCTCTACCAGGCTGAAGCTGTCCCGCACCTGGATGCGACCGATGGCTTCACGAGCCAGGCCACCTTCATTGAGGATGGCGCCCAGCAGGTTCTTGGCGGCAATGCCGTCACGAGCACCCAGTGCGGTACGGCAACGGGCACGACCTTCGGCCAGCGGGATCGGAGCACGACGCTCACGGTCGCCACGGTCAGGGCGGTCACCGCTACGCTCAGGACGATCGCCACGAGGCGCGCTGTTCGGCACCAGTGGACGCTCTTTCTCGATCGCAGCCAGGTCCAGTGCCTGTCCATTGGTCGCCTTGCGCAGCAGGGCGGCAGCCAGGGCACGTGGGGAGCAACCGATGTCGGCGGTCAGGCGATCGAGCAGATCACCGTGGGTCGACTCAGCGTCAGCCACCAGCGGCGACAGGCTATTGGTCAGTTTCTTGATGCGGGCATCGAGAACGGCCTGGGCATCCGGCAGACGCACTTCAGCCACTTTCTGGCCGGTCACACGCTCGATCACCTGCAGCATGCGGCGCTCACGAGGCGTCACCAGCAGCAGTGCGCGACCTTCGCGGCCCGCACGACCGGTACGACCGATACGGTGAACGTAGGACTCAGGGTCGTACGGCATGTCCACGTTGAATACGTGGGTGATGCGCGGAACGTCCAGGCCACGGGCAGCAACGTCAGTCGCCACGACGATGTCCAGGCGACCATCCTTGAGGGAGTCGATGACGCGCTCACGCTGGTTCTGGGCAATGTCCCCGTTCAGCGCAGCGGCCTTGTAGCCTTTGGCTTCCAGGGCGCTGGCCAGATCCAGGGTCGCTTGCTTGGTGCGAACGAACATGATCAGGGCGTCGAAATCCTCGACTTCCAGCAGGCTCAGGACGGCAGAGGTCTTCTGGTCGGCGTGGACCAGCAGGTGGGCCTGCTCGATCGCGGTGACGGTCTGGGTCTTGCTCTGGATCTTGACGTGTTTCGGGTCCTTGAGGTGACGCTCGGCGATCGCACGGATCGACTGCGGCAAGGTGGCCGAGAACAGTACGGTCTGGCGGGTTTCCGGCATGGCCTTGAAGATCACTTCCAGGTCATCCATGAAGCCCAGCTTGAGCATTTCGTCCGCCTCGTCGAGAACCAGGTGGTTCACGGTGGCCAGGACTTTTTCGTCGCGACGCAGGTGGTCGCACAGACGGCCCGGGGTGGCGACAACGATCTGTGCGCCATTACGGATTGCTTTCAGTTGTGGGCCCATCGGCGCGCCGCCGTAGACAGCCACAACAGTCACGCCCGGCATCTGCTTGGCGTAGGTTTCGAAAGCGGTTGCAACTTGCAGCGCCAACTCACGGGTTGGGGCCAGGATCAGAGCTTGCGGCTCGCGCTTGGACGGATCAATGCGGTGCAGGATAGGCAGGGCGAACGCGGCGGTCTTGCCCGTACCGGTTTGCGCCTGGCCAATCATGTCGTGACCGGCGAGAATGATCGGGATCGACTGCTGCTGAATGGCCGAAGGCTCTTCATAGCCGGTAGCGACTACTGCAGCGACAATATTGGGATGAAGTTCAAGAGCGGCGAAGCCGCCGATTTCCTGGGTCATGGGTCTGCCTCTAAGTGCATCCGCAAAGACCCATGCTCCAAAGCTGCGCATGCCGTGTTGAGACTCAAGAGTCGCCCTGGCAGCTTTGTCGGCGGGGATTTGCGAAAACGAATGAATGAAAAAAGAACGTCGAGAGAGCATCCGTTGTGCGGACATGCAACCGAAGCTGGCTTCAGAAAATTGCGCTACCTTGACGCGGCCCGGCTAAAGGCCGGCGCGCACTATACCGGAATTTGCCCAAAAAGGGAGCTTTTTTTATCGCTGCGCCGCAGTACGGGCTTGCCATACACCCAATGCGGCGAGGGGATTTATCCCGTTGGGCTGCCAGGCAGCCCCGATGTATCCGACGCATTCCCGACAGGATGAGCACTGGAGGGGCGCGCTGCGCGCACCAGCCAGATGAATCCCCTCGCCACAGGGATTCCTGGCCCTTGATCAGGTCGCGGGCCGGATCGCCTTGATCAATGACTGCAACGAATAGCCCAGTCGTGGCGCCAGCCCTTCGGCCCGGGCAATCAGGCCTTCCATATCCAGTGTCTGCTCCAGGTCCGCCGGCACGATCAGGATCACATTGCCCTCCTTCACTGGCAATTCCCAGTAGTGGCGGTGGTACAAACCGCGCAGCAACGCCGCACCCAACGGCTTGCCGTCATCGGTGGCCCATTGGTTGATCACCAGCCAGCCGCCCGGATTGAGACGCTTCTGGCAGTTTTCCAGGAACCCCCAGGCCAGATGCCCGACGCCCGGACCGACGTCGGTATAGAGGTCGACGAAAATCAGGTCCGCGGGTTCGGCGGTTTCCAGCAGCTGCAGGGCGTCGCCGACCCGGATATACAGGCGGGGATCGTCATCCAGCCCCAGGTATTCGATGGCCAGGCGCGGCACATCGGGGCGCAATTCGATAGCCTCGACATCTTCCAGCGGCAGGAACTTGAGACAGGCCTGGGTCAGCGTTCCGGCGCCCAGCCCCAGGAACAGCGCGCTTTCCGGTTGCTCATGGCACAACGCACCGATCAGCATGGCCCGGGTGTAATCGTATTCGAGCCAGCTGGGATCTGCCGTGAACACACAGCTTTGTTCGATGGCATCGCCGAATTCGAGGAACCGGTAATCGGCCACCTCGAACACGCGGATCATACCGAACTCATCGTGCACTTCGGCGAGCAGATGCTCGACACGCTCCTCTGTCATTTCAACTCCCGATAGCAACCAGGCCGCGCATGACCGGTTGGGCCGGTGCCTGGGCAAAAGCGCGATTGTCGACCAGGCGACGGCAGCAGGTCACGCACTAATTTGCTGGTAACATGGGCGTCCGAGCGTAATCCATTAGAGACCATGATGAGCCAACCCTGGAGCCCTGACAGCTGGCGCGCCTTGCCGATCCAGCAACAACCTCGTTACCCCGACGCGGCGCACCTGCTGCAGGTCGAGCAGACCCTGGCCAGCTATCCGCCGCTGGTGTTTGCCGGAGAGGCCCGGGAACTGCGCCGTCAGTTCGCCGAGGTGACCCAGGGCCGGGCCTTCCTGCTCCAGGGTGGCGATTGCGCCGAAAGCTTTGCGGAGTTCTCGGCGGCGAAGATCCGCGACACCTTCAAGGTGCTGTTGCAGATGGCCATTGTCATGACCTTCGCCGCCGGCTGCCCGGTGGTCAAGGTCGGCCGCATGGCCGGGCAATTCGCCAAGCCGCGTTCGGCCAACGATGAAACCATCGACGGCATGACCTTGCCGGCCTACCGGGGCGACATCGTCAACGGCATCGGCTTCGACCAGCAGAGCCGCGTGCCGGATCCGGATCGACTGTTGCAGGCCTACCATCAGTCCACCGCTACCTTGAACCTGCTGCGGGCGTTCGCCCAGGGCGGTTTTGCCGATCTGCACCAGGTGCATAAGTGGAACCTGGACTTCATCGCCAACTCGGCCCTGGCGGAAAAATACAGCCACCTGGCCGACCGCATCGACGAAACCCTGGCGTTCATGCGCGCCTGCGGCATGGACAGCTCGCCACAATTGCGTGAAACCAGCTTCTTCACCGCACATGAAGCACTGCTGCTGAACTATGAAGAAGCCTTCGTGCGCCGGGACAGCCTGACCAATGACTATTACGACTGCTCGGCACACATGCTCTGGATCGGTGACCGTACCCGTCAACTGGACGGAGCCCATGTCGAATTCCTGCGGGGCGTGAACAACCCGATCGGGGTCAAGGTCGGCCCGAGCATGAAGCCCGATGACCTGATCCGCCTGATCGACGTGCTCAACCCCGACAACGATCCGGGCCGCCTGAACCTGATCGCACGGATGGGCGCGAATCAGGTTGGCGATCATCTTCCACAGCTGTTGCGTGCCGTGCAGCGTGAAGGCAAGCAGGTGCTGTGGAGCTCAGACCCCATGCATGGCAATACCATCAAGGCCAGCAGCGGCTACAAGACGCGGGACTTCGCGCAGATCCTCGGGGAGGTGAAACAGTTCTTCCAGGTCCATGGGGCGGAAGGTACCTATGCGGGCGGAATCCACATCGAGATGACCGGACAGAACGTCACCGAGTGCATCGGCGGCGCCAGGCCGATCACCGAGGATGGCCTGTCGGACCGCTACCACACCCACTGCGACCCGCGGATGAATGCCGATCAGTCGCTGGAGCTGGCGTTCCTGATTGCCGAAACGTTGAAGCAGGTTCGGCGCTGAATCGTTCAGCTTGTCGCGACTGAACGACATCTTCGGGGGCAAGCCCGCCCCCACGGTAGGCCGGCGATGAACATGATTCTTGTGTTCGACCCGGCCCGATGTGGAAGCAGGCTTGCCCGCGAAGGGACCGACTCAGCCAGCACCGATTCCGGCCAACGCCACCGCCAAGCGTACCCCACCCATTCGCCGGCAATTGAGCTGAACCCGTTCCAACCCCAACCAATCGGCCATGCGCCGCAGGCTCATCGCCAACGCCAGCATGCCCTCCTCGTCCAGCCCTGGCTCTTCCTCGTGCACCGCATGCACCGCCAACCGGCCCTGGGCGCGTTCCGCCCGTAGATCGATCCGGGCGGCGATACGTTCGTCATGCAGGAACGGCAGGACGTAATAGCCGTACACGCGCTTGTGGGCCGGGGTGTAGATTTCCAGTCGATAACGGAAATCGAACAACCGCTCGGTACGACTGCGTTCCCATACCAGCGAATCGAACGGCGACAACAGGGCACTGGCCGCTACCTTGCGAACAATCTTCACATCAGGTCGGCACCAGGCGGGCTGCTTCCAGCCTTGCACCTGGCAACGCAGCAACTGCCCGCCCTCTTCCAGCTCCGCCAACCGGGCGCGGCTGTCAGCCGGGTCGAGACGGAAGTAATCTCGCAGATCCTTTTCGGTTCCCACTCCCAGCGCTTCGGCCGCGTGCAGCAATAATGCGCGCTGGGCCTGGGCCTCGTCCGGCAGCGGCTGTTGCAGGACCGAGGCCGGGAGCACCCGCTCCGGCAGGTCGTAGAGCCGCTCGAAACCGCGGCGCCCCGCCACCGTGACCTCCCCGGCCGCGAACAGCCACTCAAGGGCATGCTTCTCGGCGCTCCAGTCCCACCACGGACCGGCCTTCTCCTGGCGAGTGGACAAGCTGCCCGCACCCAGGGCTCCCCGCTCCCGGACCGACGCGAGGACGCGGCGAATGACCTCCTGGCGCTCCCGGCCGAAACGCGCCAACTGTTGATAGATGCCTTCGCCGCGAGACGCGCGGATCATGCGCCAGCGCATCAGCGGGTACATCGACATAGGCAGCAGGGACGCTTCGTGCCCCCAGTACTCGAACAATGTCCGGCGTCGCCCCTGGCTCCAGGCCGCCTGATCGAGCAAATCGAGATTGTAATGGCCGAGACGGGAGAACAGCGGAAGGTAATGCGAGCGCACCAATGCGTTGACGGAATCGATCTGCAGCACGCCGAGGCGTTCGATCAGACGGTTGAGACGCGAGGACTGCACCGAAGCCGGCGCCAGCCGCCCATTGAATCCCTGGGCGGCCAACGCCAGGCGCCGGGCCTGTTTGAGGGTAAAGGATACAGTCGCGGGCATGGAGATCTCCTTGTCTGCTCGCAACCTACCTCACCGGGAATCGATTTGTGTAGGGAGGGATGGTTCATTTGTGCAATGGATCATCCCAGAATGGCCGAACCACTTCCTTTTCGACATCCGCTCGACTGACACCGATGTCCTTGAGCGCCTCGTCGCTCAATCCGGCGAGCAATTCACGCTCATGGTGCAATTCATACCAGCGGCTAAACTTGTGCAACAGATCGCTGAGGGAAAACCGATGGAATGAGTGCTTATCTATCGATACGTATCCTTTCTGACCTTTCATCGTGATGTCCTCCGTTGGGGGTGGCTCAAGTCTCGCGCCACCGCTAAGATCAATCCAACGAATGTTTCTTATGCAATACATCTCGGAGATTGATCCATTGTCGAGTTACCCGAGCATCGATACGGAAGTGCTGCGTACCTTCGTCGCCATCGCCGACCAGGGGGGATTCACCCGCGCCGGTGAACTGGTCAACCGCACCCAGTCCGCCGTCAGCATGCAGATGAAGCGCCTGGAAGAAGATGTGCTGCAGCGGCGCCTGTTCGAGCGTGACGGGCGCCAGGTCAAGCTCACCGCCGAAGGCCAGGTGCTATTGGGGTACGCCCGCAGGATCCTCAAGCTGCACAGCGAGGTGTTCAATACCCTGCGCGAACCGCACATGGTCGGTACCGTGCGCATCGGCACACCGGACGATTACGTGATGCGATTCCTGCCGGGTATCCTGCAGCGCTTCGCCCAGTTCTATCCGCTGATCGAAATCGAAGTGCATTGCGAATCGTCCAAGCAGCTGTTGCTGCGCCAGGACCTGGACCTGTCCATCGTCACCCGTAAACCCGGGGATGAAATCGGCCAGCTATTGCGCAAGGAACGCTTCGTCTGGGCCGAAGCGGCGTGCTTCAACGCCCATGAAAAAACACCACTGCCCCTGGCGATGTTCAACAGTGACTGTTTCTGCCGACAGTGGGCCTGTAATGCGCTGGATGCCATGGGCCGCGAGTATCGCGTGGCCTACAACAGTTCCAGCCTGTCGGCGCTCATGGCCGTAGTGGGCGCGGGCCTGGCGATCACCGCGCAACTGGAAAGCCTGCTCACGCCGGACATGCGGGTACTGGGCGAGGCCGAGAACCTGCCGGAACTGCCCGAGGCCAGCATCATGCTGATCCGCAACCTGCACAATCCGTCGCCGATCACCGAATGCCTGGCCGAGCACATCGTCGAAGGCTTCAAGCTTTAAAGGCGAGCAGGATCGCGCAAACCACCAGGAAGCCGCAGAACAAGGCGCGCAACAGGCGCTCCGGCATGGCATGGGCGACTTTCACGCCCCAGCTGATGCTCAGCAAGCCGCCGGCGGCCAAGGGCACGCCGATGCTCCAGTCCACCTGGTGGTGGAACGCGTAGGTAGCCAGGGTCACGCCGGTGCTGGGCAAGGCCAGCGACAGCGACAACCCCTGGGCCACCACCTGGGTGGTGCCAAACAGGCTGGTCAGGATAGGCGTCGCGACAACAGCCCCGCCGACACCGAACAGACCTCCCATGGCCCCGGATACCGCCCCCAGCACGCCGAGCCACGGCCAGCCATAGCGCATCTGTGCCGAGGCCGGCGCGCTGGTGGCGAACATACGGATCAGGTTATAGGCCGCCAATACGATCAAGAACGCCACGAAACCGATGCGCATGCTCTGGGCATCGATGCCGACGGCCCAGATCGAGCCAAGCCAGGCAAAGCAGAACCCCATGGTCGCCAACGGCAGGACATGGCGCAGCTCGATGCGATTACGCTGGTGGTAACGCCACAGGGCCAGCATCACATTGGGAACCACCATCACCAGCGCCGTCCCCTGGGCGATCTGCTGGTCCAGACCGAACCAGACCCCCAGAACCGGAATCGCGATCAATCCGCCGCCAATCCCGAACAATCCCCCCAGGGTGCCCAACGCAGCCCCGACCACCAGATACAGAAAACTCTCGATCACAGACGATTCTCCCCTCATCAAGGGCGCATATCCTACGCAGTCGACGCCTTCGGCGAAACGTGACATCGGTGCAACACGTCAGAATTGTCTGGCGCACGAAAGATTTGCCCGCTAGATTTATCCCAATCATTGATTGAAGGTTTTGCCATGAGTACTCAGCACGCCACCCCCGACCCTTGCGAAGCCCTGTTGCTCGACAACCAGGTTTGCTTTGCCCTGCACTCTACGTCGCTGATGATGACCAAGGTCTACAAGCCACTGCTGCAAGCCCTGGGCCTGACATACCCCCAATACCTGGCGATGATGGTGCTGTGGGAAACCGACGGTTTGACCGTAGGGGAGATCAGCAGTCGCCTGCTTACCGACCCGGGCTCGTTGACCCCGCTGCTCAAGCGCCTTGAGGCCGAAGGCCTGCTGAGCCGCACCCGCAGCCGAGAAGACGAACGCGTGGTGGTTGTGGAACTCACCGAGAAAGGCCGCGCCTTGCAGAAAAAAGCCCTCGATATTCCCCAATGCATCCTCGCCGCCAGCGGCCAGACCCTGGAGCAGTTGAAAAAACTGCAACAGGACCTGCAGGCACTGCGCAGCCATCTGCAAGACAGCCTCTGATTCCACCTCCTCAAAGCCTGGCGATCCCGCGATGGCGGTATGTCGTCATACCGCCAGGGACTGCCACCGCGCCATCGTGAGCAAGCGCGGCCCACACACGCCCCCCCGCCCTCAGCCTTCGCACCCCGCATATTCCTGCCTGCGCCCCCCATTTCATCCTTACCCGACTTCCTTATGTAGGCCAGGTCTGTCCACAAAGGCCTACTCGAAGCCGGCGTATCAAATTTTTTTCACCGCTTGGAACGCTCTATATCAAGGGTTCAAGACCTTCCGATCTAAAAAAATCCATCCGCCTCGAAAATTTATCTTGCGCGCAAGATATTTGCGCTATACATTCTCTTCACACCTACTTAGCGCACAAATATTTAGCGCAAAACATCAACCAGGAACGAGGCTCCCATCATGAAAACTCTCTACACAGCAATCGCAACTTCCACCGGCGGCCGTGATGGTCGTGCGATCTCCAGCGACAACATCCTCGACGTCAAGCTCGCCACGCCCAAGGAACTCGGCGGCGCTGGTGGCGCGGCAACCAACCCGGAACAACTGTTCGCTGCCGGTTACTCGGCCTGCTTCATCGGCGCCCTGAAATTCGTCGCCAGCCAGAGCAAGCGCAAGATCCCGGATGATGCCTCGATTACCGCCCATGTCGGCATCGGCCAGATCCCCGGTGGTTTCGGCCTCGACATCGACCTGCACATCAGCCTGCCAGGCCTGGATCAGGACGAAGCGCAAAGCCTGGTGGACGCGGCTCACCAAGTCTGCCCCTACTCCAACGCAACTCGCGGCAACGTCGATGTCCGCCTGCACGTAACCATCTGATCACCGACCCTACTGACCTCAAGGAGACGAACATGAACACATTCAGCAAAGCCCTGACCGGCACCCTTCTCGCACTCAGCGTCAGCAGCGCCTTCGCCAACGGCATTGTCGAGCACAACACCCAGACGTTCCTCGATGCACTGAACGCCGGCACTGGCAAGCCGCTGGAACAGCTTTCTCCCAAGGATGCCCGTGCTGTACTGGTTGGCGCCCAGGCGGGGGTTAAACTGACCCTGCCCAAGGCCGATGTCAGCGAGAAAACCATCCAGGTGGATGGCCAGTCGATCAGCCTGACCATCGTTCGTCCGGCCGGGGTCAAGGGGGAATTGCCCGTGTTCATGTTCTTCCATGGCGGCGGCTGGGTGTTGGGGGATTTCCCGACCCACGAACGACTGGTTCGTGACCTGGTGGCGGGATCGGGAGCCGCGGCAGTGTTCGTCAACTACACGCCGTCCCCCGAAGCGCATTACCCGGTGGCGATCAACCAGGCCTACGCCGCCACGAAATGGGTGGCCGAGCATGGCAAGCAGATCAATGTCGACGGCAAGCGCCTGGCAGTGGTGGGCAACAGCGTTGGCGGCAACATGGCAGCCGTCGTGGCATTGATGGCCAAGGACAAGGGTACCCCGGCGATCCGGTTCCAGGCGCTGTTATGGCCGGTGACCGACGCCAGCTTCGAAACTGCGTCCTACAACCAATTCGCCGAGGGACACTTCCTCAGCAAGAACATGATGAAGTGGTTCTGGGACAACTACACCACCGATGCCGGACAGCGCAGCGAGATCTATGCTTCGCCGCTGCGGGCGACCACCGCGCAACTCAAGGGGCTGCCGCCAGCACTGGTGCAGACCGCCGAGGCCGATGTATTGCGCGACGAAGGCGAAGCCTATGCTCGCAAACTGGACGCCGCCGGTGTGCCGGTCACCGCAGTGCGCTACAACGGCATGATCCACGACTATGGCCTGCTCAACGTCGTGAGCCAGGTGCCGGCAGTGCGTTCGGCGATGTTGCAGGTGTCCGAGGAGCTCAAGCAACACCTTAAGTGAATGGGCTGCGCAGCCCTGATGGCGAGGGAGCCTGCTCCCTTCGCCACCAGGAATTGCTGTATGTTGAAATGAAAAAGCCCGACTCAATGGTCGGGCTTTTTCATGCACAAGGCGTCGCTTACTTGGCGCGGCCCTTGTAGGAACCGCCATCGCGGGTATCGATCTCGATCATGTCGCCGATTTCGATGAAGTCAGCAACCGACAGCTCGGTACCGTTCTTCAGTTTGGCAGGCTTCATGACCTTGCCGGAAGTGTCGCCGCGAGCGGAACCTTCGGTGTAGTCAACCTGACGCACGATGGTGGTCGGCAGTTCCACGGAAACCAGACGGCCTTCGAAGAATACGGCTTCGCAGACGTCGGTCATGCCTTCTTCAACGAATGGCAGGACGCTTTCGATGTCTTCGGCGTTCAGCTCGTACATGGTGTAGTCAGTGGTGTCCATGAACGTGTAGGAGTCACCGCTGATGAAGGACAGGGTGGCTTCCTTGCGGTCGAGGATCACGTCGTCCAGCTTGTCGTCGGCGCCGTAGACGGTTTCGGTCTTGTAGCCGGTCAATAGGTTCTTCAGCTTGGTCTTCATGATCGCGCTGTTACGACCCGACTTGGTGAATTCAGCTTTCTGAACCAACCAAGGATCGTTGTCGATACGAATCACGGTACCGGGTTTGAGTTCTTTACCAGTTTTCATTGCGAATATCCGAATTTGGATGGGATTTACAAAAATCTAGGCCGCGTATCATAGCCAATTTCCATAAAACTTCACCAGCGCCGTGGCAAGATCGGGTCGCGAAGCCTGTTCCAGGCACCACGCCTGGGCATGTTCGGCCAGTTCCTGCTGCCGCTCGCAGACGGTTTTCCAGTGTTCGGCCATGTCCTGGCCGGCATTCCACGCCCGCCAGAGACCGCTCATCGCTTTTTGCGCCGGCTCTGCAAGTCCTTGGGTGTAGAGCGTGAGGAAAGCCTCGAGTTTGTCCAGGTGTACGTCCTCTTCCTGCTGATAGATGTGCCAGAGCAGTGGCCGGCCGGCCCACTGGGCACGCACGAAAGAATCCTCGCCGCGCACGGCGTTGAAATCGCAGCACCACAGCAGCAGATCGTATTGATCCTGCCGGACGAATGGCAGCACCTGCACCGTCAGGGCGCCACGCCGATGCACTGCGCCGACCTCCAACGGGCCTACCGCGAACCAACGTTCGACGTCCCCCAGTATCCGCCCTTCCGGCACCAGCACGTGGGACGCCCGGGCGTCGTGCGCCATGGCATCGAACCAACTCGCCAGCCCGGCGTTTTCATAGGCGAACAGGGAGATCAGGCGCGCATCCGGCGCCCGCTCGACCCCCAAGCCCTGGAGGAACATGCGCTGCGCCTCGGCATCCTGCTGGAATTGCCGGCGCCGCTCCAACAGACCCGCTTCACGCAGCAAGCCTCCCGTCCCTTCACGGAAACCAGGGAAGAAGAAATATTTCTGCACGTGGCGGTACTTGACCGACGGTAGCCCGTGGCATCCGATGACCCAGTCCTCGGCGCTCAGGTAGTCGAGATTCATCCATAACGGCGTCTTCTGGCGCTCGGCCATCGCATCCATATAGGCACTGGGCAACTGGCAGGCGAACGCGGCGATTACCACATCGGCCGCTTCGGTGGCGGGCCAGTCCTGGGCCCAGTGACGCACCTCAACCCCTTGCTGCCACTGCTGCGCGAGGGTGGTATCGATGCCTGGGCACAACCGCTCGAAAGCACGCAAGTCGTCGACCCATAGCCGGACGGCACACCGATGCTCGGCCACCAGTTGCCGGGCCAGGCGCCAGGTGACGCCGATGTCGCCAAAATTATCGACAACGGTGCAAAAGATATCCCAACGCCCGGTCATTCCCGACTCCCTGTGACAAAGGTGCGATTGTCCCGAATAAACCGATGATGCAGAAGGGCCGACGGCGATTAATCTTCATGCGACAATCACCGCCCTACGAGCCCTGCCAGGAAGCAGCTATGCCCGATCATCCGCCCGCCCAGCGCCTCGGCGCCCTGCAATTGACCCTCAGCATTGCCCTGGGATTATGGCTTGGGTTTCTCGCCATCGTCCTGACCAGCTGGTTGCTGTCGAAATTCATCTTCGACGAACAACTGGCCCCGGTGGTCGGCGCCGTGCATCAACTGGCGCAACCGCCAGCCGTGCAGCCGCCTCCCGAGCCGCCCACGCCCATGTTCGAGCAGTATCAGCAGAACCTGCAAAGGAACGAGCAGCGCCAGGCCCTGGATCAGGCCCGCAGCGATCCGCGTAACCTGTCCAATCCCAAATGCCAGTTCTGGCTGCAGCAGGACCAGAACGCCCCCAGCGAAAAAAGCCGTGCCAACGTTCTACAGTTCTGCAATTGATCATGGATAAACAGACCGTCCACCGACTGATTCTCGACAAGCTCAAGGTCGATCTCGAGATCGCCGAACGCGCCGCGCAAACCGCCTACGAAGCCGCGACCCATGAAGAGAACATCGCCGAGAACAAGTACGACACCCTGGGCCTCGAAGCGTCCTACCTCGCCGCCGGACAAGCCCGACGCGTCGAGGAAATCCGCCAGGCCCTGGCGCTCTGCCAGAACCTGGCGCTCAGGCCATACGACGAACAACGCGGGATCCAGGTAGGTACACTGATCGGCCTGGAAGATGAGGAAGGTCGCGAGCAGTGGCTGTTTCTCGGGCCGGATGCAGCGGGACTGAAGGTGTCGCTGGTGGGCCAGCCGATCACGGTCATCACCCCTCGCTCCCCCCTGGGCCGAGGCCTGCTGGGCAAGTTCGAAGGCGATGAGGTGGAGATCGTGGTGGCGGGTACCCGGCAACAGTTCGCTGTCACCGAGGTGATCTAGGGCGTACGAAAAGGTACACGACGACCTTTTCGTACGCTCTCTGGTATCAATGTACCGGTAGTTCGACGCCGTCGAACAGTTCCTCGAGTTCCTGCTTGTTATGGCACTGGATGGCCTTGGCCATGACTTCCCGGGTCAGGTGTGGCGCGAATTTCTCGATGAAATCGCACATGAATCCCCGCAGGAAAGTGCCGCGGCGGAATCCGATCTTGGTCACGCTCGATTCGAACAGCTCACTGGCGTCCAGCACGACCAGGTCGCTGTCGAGCTTGGTGTCGACGGCCATTTTCGCCACGATACCCACGCCCAGGCCGAGACGTACATAAGTCTTGATCACGTCGGCATCGGCGGCGGTGAACACCACTTTCGGGGTCAGCCCACGGTGGCTGAAGGCTTCGTCGAGTTTCGACCGGCCGGTGAACCCGAACACATACGTCACGATGGGGTATTCGGCCAGCGCTTCGAGCGTCAGCTTTGGCAGCTTGGTCAACGGATGGCCCTGGGGCACGGCCACACAACGGTTCCAGCGATAGCACGGCATCATCACCAGGTCGCCGAACAACTCCAGGGCCTCGGTGGCGATGGCGAAATCCACCGTGCCGTCGGCGGCCATCTCGGCGATCTGCATGGGCGACCCCTGGTGCATGTGCAGGGCCACGTCCGGGTATTGCTTGATGAAATTGCTGATCACCGGCGGCAGCGCGTAGCGGGCCTGGGTGTGAGTGGTGGCGATCGACAGGGTGCCTTTTTTCTCGTTGGAGAACTCCTGGGCGATCTGCTTGATGCTCTCGACCTTGCGCAGGATCTCGCCGGCCGTGGTGATGATGCGCTCACCGGCCGGGGTCACGCGGGTCAGGTGCTTGCCACTGCGGGCGAAGACTTCCACTCCCAGCTCGTCTTCCAACAGTCGGATCTGCTTGCTGATGCCGGGTTGCGACGTATAGAGGCTTTGTGCGGTAGCGGAAACGTTGAGGTCGTGGTGCGCCACTTCCCAGATGTAGCGCAGTTGTTGAAGCTTCATATGTATCCCTCAAAGCAGTTGGACGCCACGGGCATCAGCGACGGTATATAACTATATGAATGGTCACGACAATAAATCTAGAACTTTTTATGAAAAGCCATCATTTAGCCTCAAGCTTCTCCCTGGCGCCGACGCTGCACCAGCGGCACCAGGTACACCGGCACCCGGGATAACTGCAATACCCGCGCAGCGGTCCTGCCCAAGGGCGTCTCACCACTTGCCCCTTGGCAATGACTGCCTACGATCAGCAAATCGACAGAGAGTTTCGCTGCCTGTTCGAGAATGACCTGGGAAGGATCGCCCTGATACACCCTGACCGATTTGATCAGCTTCAAGTCCTGCTGCCCCTCCCCCAATTCTTCGCGAAAACTGTCGAGCACCCGCTGTTCGATATTGGCCATCACGGTATTCAGACCCTGTCGATGAAATTCGTTCAGCGCCTGCTCGTCGAGATAGCTTTGCAACACCGATTCGGCGAACAGCCCCATCGGCTCTACCGCATGCACCACATACAACTCGGCTTCAAACGTCCGTGCCAACGCCAAGGCATGCTGCATCACATAGGGGGCATACAGCCCCAGGTCTGTGGCATACAGCATCGAACGAATCATGTGACCTCCTCGCGTGCCAGAATGGCGGAGATTGATTCAGCTTAGCAGTGCCTCGGGGACTACGACGTGTGGCTTGACGTCCCGGACGACGGCTCGTCAGGGCTTGACTTCGTTACTGATGCCGTGGGGTACGTGACCTGTGGCGACCACTTCGCGAGCCAGTTCGCAGTGGCCGGTCTGGTCGTCGAAAAACACGTCGGCGGCAAAGGCTTCGAGGAATGCCGACTTGGTCAGGCCGCCGAGAAACAGTGACTCGTCCAGACGGATGTCCCATTCGCGCAAGGTGCGGATGACCCGCTCATGGGCGGGAGCCGAACGGGCGGTGACCAAGGCAGTGCGAATCGGGCAGGCGTCCTCGGGAAACTCGCGCTGCAGCGCATTGAGCGCCGCCAGGAACCCTTTGAACGGCCCGCCTCGCAGCGGCTCGCGGGCGGCCTGTCGCTCGCTGGCCTGGAAAGCCTCCAGCCCGCCGCTCTGGTAGATGCGCTCCGACTCATCGGAAAACAGCACCGCATCGCCATCGAAGGCAATGCGCAACTCTTCGCTGGCGGCACGGCTGGCACCGCCCGACAGGATGGTCGCCGCGGCGAATCCGGCGTCCAGGGCGCTGCGTACGTCTTCGGCATGGGTGGAGAGGAACAGATCGCAGCCGAACGCCTTGAGGTAAGGGTACGGGCTGCGACCACCGACGAAGGCCGCGCGCGAGATCGCCAGGCCGTAATGATGGATCGAGTTGAACACCCGAAGCCCCGTGTCGGCACTGTTGCGCGACACCAGGATTACCTCGACCCGGGCACGCCCCAGATGCTCGTTGAGGCTGAGCAGCTTTTGCACGAGGGCGAACGCATCGCCAGGTTCGAGGACCTCGTCTTCGTGCTCGATCTGGTACTGCCGATAGGCTTCGACGCCACTCGACAGATACACCTTGTGGCTTTCCCTCAGGTCGAACAGCGCCCGTGAAGAGATCGCCAGCACCAGCCTGTCATCGATGGTGTTTGCCATGCCTCCCCCTTCCGCCCGATCAGCGGTTGCGTCCGTCGATGAACGCCAGCGCCTGGTACAAGGCTTCGATTTTCGGTAATTCACAACCTGCCGCTTTCGCCGCCGCCAATGGCCGGCAGTAGATCGCATCCAGTTCCAGCGCACGCTTGTGGGAAAAGTCGTGATACATGCTTGGCCAGTAATCGGGCATCTTGTCGGTCATCGTAAACAGATACTCGGCGTAGCCTGGCGCGACGTGATGACCGCAGGCCTGGGCACCACGCACCACCTCCTCCATCAACGCCCGGATCAGCTCGCGGCTGCGGTCGTCAGCCATCAACGGGGTGGTGCTGGCCCCCAGCAGGACGGACAGGCCGTTGTACGGCACGTTCCACACCAGCTTCTGCCAGCGGGCCTGTCGCAGGTCAGGCATCGCCTGGGAGTCGATGCCGGCGGCACGAAACAGCGTCGCGGCCTCCTCGACGACCGCCATGCGCCCGGCCTGGTCAGCGCATGAACCGCTGTGATAACCGATATTCACCGAGCCAAGGGCCTGATGCGCGACGACGCCCGGGCCGACACGGTTCACACAGATCAGGCACAGGCCGCCCAGCAGATGCAACGATTCGGGCAACAGGGGCCGGAGTTCGTCTTCGACATCGAGACCGTTCTGCAGCAGCAGGACCTTCGCGCCATCGGCCGCCGCCTGGACGATGGCCGGGGCCAGGTCGGCATTGCTGGTGGTCTTGGCGCCGACCAGCAGCCAGTCGCAGGGCGGCATGTCGGCTGCGGATCGATATGCCTGGACCGGGTTGAGTGTCAGTGGTCCGTGGACCGCGCTATCGATCCGCAAGCCGTGTTCAGCGACCGCGCCGAATTCACTGCGCAGCAGGAAGTGCACATCATGGCCGGCACGCGCCAGCATCACGCCGTAGAACCCACCGATCGCCCCGGTGCCGATCACCCCGATCCGCGGTTTGAAGCCTGCCTGCATCATCGTCACTCCTCTGCTTGAAGGCCGAGCACATCATTACACAGGTGCCCTTCCCCGTGGCGAGGAGCCTTGTGTCCATCGGGCCGATCCTCGCCCTGGCGCAGGCGCTTTTCGCCAATGCCACGCCTTCAGGTCGGATCAAGCGCTCCCAGCACCATTAAACCGGCCCTTGCCCATTGTCGAGCAGCCTCGTAACGCGATAAGGTTCGGCTCCCCGACGCGCTTAAATCCGCTGTGCACCGCCGCGCGGGGATCGCTGGCGGCCGGCACCCGTGACCTGACGAGTAACACGATGGCTGATTTACCGATCAATGACCTTAACGTCGCCTCCAACGAGACCCTCATCACGCCTGACCAGCTCAAGCGCGATATTCCCCTGAGCGACGCTGCCCTGCGCACCGTGACCAAGGGGCGGGAAGTCATCCGCAATATCCTCGACGGCACCGACCATCGCCTGTTCGTCGTCATCGGGCCCTGCTCGATCCATGACATCAAGGCCGCCCACGAATATGCCGAGCGCCTGAAGGTCCTGGCAGCGGAAGTCTCCGATACGCTGTACCTGGTCATGCGGGTGTATTTCGAGAAACCCCGGACCACCGTCGGCTGGAAAGGCCTGATCAACGATCCTTATCTGGACGACTCGTTCAAGATCCAGGATGGCCTGCACATCGGTCGTCAGTTGCTGCTGGACCTGGCGGAAATGGGCCTGCCCACCGCCACCGAGGCCCTGGACCCGATCTCCCCGCAATATCTGCAGGACCTGATCAGTTGGTCGGCCATCGGCGCGCGAACCACCGAATCCCAGACCCACCGCGAAATGGCCTCGGGCCTGTCCTCGGCCGTGGGCTTCAAGAACGGCACCGACGGCGGCCTGACCGTGGCGATCAACGCATTGCAGTCGGTCTCCAATCCTCACCGGTTCCTGGGTATCAACCAGGAAGGCGGCGTGTCCATCGTCACCACCAAGGGCAACGCCTACGGTCATGTGGTACTGCGCGGTGGCAACGGCAAGCCGAACTACGATTCGGTCAGCGTCGCGCTGTGCGAGCAAGCGCTGAACAAGGCGAAGATCAAGCCGAACATCATGGTCGACTGCAGCCATGCCAACTCCAACAAGGACCCGGCGCTGCAACCCCTGGTCATGGAGAACGTGGCCAACCAGATCCTGGAAGGCAACCAGTCGATCATCGGCCTGATGGTCGAAAGCCACCTCAACTGGGGCTGCCAGGCGATTCCCAAGGACCTCGCCGACTTGCAGTACGGCGTCTCCATCACCGATGCCTGCATCGACTGGGGTACCACGGAAAAAACCCTGCGCAGCATGCACGCCAAGCTCAAGGATGTGCTGCC